>JAJEAC010000186.1 GCA_022824315.1 Silicimonas sp.
GCAAACTCTGCATTGGAACGAGGGACGTTTCGGGGGCAGGTCACAAGCCAAGGGCGTTAAGGCAGGTAGCTTGCCAACTCTGCCTCTACCTCCTTTGGGTCGTGTTCCAGCCCTGCACGCAATCCTTGCGCCATATCTCCGGGATAAATGTCGTCCTCGTCGCCCGTCTCCAGCCCGTTGAGCGCGGCGCGCACCACATCCGCCGGATCGAGCTTGGGCGGCGGGAAGTCCTTGCTCATGTCGGTGTCCACCGCACCGGGCATGACTGCGAACACTTTTGTTCCTTGCGCCTTCAGCTCTGCCCGAACTGCCTGAGTCATGCTCAGGCTCGCTGCCTTCGACGCACAGAGCGTGCCCATCATCGGAAGTGCAACCCGGCTGAGAATCGACAGCATGTTGACAATCGCGCCACCGCCGTTGGCCTTGAGCACTGGCGCGAAAGCGCGGATCATGGAAAGCGTGCCGAAGTAGTTCACCTCCATTTCGCGGCGGGCGTCTTCCATGGAGGGGTTCTTCAGTGCGCCGGTATTGCTGTTGAAACCGGCGTTGTTGATCAGGAGCGTCACATCGCCGGCTTCGGTCGCGGCCCTGGCCACCGCCTCTGCGTCGGTGATGTCAAGCGCAACCTTGACCACGCGGGGGTCGTCAGGCAGCGCCGCCACATCTCGCGCAGCGGCATAGACCTTTGCCGCGCCGCGCAACAAGAGCGCCTCGACGAAACGAGCGCCGATGCCGCGATTGGCCCCGGTAACAAAGGCGGTGGCGTTCTCAATGTCCATGGCAAAAGGTCCTTTCACGGTTTCGGCGAGCCAATCGGGGTCGAATTCCGGCGACGGCGCGGCCCGCAGCAGTTTCCGAGTGTAGCTGTGGCTGGGAGATTCGAACACCCGCCCAACGGGGCCGTCTTCGCGGATCTTGCCGTGCTGCATTACCAACACCCGGTCAGCGAGCGAGCGTACTACGGCCAGATCATGAGTGATGAAGAGGACCGAAAGGCCCCGCTGGTCGCGCAGGTCCAGCAGCAACCGAAGGATGCGCGCCTGATTGGAGACATCAAGGCCCGAGACAACCTCGTCGGCGATGATGAGCTTCGGCGCGCCCGCCAGCGCCCGCGCGATGCCCACCCGCTGGCGTTGTCCGCCCGAGATGCGATGGGGGTAGAGACCCTTGAACTCTGACGTAAGTCCCACCTGATCGAACAGTTCGTCCACGGTGGTCGCCGCGCCAAAATTCCGCAGTGGCACATCAAGCGACTGCCCGATCGAGCGGCGCGGGTTCAGCGACGACAGCGGATCCTGAAAGATCATCTGGATATCTTTGCGATACGCCCGCCAGCGCGGGTACCAGGCACGGTCCTTGGTGCGAATCGTGGCAACATTGCCCGGGTCGACGATGGGTTGACCTTGGAACAGAAGGCTTCCGGCCTGGATCTGGGTCAGCCCTGCGATGGCCCGGCCCAATGTGGTCTTGCCTGAGCCGCTCTCGCCCACCAACGCCAGGATCTCACCTGGCTGCATCGTGAAATTGATGTTCGACAGGATGGGATAGCCTTTGTCATCCTTGCGCAGGAAGCGGCGGCGCATGCCCAGGCGGACCCCGAGCCCTCGTGCCTCCAAGAGCGGCTCAACCATCGCCGGCCTCCGCAATCATGCGTTCGATCAAGGCGGTCGGCACCGGTTCGAGCCCCTGCCCTGCCTGATCGGGACGCGGGGTGGCCTCCAGGAGCGCTTGCGAATAGGCGTGGGCGGGCCGGTTGATGAGATCGGTGCAGGCGGCCTGCTCGATCACCCGCCCGCCATGCATCACGGTCACGGAATGGCAGATCTTGGCCACCACGCAGAGGTCATGAGTGACAAACATCAGCCCCACGCCGGTTTCGCGCTGCATTTTCCGGATCAGGTTCAGGATGTCCTTCTGTACAGTGACATCCAGTGCGGTCGTGGGTTCGTCGGCGATCACGAGCTTGGGACGCGAGGCGAAAGCCGCTGCGATGAGCGCACGCTGGCGCATGCCGCCGGAGAGCACATGCGGGAAGGATTTGGCCACCTTGGTCGCGGAAGGAATGCGCACCGCGTCAAGCCAGCGGATAACTTCCGTTTTGGCGTCAGCCGTGCCTTTGGGCAGCACCTCTGCAAGCTGCGCAGAGATCGTCCGGCAGGGGTTGAGCGCGCTCAACGGGTCCTGCGGGATCAGCGCCATGTCGCGTTTCAGAAGGGCACGGCGGGCGCGCGGACGAAGTGCCAGCAGGTCCGTTCCACCAAGCCGGATCGAACCACCCGTGACGGTGACATCACGGGGCAAGACGCCCAAGATCGCCTTGCCCAACATCGACTTGCCGGCGCCGCTCTCGCCCACGACGCCCGCGATCTCAGAGGCCTCAATTGTCAGGTTGATCCCGCGCAATACGGGGTCACCGCGCAGGTCGAGCGACAGGCTATCGACCTGCAACAAGCTCATTTGCGGAGCACCGGGTCGAGGTAGAACCGCAGCGCATCGCCCATCGCGTTCAGCCCGAGGATCGTGATCACCAGCGCGCCCACGGGGAATGCCATGACCCACCACGCCTCGTTGATGACGCGGCGGCCCTCGGCAATCATGTCGCCCCAAGTCGCCGCGCCTGAGGATACCGAGAGCGAGACGAAGCTGAGGATTGTCTCGACCGTGACCGCGATGCCGATCTCGAAGAAGAAGAGCGTGACCAGCAGCGGCAGCACGTTGGGCAGCACCTCTCGGATCAGGATCGACAGGTCGCTGCCGCCGGTGATGCGGGCGGCATCGATATAGTCTCGGCTGCGTTGCTGCAGCACGTCGGCGCGCACAACGCGGGCAAACCGCGTCCAGTCGATCACCGCCACCACGATGATCACCGATGTCAGCGTCGTGCCCAGCATCGCCACCAGGATGATCGACAGCAAAACGGGCGGGAAGGATAGCCACACATCCACGATCCGGCTGATGACATTGTCGATCCAGCCGCCATAGAACCCCGCCAAAGCGCCCAGGATCACCCCTGCCAGCGCTGCGAGGCAGGCCACCGACACGCCCACGATCACCGCCAATCGTGCGCCGTAGATCAGCCGCGAGGCCACATCACGCCCCAAGCTGTCAGTGCCCAGCGGATAGGCCCAGGCGTTCTCGATGCCGAAATATGCCAGATCATCGTTTAGCCAGGCGGGCGGCATGTTGATCAGAAAGAGATCGTCCAGCGTGGGGTCATGCGGCGCGATCAAGGGCGCGAAAAGCGCCGCGATCAGCAGCGCTCCGATTGCCGCGCAGCCAAAGACCATCCGCAGGCGGGAGATCTTCTCGTTCGAGCGCTCCAACCCGGTACCGCCGCCTCCACGACCTTTCTCCAGGGAGAAACTCTCGACACCGCTCATCGCGCCGTCCTCAGACGGGGATCGGCGGCACGGTAGAGTTCATTGCTGGCCAGGTTGATCAGGATGAAGATCAACGCAAAGACCAGCACGATTCCCTGGATCAGCGGAAGGTCGCGGTTGATGACCGCGGAAATCGCGGTGGAGCCGATGCCGGGCCACGAAAACTGCCGTTCGATAAGCACGGTGCCGCCGATGAGGAATGTCAGTTGCACCGAGGTGAGCGCGATGGTTGGGATCATGGCGTTGCGCAGGGCCTCGCCCAGGACGATGGCAAGCCTGCTCTTGCCCTTGGTCTGAGCGAGCATGACATAGTCCTGCGCCATTGCCTCTTCCAGCGCGCCTTTCAGCACCCGGGTGATGCCCGCCGCCAAAGGCAGGCCGAGAGCCAGCGCAGGCAGGACCGCGTGGCGCATGAGCTCCGCGAAAGCGTCAAGGCGGAACGTGACCAGCGCCTCCAACAGGTAGAAGTTCGTGGTGAAATCCTGTGCCGTCCGTGGGTCGAACCGGCCCGAGATGGGCATCATCGGCGCAAAGAGCGTCACCGCCAGGATGAAGATCAGCGCCCAGAGGAAATCGGGGATCGCTTGCGCCAGCCCGGCCAGCCCATCGATGGCCAGTGTCGCGCTGTCCACTTGCAGCCAGACCGCCAGGATAGAGAAGGCGAAGGCCAGCACCAGGGCGATGAGGCTCGCCAGCAGCACCAGTTCCAGCGTGGCGGGCAGGCGGTCGAGGATGATCTCCATCACAGGCAAGCGGAACTGCGTCGACATCCCGAAATCAAGCCACGCCACGTTGCGCAGCCAGATCACGTATTGTGCGGGAATTGACTTGTCGAGCCCGTAGAGCCGCTCAAGATTGGCGCGCACCTCGTCCGTTGCGCCCGGCGGCAGCATCATCGAGATCGGGTCTCCGGGCACCAGCCGCAAGATCACGAAGATCACCACCGACACCCCCAGAAGCGTCAGGAAGATCGAACCGATCGTAACGAGCAGGCGGGCCATTTCAGAATGCAGAGTCACCTGTCCCGGGCTTGATCCTGGACCTCGACGTTTCGTCTGGCGAGGTCCAGGGTCGGGCCCGGGACGAAGGCGAGCTTAGTTGCTGCTGACGTTCTGAGGCAGCAGGAAGTTCGCCACATGCGGCGTCACAGACAGCCCGTCGCGATAGATGATCGGCTGAACGAACTGCAAGAGCGGGATCACCATCGCGTTCTCGGCGATATAGGCATCCACCTCTTGATAGCCTGCGATACGGGCGTCCTCGTCGCCTTCGCCCCAGAGCGGCCCGATCATCGCGTCCACGTCTTCGGTGTCCCAGGTCGAATGCGGCGAGGGGCCGAACATCGAGAACCCGGTCGAGGTCGAAGGGTCGCCGATGGAGTTGCCCCAGTTGTAGAAGGCCGCCGGCGCCAAGGCGTCGCGGGCCCGCAGATCGAAATGCTTGGCGATTTCATAGACCTCGATTTCGGCCTCGATGCCTACACGCTTCCACATACCTGTGACCGCCTGGATCATCTCGTAATCCTTGGGCTTGAAGCCGCGGGTGGTCTGGATCTTGAACTTCACCGGATTGTCAGTGGAATAGCCAGACGCCGCCAGCAGTTCCCTGGATTTTTCGGGGTCATAAGCCACGGTCGTCTCCGCCGTGAAGGCCGCGTATTCCGGTGCCTGCAACGTGTCGATTGGCACGCCGTAGCCGCGCAGGAGCCGGTCCACGATCAGGTCCTTGTTGATCGCATGGGCGGCGGCCTTGCGAACATTTGCGTCTTCCATCACGCCCACGTCATTGATGAAGATCATGCCGATGTCAGAAACCGGCGTGGTAACCCCGTTGAGCCCGTCCTTGGCCGCGAGGCGATCGTACTCCTCGTAGGGGATCTCCAGCGTGATGTCGGACGCGCCGGTCTCGACCTCGGCCACGCGGGCAGAGGCGTCGGGGAGGAACTTGAAGATCACCGTCTCGAACTCTGGCGCGCCGCCCCAGTATTCATCATAGCGCTTAAGCCGCACGAAAGAGTTCGCCACGTACTCGTCGACCATGTAGGGGCCGGAGCCGATGGGGGCCTTTTCAAAACCTTCCGCACCGACCTCGGTGTAATAGTCCTTGGGCAACACATATGCGGTCAGGAACGCCATCCACTTGAAGATCGTGGGGTCAAAGCGCAGCACGTCCGCCTCGATCCGGTTGCCGTCCACGGTGAAGTTCCCAAGCGTCGACCAAAGGAACTGGATCGGGTTGCCGGTCTCTTCCTTGCCTGCGCGTTCCAGCGACCAAACAACGTCCGCTGGCGTCACCGGATCGCCGTTATGCCAGGACGCACCCTCGCGCACCTCCATGAAGACCTTCGAGCGGTCCTCGTTCCAGCCCCACTCGGTCAGGAGCCCAGGACGGAATGTCAGATCCGGGTTCTGGTCGATGTACTGGTCATAGACCGACTTGTAGATCGACTGGATCGTGGGGTTCACCGCCGAGACACCCACGGTGGCGTCCCAAGACGGCAGCGACACGTTATAGGCAATCGTCAGCGTGGAGTCGTCGGCAAAGGCGACATTCGCCGCCAGCGCCGTACCGGCCAATAGGCCCAACAGCTTTTTCATGTTTGTCTCCCTGATGTTCTGTATTGCTTAGATTGGCTTGCCTTCGCTTGAGGCCCAATTGGCCATCAGTTCATTTGAAGGCAGGGTCTCGTCCACCAGCTTCTTTGCGGTCTCCTGGCCCGCCACGGGCAGGCCCGCCGGATCAAGCACGCCGATCTGCACCAGCACCGAGGCCTGATCCCAGTAGATATGCTCGTGATAGAGCTTGTCGCCACGGAAGTTCACGATCGCCACAAGCGGGATTTCGACATACTTGCCCGTCGGCGCGACGCCCGGGAGCATCCAGTCGATCTCACGGTCATGCGTAAAGCAAAAGAGCATCTCGTCGACCAAACGGTCGGTGCCGATCGTGCGCGAAATCGGGATCAGCTTGGTGTCGTCGGGGTTGGCGTCGACGAAGTGGTGCTTGTAAAATCGCGACAGGTGCTTGTAGCCCACCCCGCCCGTCATGGTCGGGATGTGGTTGACGTAAGGCTCGGCCACCATTGTCTTCATGGTCTCATGAACGTCGCGGGTGGCGAACTCGTAATAGCAGTGCATGTCCCACAGGTGGCTGAGGTCATGGATCGGCCCCAGCACCTTGCGCAGCAGCGTCAGCGAGCGCGAATAGGCCATCATGGTCGCGGGTTTGTCGAAGCAGTCGCGGCCATGGGTGGCAAAGGCGTGGTCGACGCCCGCGTAGTCGTAGAACTCGAAATCGGGACGGTCGGCAAAGGCGTCCTTGATCTTTGCGACGGCCTCGGGCGGGGCGAACTTGTCGAGTTCGGCGGTATGGAAGACCATCGGGCAGGTGATGTTCTTGCCCTCGTCGAGGCTCTCCTCGATGGCAACGCCGTAGTAGGACACCGCGCAGTCCACATCCGTCCGCGCCGCCGTCAGATAGGCGAGCTTTCCGCCCAGGCAGTAGCCCAGCGCGCCGACCTTGCCTGCGACCTCTTCCATCCCGCGCATATGGGCAATCGTGTCGCCGACATCCTTGATGCCCTGGTCCACGTCGAATTGCTGGTAGAAGCCGAAGGCCTTGCCGAAATCCTCCTCGGAGTAACCAAGGTTCACATCCGGCTCCATCCGCCAGAAGAGGTCCGGCACCAGCACGACATAGCCCTCTTCGGCGAAGTGATCCGCCATCGACCGCATGTAGGCGTTGATCCCGAAGATCTCTTGCAGAAGCACCAGGCCGGGGCCCGAGCCCTTTTCTGGCTTTGTCATGTAAGCTTTGAACGTGCCGCCATCCGCGGCAGTCACATCAATGAACGAACCTTCGGCCATGCAAGCCCCTCCCATCGCAACAAAGGCCTTGGCCTCCGATTTTCTTGCATAGCAGATAGTACGAAGTCACGGAAGACGTCTCTGTGTCATCGCCACGGCTGACTTTTTCCTTGCGTGCCGGCAATTCATCCGGCATCGGGTTCCGCTGTTTCGGTGACGATTCCGTGTTTCCGCTCCGGCTCCGCCCGCTCTGTGGTTGATTGCAGACATTCCGATCTGCCTGCATGGCGCTGCCTGGCGGATTCCGCCGTCCTTGTCTGGAGCGGCCGATTGCGGGGCTGCGCGGCAGTCTTCGTGCGTGGTCGGGCGTTCCGGCTGAGCGTGAGCCGGTCAAGCACGAGTTGCGGGTTCCGGTTCAGGTCCCTGATTGCCGGCGCGACCGCCTTGCCGTGCCCGAGGATGAGGCTGGAGCGCTCCCCTGAAAGTGGTCCGGTCCCTTAAGAGGCTTGGCGCATTTGCACCGGATAAGGCGTAGCGTTGCCGGCCACGGTAACGACCACATGAAGCAAGTGCGCCGGGCGAACTCGAGAGAGTGCAACCGGGTTGCATTGCCGCCAACGCGGCAAGCCCGTTGCTCGGGTCGACCATGAGGCGCTTGGCGGGAACGACACGGCGCTGTCTCTCGCCATTCGCCTCCGAGAATTCGTCACGGTGAGGGGCCAGGCAGCGACCGGTGCAAGCCTTGGTGCCGCTGATTTTGTCAGTTTGCCTGAACCGATTGTTGACCGGGTGGCGCTCAGTGCTGCCCAAGTCTCGATTTTCGAATCAACGACACGGAGTCGCAGGACAAGTAGTCAGGACGGACTCATATGAAGGTTTTGGTGGCCAAGCCATTTGCCCGGCTAGCGAAGAGTGAGGGGACAGAAGAGGAGAAGTTGTGTGAGGCGGTGCGGCGCGCTGAAGAAGGAGGAATTGATGCCAATCTGGGAGGTCGCCTGATCGAGCAACGCATCGGTAGGATGCATGGCGGAAAGGCTGGCGGGTTCCGGGTGCCACTCTCGTTCAGGAAAGACGGGGTCGCTGTCTTGCCGGCTTTGCCAAGAGTGACAAGGAGAACATTCGAGCAGACGAACGTGCCATGTTTCGCAAACTTGCGAGCGTCTTTCAGGCAATGGACCTGCAAGCCCTTGCGAAGGCGCTGGAATCAAATGAGCTAATCGAGACCATATGTCATGACAAAGCAGTACAGAACGGAGAAGCCGGCGGTCGCTCATGAGACTGCACAGGGCTTGTTCGATGCGTACCTTTTGCCCAAGCACACCATGAAGGAGTTCGACGAGGCGTGTCTTGCGCCAATCAAGAAAACCAATGCGAAGGAAGTCCGTGAACTCCGCAAGCGCGAAAGCGCGAGCCAAAAAGTGTTCGCGAGATACCTGAACGTAACGCCTGGCCTCGTGAGCCAGTGGGAGCGGGGGGAGAAGAACCCGGGGGCGCGCCGCTCAAGCTCTTGACGCTGGTGGAGAAATACGGACTGAGCGCCGTAGCGTAAAGCCGACTACGCCAAGGCGACTCAAAAGTGCCAATGCTGCGCAACTGCAGCCCGGTCAGCGGTCGTCCAGCGCGGCTGACCTCGGCCGACTGGCAAAGGGGTGGGCCGTCATGAAGTCGCTCGACGGAAACTGCAAAGCTGCGATGTTCCCCGCGGTGCGGCGCAGTCGCGGCAATCATTCGGACATTTGGATCGAGGTGGGTACGATCAAGCGTGCCCGTGTACAAGGCCGCTTCGGCGGTCAGGCTTGCACTGAACCCACCCTGCTTCGTCAATTTGACGGGCAAGCCGTCCGGATGCGCCATCATCTCAGGCCACGTTCCAATGTGCACCTTCTGGCCGAATTCGAACTGGCAGATTGGGCCGACGAAAACGGTATCCGCACCGGCAGGGCCCTGCCTCGCGTCGGCTCTTCAGCGGGTCGTCAAGATTGGTCCAGACTTGGGATGCGCATCCGGAATGACCTGCACTCACCGGCCTCCCCATTCGCGCAGATCACTCGCGATCAATGCGTTCAGGACATCGGGCGTTGGATCAAGGTCGCCTTGCAAGTTCCGCAGGCGGTTTCAGTGTTTCCGCAGCAGCACTAGGCGGACAACCGACAAGCTGCCCATGGCAATCACCACCTCTTCCCCTTGCAACGCGGATTCAATCGGCATTGAGAGCTGCATCCGATTGCGTCGTTGGTCGGGTTAGCCCCACCAAGACTCGAAGGTCAAAAAAATGGGCAACTGCGTTCGATGCCGGATCAGGACTTGGACGGAGAAAGAGCTACGGAAATCGGGTCCGACGGAAGCCTATCCCTCGATGCGGGACGTGTCGGTGCGATCACGACGTGAGTAGACGCTCCCGTCCCGAATTCAGGTCTTTGAGCCATTTGTCATGCAGGGGGGCGTTCAGCGGCGGGGCCGGACCCGTTGCGCCGGGGTACGCGCGGCGGCCACCTCCATGATACGGCGCATCATTCGCGGATGCGCGTCATCAGGCGTATGCGACCCTGTATCCCTCCACAGGTCGGCGCCCTCGTCGTCACCCCACGCCCGCAAACGTCTCGCAGCGGCGTCCCAACAGCGGTCATCCTGGAGCGACATCTCCTCTGGCGGGTGTCCGGCGCCGAAATCCTTCCAGCAGCGGACCACCTCGCGATGCAGTCGCCTCTCCGCCGCAACCTTGGCATCCCGGCACGCCTTGCGTTCCGCCCGCCGGACGCGCAGTTCCTCCTTTTCGCCGTTTGTCAGGAACTTGCATGCGCGACTGTTGGCCAGCGCGTACGCTACAACGTCCGAGCCGTCTGCTCTCCGCTGCTCCACGCGCTCACGGAAGCGGGCGTCATTGCGCGCCTTGCGTTGTTCCTTGTCCGGTCTCGGCATTGTTTCTCCTCCAGCCTGCACCGAAGCAGATTGGTCACTTCTTGTGGCCCACGGACGAACCTGCCAGCTGCTCCCGTTTCCAGAGGCACGGATAGCGGAAGATTCCGCCAGGTGCAGCTTCAATCGTCATTGGGCAGCAGATCCCGTTCAAGTCCCTTGATCATCAACGCCCTCAGGTCGTTTGCCAACTCGTCGAGCACGTGAACTTGCCTGGTGACGCCGCAGGGGAGTTGTCGATATTGTTCCATGCCCATCAAGACGAACTTTGGCTTGCGATGCCTGGTGATGGCGACCGGCGACCGAGTTGCGGCCCGGGCCAACCAAGCGAGGGCAATCGTGAATTTGCTCGTGTTGACCGGGTTCCGATGCGCATCTTGCGTGACACTCCAAGTCAAGAGCCGCGTGTTTCGGCAGACGGATGTTCGCTCACTTCCGTCTTCACGAACAGCGTGTCGGACTGGAAGATGCTTGCGATGGAGACCGGTTCAAGCCTGCGGTCCGGGCCAGGCAGGTTGACTCTTGCCGATGCGGCACCGGAGACGTGGACACGCTCCAGTTCGTGGTCAAGCGTTTGGTTCTTGTAGCAAGAGCAATGGGTGCGGCAAGTGACAGCCGCTGCGAGTCGTAAGTCCGTCCGCCGGGCACAATTGGAATGTTCCTCCGCAAATTGCGAACTCCGCCGATGCATGAGACATCAAGCGAGTTGGACACATGAGTGCCTCGCTGGTCCGGGCATCGGGCCGTCCCGGACAAGTGTTTCCGGGACAAATGGCTGATGTCGAAGCGGATCCGGGGAAACAGGTGGAGTAATGTTGGCAGTGCGCTATTTTGTCCGATCAACGACAGACGCCGCGCCAGATTTTGCAAGGGCCAACAGGCTAGACTGGATTTTTGAAGTGAATGCGGAACTGAACGTGCCGATGGGTTTGCGATCGGCCCAGACATAGGATCGATCAACGACATCCGTATTGACCTCGTCAAGCACGACCCATTTTCGAACATGGGTCAGGAGACCCACCCGCTGCGACTCGATCTGAGGGACTTCAATAGATTTCCGTTCCGGTGGAGGTGGCTGCATTGTGATTGGCAAGATGAACACCACGACTTCACCATCGTGGTTCGAAATCGTGACGGCGATGCAGACTGGTCGCTTCTTGCGGCCCTCGGTTGCACCTCCCAGCTGCTCTCGCTTCCAGAGGAACGGGTACAAGAAGACTTCGCCTGCCACAGGTTCATTCTGCATCGGGTTTCAGATCCCGTTCAAGTCCTTCGATCATCAATGCCTTGAGGTCGTCGGCCATGTCGTCGAGGATGTGAACTTGCTGGGTGCCGCCGCGTGCGAGTTGCTGATAATGATCCATGCTCATCAAGACGAACTTCGGTTTGCGGTGCTTGGTGATAGCGACCGGCGACCGAATTGCCGCATCAAAAAGGTCACTTGTGTGACGCGTGAGATCGCTCGCCTTGAATTCAGGAATCTGTTGCATGATCTGATCCTTCGCTTGTGCAGAATATACATATATTCTGTAAAATCTGCAAGATCGCATTTCGGTCACTTCGCCCGTCCATAAATTGCCGCCGCACTTCCGTGAAGGCGCAGCCAGTGGCGATTGTCGCTTTGCCGGACGCCACCTAGGTCTGAATAAACGCCGAATTGCATTTGCGACGGTTCAGGCATCTCTATCGATCTCCCGCCCAGACCCCACGCTGGGACGGCATTGCTCCGATTGGTTCGTCGAGTGATGGCAAATGGTGCGCTTGCGGCCACCCCAAGCGGGAGAGGCTCCAAGCGTGTAGCCAGGGGCTTCCGGGACAGCGGCAGTTCCTTCCCAAGTCGGGCGAGCTTCCGGTCAAGCGACGCTCAACTCTCCTTGACGTACGGTTCTCCGCCTGCGCGCGGAGGAATGGCTTTTCCGACAAAACCGGCCAGAATTACAACGGTCAGGATGTATGGAAGCGCGTCCAGAAGCTGGCCGGGAACGTCCAGGCTCGTCACCGCCTTCACGACATCCGGCCGGAACGAAAGCGCTTGGAAAAAGCCGAAGAGCAGGCACGAAAACAGGGCGTACCAAGGCCGCCATTTCGCAAAGATCAGTGCGGCCAGCGCGATGAACCCTCGCCCGGAGGACATTTCCTTGACGAATCCCGCCTGCAGCCCGGTGGCGAGATACACCCCGGCCAGACCGCAAAGCAGGCCGCAAATTGCGATTGCCGTGTAACGGATCCTGATCACGTTGACCCCGGCCGTGTCGACGGCTTCCGGGTTCTCGCCGGCCGCGCGCAGGCGCAGGCCAAAGCGCGTCCGGAATATCACCCACCAGGTCAGCGGCACGGTCAGGAAGCCGACATAGACGAGGAGCGAATGCCCCGAGAACAGCTCGGCATAGCTTTGGCCGATGTAGGGCAGGCCGGACAGCAGGTCGGCAAAGGGCAGCTTGATTTCGTTGAAGCGCGCGCCGCCGCTGAGCGACGGCGTGCGGCCGCCCTGGCCAAACCAGTCCTGGGCGATCAGGACTGTCAGGCCCGATGCGAGAAAGTTGATCGCCACGCCGGATATCAGCTGGTTGCCTCGGAAGGTGATCGATGCGAGGCCGTGCACGCCCGCCAGCGCTACCGAGGCCATGACCCCGGCGAGCAGGCCGATCCAGACGGACCCGGAAATCGCGGCCACCGCCGCCGAAAAGAAGGCCGATGCCAGCATCTTGCCTTCGAGCCCGATGTCAAAGATCCCGGCGCGCTCGCAGACCAGGCCGGCGAGGCAGGCAAACAGGAGCGGCGTGGCAAGCCTCACGCTGGTGTCCAGGACCTGAAGAAGCGTCAGGAAATCCATCGCTCAGGCTCCCTGCTTTCCTGGCCGCCGGATCATGAGGAATATCCGTTCAAGCGGCATGCGCACCATGTTGTCCAGTGCGCCGGTGAAGAGTATCACCAGGCCCTGGATCAGGATGATGAGCTCCCGTGGTATGTTGGCCCAGAGCGCGAGTTCGCCGCCGCCCTGGTAGAGGAACCCGAAGAGCAGCGCGGCCAGGATCACGCCGACGGGATGCGATCGGCCCATCAGCGCGACCGCAAGCCCGATGAATCCGGCCCCTTCGACCGAGTTGAGTACGAGGCGTTCGGTCGCCATGACGCTGTTGATCGCCATGCAGCCGGCCAGCGCGCCGGAGACGATCATCGCGATGATGATCATGCGCGCGGGCGAAATGCCGGCGTAGTCGGCCGCGGTTTCGCTGTGGCCGTAGGCGCGAATCTCGTAGCCGAGCCGCGTCCGCCAGACCAGCAGCCAGAACAGCAGGCAGGCGAGGAGCGCGATGAAAAAGCTGATGTTGGCAGGCGCTGACGACGAAAACGGTATGCCGACAAGGCCGAAGATGTCCGAAAAGAGCGGCAGTTCTGCACCGGGACCAAATCGACGGGTCGCCGGATCCATCGACCCTTCCGGTTTCAGGATCTCGACCAGCAGGTAGACCATGAGGGCGGCCGCGATGTAGTTGAACATGATCGTCGTGATGACGATGTGACTGCCGCGCCTGGCCTGCAGCCACGCGGGGATGAAGGCCCATGCGGCCCCGAACAACGCACCGCCGATCAACGCTGCCGGAAGTGCCAGGGTCCAGTGCGGCCAGGGAACCGCAAGGCAGACCAGCGCCACGCCCAGGCCCCCGAGGGTGGCTTGGCCTTCGCCCCCGATGTTGAAGAGCCTCGCGTGAAAGGCGATCGCCGCGCAGAGGCCCGTGAAGATGAAATTCGTCGTGTAGAACAGCGTGTAGCCCCAGCCGTAGCTCGATCCGAGCGCTCCGGTGACCATGAGCCGCAGCGCCTCGAACGGGTTCAGTCCGAGATAAAGGATCACCAGTCCGGAAATCACGAACGAGATCAGGATCGACAGGAGCGGGATCAGGATCGCATCGGCCCATTTCGGCAGGACGGTCATCGGTCAGGCTCCTCTACCCGTCGACGCGCGCAACATGCCGCCGATCCGGATCGACGCGCAGTTGATCTGGTGGCCGCATTCTTCATGCCGCGCTCGCCGTGTCCGTGATCCCCGCCATGAGAAGGCCAAGCTCGTGCTCGCTGGTCTGGTCCGGCATCCGCTCGCCCATGATCCGTCCGTCGAACATCACCGCGATGCGGTCGGCGAGCGAGAGGATCTCGTCGAGTTCAACCGAAAGCAGGAGAATCGCCTTCCCCCGGTCGCGAAGCTCGACGATCCGCTGGTGAATGAACTCGATGGCGCCGATGTCCACGCCCCGGGTCGGCTGGCCCACCAGAAGCACGTCGGGATCGCGCTCGATCTCGCGCGCCAGCACGATCTTCTGCTGGTTTCCGCCCGAAAAGTTCCTTGCCGCCAGTTCCGGGATCGGCGGACGGACATCGAAACGCTCCATCTTCTTGCCGGACTCGCGCCGGATGGCGGCGTTGTCCATGAGCCAGCGCGACTTCTGGTACTCCGGAGCGTGGTGGTAGCCGAAGGCGACGTTCTCCCATGCAAAGAAATCCAGGATCAGCCCTTCGCGCTGCCGGTCCTCCGGCACGTGCGACACGCCCCGTCCGCGCCAGACCTGTCCGTCCAGCGCATGATCGGCCGGATCGATCTCCTCGCCGTTCAGACGGATGCGGCCGGTGGCGCTGCGGCACCCGCCAAGCACCTGGAGCAGTTCGGACTGCCCGTTCCCGGCGACCCCGGCAATGCCGAGAATCTCGCCCTGCCTCAGTTCGAGGTCGATGCCCTTCAGCCGTTCGACGCCATCGTCGTCCACGACCCGCAAGTCCTCGATCTCGAGCACCTTCCTGCCTGGCTCGGCCGGCTTCTTGTCGACGCGCAGCAGCACCTTGCGGCCAACCATCAGTTCGGCCAGTTCCTGCGGGTTCGTGCCGGATGTCCTGACGGTAGCCGTCATCTCGCCCCGACGCATGACGCTCACCGTGTCGGTCACGTCCATGATCTCGCGGAGCTTGTGCGTGATCAGGATGATGGTCTTCCCCTCGTCGCGGAGTCCATTGAGGATGCGAAACAGGTGATCCGCCTCCGACGGTGTCAGCACGCCGGTCGGTTCGTCGAGAATCAGGATGTCGGCATGGCGGTACAGCGCCTTCAGGATTTCCACCCGTTGCTGGTGGCCGACCGAAAGATCCTCGATTTTCTCGTCGGGATCCACGTTGAGTTCGTATTCGCGCGCCAGTTCGGTCAGCAGCGACCGCGCCCTGGCAAGCGACGGCTTGAGCCTTATTCCGTCCTCCGCGCCGAGTATGACGTTCTCCAGGACGGTGAAGTTCTCGACCAGCTTGAAATGCTGGAACACCATGCCGATTCCGGCGGCAATGGCGGCCTGGCTGTCGGGAATGTCGGTCCTTTCGCCGCCGACGAGAATCTCGCCCGCATCGGCCTTGTAGAACCCGTAAAGTATCGACATCAACGTGGACTTTCCGGCCCCGTTCTCGCCGATGATGCCGTGAATCGTTCCAGGCATGACGCGCATGGAGATGTCCTTGTTGGCCTGCACGTGGCCGAAGGACTTGGAAATTCCCCGAAGCTCGATGGCCGGGTCGACCGTGTCCGGCCGCCCCGCCTTGTCAGAGCCTGCGCTCATCAGAAGTCGTGCGCCGGGCAGCTGTCATTTTCGTAGTAGCTGACGACCTGGATCTCGCCGGCGATGATTTTTTCCCGGGCTTCGTCAACGGCCGCCTTCATTTTGGCCGAAACCAAGGGCGCATTGTGCTCGTCGAGTGCGTATCCCACGCCGTCGTCGGGAAGGCCCATGGAAACGATGCCGGTCTCCAGGCCAGCCCCGTCGCTGAAGGCGTTGAACACGGCGTTGTCGACGCGCTTGATCATCGAGGTCAGCACCTGTCCCGGATGCAGATGGTTCTGGTTCGAGTCGACCCCGATCGAGAGCACGTCCGCATCAGCCGCCGCCTGAAGCACGCCAACGCCGGTTCCGCCCGCCGCGGCGTAGATCACGTCGGCCCCTTGGCTGATCTGCGCCTTGGTCAGTTCGCCGCCCTTGACGGGATCGTTCCACGCCGCAGGCGTCGTGCCCGTCATGTTGGCGATGACGGTGATGTCGGGATTCACGGCCTTTGCGCCCTGAGCGTAGCCGCAGCCGAAGTGACGAATGAGCGGCACGTCCATTCCACCGATGAATCCGACCGTGTCGGATTCGGTCGCCATCGCGGCCAGCATGCCGACGAGATACGATCCCTCGTGCTCCTGGAAGATGACAGAGCGCACGTTCGGCAAGTCGACCACCATGTCGACCAGCACGAATGACGTGTCAGGATACTTGGGCGCGACTTCCTCCAGGGTTGCCGCGTTCTGGAATCCGAGCACGACGACGGGATTGAACCCGGCCTCCGCCAATCGCGTGGCGAACTGGACGCGCTGCGCCTCGGCCGTCACCTCGATTTCGCGGTAGGAATTTCCGGTTTCCTCGGCCCAGCGCTTCGCGCCGTTGTAGGCGGCCTCGTTGAACGACTTGTCGAACTTTCCGCCAAGATCGTACATCAGGGCCGGTTCCGCAAGGCAGGCCGTGGCTCCGATTGCCAGGGCGGCCACACCGCCGAGCGTTTTTTGCATGAAGGTCATGTCGAGATTCTCCTAGTTGCATTCAGTGCGCCGACGCCGGAGGTCGAGTCACCGGCATCCGCTGGATGCCCGATTTAGGCAACACAGGGCGGGAAGGGTCAATAGGCGTCTTGACGCGGGAATCAGCGCCGGGACGGAACCCGGCATCACATTTCGACGAGGCACCTGTTCATCAGGATGGCATCGACGTGCCCGGTCGGCGTGCGAAAGTAGGCTTCGCGGCATCCGTGCCTGGTCCATCCCGAGACTAGGTAGAGGCGGCGGGCGGCTTCGTTTGTCGCCGCCACTTCAAGGAAGGGTCGCACCGCGCCCCGCGATTTCGCCTCCGCCTCGAAGGCTGCGAGGCGCTGCCAATGCCCTGGCGTCGGTGCCCGGGATCTGCCGCGATCTTGAGGAGTTCGGCCTCGTCCGCGGCGACGCGCCCAAGCGCGAAGGCATGGAACCGCAAGGATGCCTCGTCAGGACCATTCCCGCGCATCCTCCAAGAGTCGTGGTGCGGCTTCGCGCGGAACACGCCGGGGCTCGCCAGCAGGTCGGAGACGTCGCGATCGCCCCACGGGCCCGGAACGTCCATTGAGCGTGCATGGAGGGCGGCAAGTGCCTTGGGAGTCACGGCAGCAAGACCGGTGGCGGACCATGGGCCGGGGCGGCATTGACAGGGCGAACGTACAGGGGTTTCGGGCGCTCGTTCCGTGACCCGAAGCGCTCTGCGGCGATGGCGCAGATTGCTCTTGCCTGCGCGTTCAGGCCGTCGACCACAAGCTCCTCAGGCGCAGGCCCCTTGCCAGCCCGGCCGAGTTCGATCGCAATCTTATGGCAAGCGCCATCTTTTCCGGGTCCGGCGACAGCATTCACCGCCTCGGCCCATTGCGGGTCGCGAGGCGATCCGTCCGGCTCAAGGAATGCCGGACCCTGGGGCTGGCCACCCGCGAATATCTGGAAATATGCCGAGCCCTTTCGGGCTGGAAGGAAGACGGCAACCCGACCCGAGGGGCGACCTGCAATATGGAAGATTGCTTCGAAAGTGCTGATCCCGACGGCAGGAATGCCCAGTGACAGCGCAAGGCCTCGCGCAGCGCTGACCGAAATGCGGATTCCAGTGAAATTGCCGGGGCCGACTCCGACACCGATGGCGTCGAGGTTCTGCCAGGCCAAGCTGGCATCGCCCATCAGTTCTTCGAGAGTCGGGAAGAGGCTTTCCGCTTGGCCGCGCGCCATTTCCTCGTATCTTGAGGCCGCGATCCGGCCGTCTTTCAGCAATGCGGCCGCGCAATGCGCGGCCGACGTGTCGAATGCAAGGATCGTGGGCTCAGGCCGCGACAGGGCGTACCTCCACGACTTCCGGAATGTAGTGCCGAAGCAGGTTCTCGATCCCCATCTTCAGCGTCAGGGTGGAGGACGGGCATCCGGCGCAGGCACCCTGCATGTGGAGATAGACCACGCCCCGGTCAAATCCGTGAAACACGATGTCGCCGCCGTCCTGCGCAACGGCGGGGCGCACCCGGGTGTCGAGCAGTTCCTTGATCTGGGTGACGATTTCCCCGTTTTCGCCGTCGTGATCGGCGTGAGCGCTCTCGGCTGCGGCGCTTTCCATGGTCGGCTGGCCCGACTGGAAATGCTCCATGATCGCGCCGAGAACCGGCGCCTTCAGGACATCCCACTCCTGCGTCCCCTCCTTGGTCACCGTGACGAAGTCGGCGCCAAGAAAGACGGCTGTCACCCCGTTGACGGCAAATATCCTTTGCGCAAGCGGCGACGGACCCGCCGTGTCGGGCGACGGGAAATCCGCAGTGCCCGTTCCGAGCACGGCCTGGCCGGGCAGGAACTTGAGCGTGGCGGGATTGGGAGTGGACTCGGTCTGTATGAACATGGGCATTTCTCCGGCAGGACATAGATATGCGTCCGAACACCGCTGCTGTCAATGGATTTGGAATGATTCCAAA
>JAJEAC010000161.1 GCA_022824315.1 Silicimonas sp.
TCCTTGACCGCGACGTCAACGCTGCCCGCAACGTGCTGCAACAGCTCAAGGGGCCGGGAACCGGCCTTCGGTCGCGAAGCGTGCGGGTTGCCGCGTAGCTTGGCCGAGAAGCCGTCGTCTTCAGGCGACGGAGTGTTCACAGGCTTCCGCTCCGCCCTTCTGCCCGAGCCAGACGATGTATGCAGCGGTCAGGCCACCGCCCCAAGCCCGTTCTTCGCAACCAGCGCCAGCAGCTTCAGTGACGCACCGCGAGGGCGCTTCTCGCCGCGCTCCCACTGGCTCACCAGACCCGTCGTCACGTTGAGGTAGCGCGCGAACACCGCCTGGCTCGCACGCTCGCGCAGCCGCAACTCGCGGATCGCCTCCGGCGTCATTTCCTCGACCGGTGTGAGACACATCTCGTCGAACTTGCGCATGGTCCGCTGCGACATGACGCCCGCCTCCGCCAGACCGAGCGCGGCCTCGTGCGCCGCCGCCAGCGCCTCACTCCTGTATTGCTTGGTCATCGCAATTCACCTCGATGATCGTTCCCGTGGCTCGCGCCGCCTCGATGTCTGCCACATTCAGCGACAGATATTCGTCGGCCAGCATCCGGTAGGTCATCAGCTCGTCCCGACGCAGGTTCTCCCGATCGCTCTTGGCGAACCCGTAAACGAAGAACGCCAGCGCCCCCCGGCGAAACAGCACGATCGTGCGGAACCCCCCGGACCGGCCGCCACCCTTGCGAGCGATGCGCTGCTTGATGACGCCACCGCCGAGGTCTGCGTCGATCAACCCTTCTCCGGCGCGCCGGATCGCTTCGCACAGCGTCGCATCCTCCAGCCCCTCGCGATCGGCGAACCGGGCGAACGCCTTGGTCTTGAACGCCTGCAGCCCGGACCTCGCCAGTCACCGCCTTCATGGCTCCTATTGTAACACCGGGTGCGGTGTTTTGCAAACCGCGCAGGCCGACCCCGCCGCTGTCTCCGCCATCCGGGTTCTCCGAACGCCCAGCTCGTTCGACCGACCATGGCCGAGGCCGGCGCCCACGTTTGGCACGAAGCACCGCGCATTTCGATCCTGGCAACGGCAAAGCCGCCCTCATCCTGCCCAAGCGCCTCCTCCGGCGTTTCGTTCGGCATGGACCTGCAGTGCGGCCTCAGACGGCCGAATCTGGTCTCTTCCAAGCGAAGCGGGGGATCTGGAAACAGTCTTGCGCGTCGCCAGACGGGAGCCCAATCCGTGTGCGACCGCCTTGCCGACAAGCGCCTTTCCCCCGAGTGCCGAGACATGATCCGTGCAGGCATCCTCGTTGCCATCAAGGAGAGTACCGCAATGTGCGGGGCAGTTGAAATTCGGATTTGACGGTGGCGGGGTTTGAAATGACAGCTGCCCCGCACATTGCGGCACTCTCCCAATTGAATGCTTGTGCTTCAATTGACACCGGACCTCCCTTGATCCGGTTGCCCGCCCTCGTCAATGCCGCCGATGCGGTGCTGTCAAACACCGAAACCGCCGATGACTTGAGGCTTCTGCTGAATGAGGGTTCGCCACGTGGTGGTGCCCGACCCAAGTCCGCCGTCATCGACAATGAGGGTCGCCTCGCGATCGCCAAGTTTCCGAAGAACGACGATGATCGCAGCATTCCGCATGGCGAAGTGCTGGCCATGACACTGGCTGCGACCGCCGGCATCGATGTTGCAGCGGCAACACTCCTGGATGCGCCCGGCCGGTGTTTCTGATAACTCGGTTCGACCGTCACCAAGGCCGAAGGATCCCGTTCATTTCTGCAATGACCCTGCTTGGGCTCAGCGACGGCGACATCGCGGCCTACACGGACATTGCAGAAGTCGTCAGGATGTATTCGAGCGAGCCGACCAAAGACCTGCAAGAGCTGTGGAGGCGGGTCGTCTTCAACGCAATGGTCAGCAATCTCGATGATCACCTGCGCAACCACGGTTTCCTCAACGATCGGGACAACAAATGGCGCCTTTCGCCCGCCTATGACCTGAACCCGATGCCGCCGACCGAAAAGGCGCGCGAACCGACGACGTGGATATCAGAGGAAGGCCCGGACGCAGATCTGGATCTTGCCCGACACGCTGCACCGTGTTTCGCGCTGGATCTGCCCCGGGCCAATGCCATTGTCGATGAAGTCTCCACCGCACTGGACGGCTGGAAGGACATCGCGCGAAGGCTCCAGATGAAGGCGTCGGACCTCGACGTCCATGCGACGGCGATCAGTGGCGCGGCATAGAACCCACGACATGCCGCATCGGCCCACGCACCGTCGGCACGGCATCCCCGTCCCGGGACACTACTGTCGGACCAGCGTTTCGTAGCCTCCAGCAATGTCGCGCGTCAGGGTGCCGACTTCGAAGTTGTAGTCGCCGATCTGGCCGACCGGGGTGACCTCTGCCGCCGTGCCGGTCAGCCAGCACTGTTCGAAGCCCTCGAGCTCCTCCGGCAAGATGTGGCGTTCATGAACCTTGACCTGGCGCTCTTCCAGCATGCCGATGACCGTTTGCCGGGTGATGCCGTTCAGGAAGCAGTCGGGCATTGGTGTGTGCACCTGGCCGTCCTTGACGAAGAAGATGTTCGCCCCGGTCGCTTCCGCCACGTATCCACGATGGTCGAACATGACGGCGTCGGAGCACCCCTTCGCCTCAGCCTTGTGCTTCGAGATCGTGCAGATCATGTAGAGACCCGCGGCCTTCGCCTGGAAGGGGGCCGTTTCAGGAGAAGGCCGCTTCCAGTCCGAGATGTCGAGCTTGGCACCCTTGAACTTGGCGGCCCCGTAATAGCTTCCCCATTCCCAGGCGGCGATGGCCAGCCGAACCGGGTTGCGCGCCGAGGCTACGCCCATGTCCTCGCCGGCGCCGCGCCAGGCGACGGCGCGGACGTAGGCGTCGCCCAGACCGTTGACCTTCAGGACCTCGAGCTTCGCGGCTTCGATCGCGTCCACGCTGTAAGGGATCTCGAAGTCGAGCTGCCTGGCCGAGAAATGCAGACGCTCGGAATGCTTGCGGCTCTCGAAGATCTTGCCGCCGTAGGCCCGCTCGCCCTCGAACACGCTGGAGGCGTAGTGCAGCGCGTGGGTCAGGACATGCACGTTTGCATCTCGCCACGGCTGCATCCTGCCGTCCATCCAGATCATTCCGTCGCGATCGTCATATCCAGCCATTGGCCTTCCCCATTTGCAAAAGTTGCGCGAATTGTTCCGAACCGGACATAAAATTGCGGAAAATTCGAGAATCGCTACCAGTTGGCTCTTGGAATGTCAACAAGGCTGACATAAATTGTGTTTGAGGCACGGAGGTTGTTCATGGCAAAGAGCGCCGGGTCGACGGGCAACGAAACCCTGCTGTTCCTGACCGATGACCAGATCAGGAAGGGCATTGAGGCAATGTTCTTTGCCTATCGAGGCTTTACGGCGGATCCGGATCGCATTCTTGCCGTTCAGGGCTATGGACGGGCCCACCACCGCGCGATCCATTTCATCAACCGGTCGCCGGGAACCACAGTGAACAATCTCCTCGCGATCCTGGGCGTGACCAAGCAGTCGCTCAATCGGGTGTTGAGGACGCTCATCGACGACGGCTTGGTGCGGAGCGAGGTGGGCACACGCGACAGGCGGGAACGCAATCTCTACCTGACAGAAGCCGGGGCGGACCTGGAACGCGAGCTGTCGACGGCCCAGCGCGACCGCATGCGCACAGCCTTTCGCCAGGCCGGGCCCGAGGCCGTTGCCGGGTTTCGCAGGGTGCTCGAAGCCATGATGGACGGCGACATGCGGCGGCACTATACGCGGTTCAAGGAAACTGAACCATGATCAACGGAAACGCCCCTGAGGTCGCGACGCGTGTTGGCGCTGCCTGGCGCACGGTCCGTGAACGCGACCCGTCTCTCAATGGGTTCATCCTCTCCGGTGCCGGCCGGACCGCAGCCCGCTGCCGTGAGGGTGTGATTGAGCGCAGGAACAGAGGACAAGAGCGATGACGGATCCGGACGCACATCTCCTGATTGTCGATGACGACGAGCGCATTCGCGGCTTGCTGCAAAAGTACCTGATTCGGCACGGGTTCCTCGTTTCGGCCGCGCGCGACGCGGACCATGCCGATCGCATCCTGAGCGGTCTCCAATTCGACCTGATCGTCCTGGACGTGATGATGCCGGGCGAAGACGGCGTGAGCTTCTGCCGGAGACTCAGGGAAAGACATGACGTTCCGGTCCTGTTGTTGACGGCGAAGAACGAAATCGAAGACCGGCTGGCCGGCCTCGGGGCGGGAGCGGACGACTATCTCGCGAAGCCTTTCGAGCCGAGGGAGCTTCTGCTTCGCATCAACTCGATACTCAGGCGCGTGCCGCCAACTGAACCTGCGCAACTCGCTCCGAAGTTCCTGTCGCTGGGCGAACTCCGATACGATGTCGAGAAGGGAACGCTGTGGAACGGCGATCGGCCGGTTCGGCTGACGGCGACCGAATCGCGTCTCATGAAGATCTTTTCGTCCAGCCTGCGGCAGCCATTGAGTCGCGGCAAGCTTGTCGAGGACATTGGCAGCGACGGCGGCCAGGCCCAGGAGCGCGCCGTCGACGTCCAGATCACGCGGCTCCGCCGCAAGATCGAGGCTGACCCCAGGCAGCCGCGCTATCTGCAGACCGTGCGAGGGTCCGGATACATGCTGGCTCCGGACTGAGCGCTCGTCGCACGGCACGAAATGCCGCGAATGGCCCGTCCTTGGCATTGCAGAATCCTGCCCCGTCCGGAGAAGTTGTGATTGCGCATTCGTTCCCGAATTGCGACCTATGGGACATGACTGGCATCTACTGGCACGAATCCGCGCTCATGCATGTGACTCCGCCCGGCCATCCCGAGCGCGTGGCGAGAGCCGAAGCCGTGCACGCCGCGCTGTCAGAACTCGAAGGCCTGGAGTGGAACGATGCGCCGCGCGCCGCGCGCGCCGAGGTCGAGCGATGCCACCCGGCGCGGTATGTCGACCGGATCGAGGCGGCGATTCCGGAGTCGTCGTTCGTGGCGCTGGATGCAGATACGCATGTTTCGCCGGGCTCGCTCGATGCCGCGCTTCACGCCGTCGGGGGTTGCAACGCGGCGGTGGATGCCGTGATCGCCGGCGAGGCGCGGACCGCCTTTGTCGCCATGCGTCCTCCGGGCCATCACGCCGAGACGGAGACCGCGATGGGCTTCTGCCTCTTCGGCACGGCGGCCATCGCGGCGAAGCGCGCTCTCGACGAACATGGCCTTGGCCGAGTCGCGGTTCTTGATTTCGACGTTCATCACGGCAACGGCACGCAGGATCTGCTCTGGAACGAGGAGCGCACCCTGTTCGCGTCCTCGCACCAGATGCCGCTCTATCCCGGGACCGGCGCAGCGCACGAGACCGGCGCCCACGACAACGTGCTGAACGCGCCGCTCGCCCCGATGACCGGCAGTGACGAGATGCGGCGAGCCTGGGGCGACATCATTCTTCCCGCTCTCGACGACTTTGCGCCGGAACTCGTCATCATTTCGGCCGGATTTGACGCGCACGCATCGGATCCGCTGGCAAATCTCAACTGGACGGAAGAGGACTTCGCTTGGGTGACCTCGGCGATCTGCGAGGTCGCGGAGGCGCATGCCGGCGGCCGCGTGGTCTCGACGCTGGAAGGCGGCTATGATCTTGAGGCACTTGCCGCCAGCGCAGCGGCTCATGTCATTGCATTGAGGGAACATTTCGGATGAGTGACGCACCCGTGGAAAAGATGAGCTTTGAAGATGCGATGAAGGAACTCGAATCGGTTGTCGGCATGCTGGAGGCGGGCGAAGTGCCGCTGGAAGACTCGGTCAAGCTCTACGAGCGCGGCGCCGCCCTGAAGGAGCACTGCCAGAAGAAGCTGGCGGAAGCGGAGGAGAAGGTCGCGCGGATCACGCTTGATGCGGAAGGGCGGCCAACCGGGACCGAAAGGGTTGACGCCGAGTGACGTTCGTGGACTGCATGAATGCGCGGGCAAGCGAGATCGACGCTTGCCTGAAGGATGCTGTTTCCAAATTCCCCGCAGGCATGATCCGCGACGGCATGGGTCATGCCTTGAACGGCGGCAAGCGGTTGCGGGGGTTCCTGGTCATGGAGAGTGCCGCGCTTCACGGCGTCCCTGGCGAGTCGGCGATCTGGGCGGCGGCGGCAGTGGAGGCGGTCCATGCCTATTCGCTCGTACATGACGATCTGCCGGCAATGGACAACGACGACATGCGGCGTGGTCATCCTACCGTGCACGTCAAATGGGACGAAGCTACCGCAATCCTTGTTGGCGATGCCTTGCAGGCGCTTGCCTTCGAGCTTGTTGCACTGGGTCCGCCACCGGCCGAAGTGAAGCTGGCGCTCTCGCTTTCGCTTGCGCGCGAGGCCGGCGGGCGTGAACTGGTCCGCGGCCAGGCGATGGACATTGCAGCCGAAGCCGCTGACACGCCACTGCCCCTGTCCGAGATCGAAAGCCTGCAAGACGGCAAGACCGGAGCGCTCATCGTCTGGAGCTGTGCTGCAGGTCCCGTGTTGGCGGGCAAGGATCCGTCACGCATGGTGGGCTTTGCGAGATGCCTCGGTCGCGCCTTTCAGATTGCCGACGACATTCTCGACGTTGCGGGGGACGAAACAAGGACCGGCAAGCGCCTCAGGAAGGACGAGGGAATGGGCAAGGCGACGTTCGTGTCCCATCTGGGCCTGTCCGGCGCACGCAAGAGGGCGCGGGAGCTGGTGGACGAGGCGATGGCCGCGCTTGCCGCATACGGCGATCGGGCGGAACCCTTGCGCGAAGCGGCAAGATTTGTTATCTCACGGGAGTTTTGAAGGGTCGGAGGCATCATGAGCAACAGGCCGCAGACACCACTTCTGGACACCATTTCCCTGCCTTCTGACTTGAAGCGCCTTTCGGACGGCGAGCTCAGGATGCTTGCGGATGAACTGCGCGCGGAGACGATCAGCGCGGTCAGCGAAACCGGCGGGCATCTTGGTGCAGGCCTTGGCGTTGTCGAACTGACCGTGGCGCTCCACGCGGTGTTCGACGCCCCGAAGGACAAGCTCATCTGGGACGTTTCGCACCAGTGCTATCCACACAAGATCCTGACCGATCGGCGCGACCGGATCAGGACGCTCAGGCAGAAGGACGGATTGTCGGGCTTCACCAAGCGGACCGAAAGCCCCTACGATCCGTTCGGAGCAGCGCACAGTTCGACCTCGATTTCCGCGGCCTTGGGATTCACGGTCGCCCGCGAACTGGGCGGAGTCTGCGAGAGCGGTCTCGGCGACGCCATTGCGGTCATCGGCGACGGGGCGATCAGCGCAGGCATGGCCTATGAGGCGTTGAACAACGCGGGCGACCTCAAGAAGCGCCTGATTGTCATCCTGAACGACAACGAGATGTCAATTGCGCCGCCGGTCGGCGCGATGTCCGCCTACCTCACGCGGCTCTACGCGGGCGTTCCGTTCCAAGAGCTGAAGTCTGCCGCCACGAGCGCCGTCAGCCTGTTGCCGCAGCCATTCCGCGAAGGCGCGAAACGGGCCAAGGACGTTCTCAAGCACAGCGTGGTGGGCGGAACCCTCTTCGAGGAACTCGGCTTCTCCTATATTGGCCCGATTGACGGGCACGATCTCGACCAGCTCCTCCCGATTCTGCGAACCGTCAAGATGCGCGCGACCGGCCCGATCCTGATTCACGCCCTCACGAAGAAGGGCAAGGGATACGCTCCTGCGGAAGACGCCCGCGACAGGGGTCATGGCGTCTCGAAGTTCGACGTGGCGACCGGCCAGCAAAAGAAGTCCCGGTCCAATGCGCCATCCTACACGAGCGTCTTCGCCAAGGCGCTGACGGACGAGGCGACGCGCGATGACAGGATCGTTGCGGTCACGGCGGCAATGCCTGACGGAACCGGCCTCAACCTGTTTGGCGACCGCTTTCCCAAGCGCTGCTTCGATGTTGGAATCGCCGAGCAGCATGGCGTCACGTTTTCCGCCGGCATGGCGGCGGGCGGCCTGAAGCCGTTCTGCGCAATCTATTCGACCTTTCTCCAGCGCGGATACGACCAGGTGGTGCATGACGTGGCGCTCCAGAACCTGCCCGTGCGGTTTGCCATCGATCGCGCCGGGCTCGTGGGCGCCGACGGGGCGACACATGCGGGTGCCTTTGACGTCGCCTACCTGTCCTGCCTTCCGAACATGACCGTGATGGCCGCTGCGGACGAGGCTGAACTCGTGCACATGGTGGCAACCGCCGTGGCCCACGACAGTGGGCCAATCGCCTTCCGTTATCCCAGGGGCGAGGGCAGGGGTGTCGAGATGCCGGAGCGGGGCGAGCCACTCGAGATCGGAAAGGGCCGCATTGTCCGGGAGGGCAGCGGCGTTGCAATCCTCTCCTTTGGAGCAAGGCTGGCCGAGGCGGAAGGCGCGGCGGAAGTCCTGGCGGCAAACCGGGGCATCAGCCCAACGGTTGCCGATGCCCGTTTCGCCAAGCCGCTGGATCGCGAGCTGATTCTCGACCTGGTCGGGACCCATGAGGCGCTGTTGACCGTCGAGGAAGGTTCAGTCGGCGGGTTCGGCAGCCACGTGTCGCAGCTCCTCGCCGAGGAGGGCGTGTTCGATACCGGCTTGAAATTCCGCTCCATGGTCTTTCCGGACGCCTTCATCGATCAGGCGTCGCCGCGAGAAATGTATGACGCCGCAGCGCTGAACGCAGGGAACATCGAGGCGAAGGTGCTTGAAATGCTGAACGCCATCGCCTTCGAGAAACCGGCCTGACGCCGTCGGCACGCGCGACCCCGTCCAGGAAGCCGCGGCCCCGTCGGCGCACGTCACTTCGGCATGCCGAACCGGGGACGGGCCATTCGTCCGGAATGCGCCTTCATCTTTGACCAGGACATGAACCGTGCACACGGCATCATGCTCAGCGCACTCTGCGGCGACCTGGGCCGCCGTCAGGCGACGGGCGCAGAGGTTGCGCGCGTTGCGGAACACGTCAGGTGATGGCATTCTGGCCGGACTGCGACCCGAGATGATTCCAGCCAGCAAGGAGGAATGGTACATGGCCTTGAAAAAGGACTACGAGGACATTCCCGGCACTCTTGTCTTCGATGCCGATCGCGGGCGCGAGGGCTATCACCTCAATCAGTTTTGCATCTCGCTTCGGCTGCAAGGGAACCGGGATGCATTCAACGCCGATGAGGGGGCCTACCTGGATCGCTATCCGATGACGGCGGAACAGCGGCAAGCGGTGGTCGATCGCGATTGGAACCGGCTGCTCGAACTGGGCGGAAACATCTACTACACAAGCAAGCTTGGCGCAAATGACGGAATCACCTTCCAGCAGCTGGCCGGCCTGATGACCGGAATGGGCAACGAGGCCTATCGCAAGATGATGGTTGATGGCGGGAGGCCACCCGACGGGAACCGCTATCAACACGAATGGGACGATAAGGGAGAGAACTGATGGCCCGCATCACTGCAGGCGTGGGGTGCTCCCACGTGCCCGCCATTGGCGTGGCAATGGACCTGGGCAAAACGGACGAGCCCTATTGGGCGCCTTGCTTTGCGGGGTTCGAGAAATCGCGTGAATGGATCAAGGACGCCAGACCCGATGTCGTCTTTCTTGTCTACAACGATCACTGCACCGTGTTTGACGCCTCGTTCATTCCGACGTTCGCACTTGGATGCGCCGCCGAGTTTGCGCCGGCTGACGAGGGCTGGGGGCCGCGCCCGGTACCGGTGGTCAGGAATCATCAGGTCATGGCAAGCCATGTCGCGCAGTCGCTGATACTGGATGAATTCGACATGACCATCATGAACGAGATGGAGGTCGATCACGGGCTGACCGTGCCGCTTTCGCTCATGTTCGGCGACTTGGGCGTGGATGACGAATGGCCCTGCCTCGTCATCCCGCTGTGCGTGAACGTCGTGCAATACCCGGCCCCCACAGGCAACCGGTGCTACAACCTGGGCAAGGCGATCCGCCGCGCGGTGGAGAGCTTTGATGAAGACCTGAAGGTGGTGATCTTCGGCACCGGGGGCATGAGCCATCAGCTGCAATACAAGCGTGCGGGCCTGATCAACAAGGAGTGGGACACGCAATTCATGGACCGCTTGACGTCAGATCCGGTCGGTCTGTCGCAGACACCGCATGTCGAGTATCTGCGCGAGGCAGGTTCCGAAGGGGTTGAACTGGTCATGTGGCACATCATGCGCGGCGCGCTGGATGACGAGGTGGACGAGGTGCATCGCCACTACCACGTGCCCGCCTCCAACACGGCCGTGGGCCACATCATTCTGGCAAACAGAGAATATCCGGGAGTAGCAAAATGAGAATCTGCGTCGCGGGTGCCTATGGCGCCTTTGGAACGAAGCATCTGGATGCGCTAGCCGACATTGACGGCGTGACTGTCACGGCCGTGATGGGGCCGACGCAGGCCAAGATCGATGCCTTGGCTGCCGAACGCGGGATTGGCTTTGCCTCGACCTCGCTTGAAGCCTGCATCGCGCGCGAAGACGTCGATGCGATCATTCTGGCGACGCCAACGCAGATGCACGCCGAGCAGGCCATCGCCTGCATGAAAGCGGGCAAGCCGGTGCTGATCGAAATTCCGATGGCGGATTCCCTTGCCGACAGCGAAGAGATTTGCCGTGTGCAGGAGCAGACGGGCGTTTTGGCGATGGCGGGGCAAGTGCGCCGCTTCAACCCGTCCCACCAGTGGATCCGCAACAAGATCGACGCGGGCGAACTGAAGATCCAGCAGATGGACGTGCAGACTTATTTTTTCCGACGCTCCAACATGAACGCCAAGGGTGAGCCGCGCAGCTGGACGGATCACCTGCTCTGGCACCACGCATGCCACACGGTTGACCTGTTTCAATACCAGACCGGTGAGGTCGCGTCCGAGTGTTTCGGCCTTGAAGGTCCGCATCATCCCGAGCTGGGAATCGCGATGGACATGTCCATCGGCATGAAGACCCCGTCCGGCGCGATCTGCACGCTGTCGCTGTCGTTCAACAACGATGGCCCGCTTGGGACGTTCTTCCGGTACATCTGTGACAATGGCACGTACATTGCGCGCTACGATGATCTCTATGACGGGCGCGAGGACCAGATTGATCTGAGCGATGTGGCCGTGTCTGACAACGGGATCGAATTGATCGACCGGGAATTCATCTCGGCGATCAAGGAAGGGCGGGAGCCGAACGGGTCGGTGCATGACACCCTTGACGCCATGCGCACGTTGGACCGGATCGAGAAATCACTCGGCTGAATTCAGTCCGCGAGGGATCGAATCGCGTTGAATGACGGTGCGGTCCGCGTCTTGACCTTGGCCGCTTCGTTGCAGCTGCCCTGAATGCCGCCTTTGCCAGCGCCAGGATTTCGTCGAAGTGACTCCGCGGCCATGCCGCAGGACAGGACGGCAGGCGCATGGCAGGCGGTGTTGCGGCTGTCCGAACGGGGGCGTCGCCTGTCCTTGCAGGCCCGACGGGCGCGTCCATCTGGAACCCGTTGAACGCGCGGACGCAGGTGTGTACCGCATGCCCCTTGCGACTTTCGGGCGCGGCGGCACCAGTTTCGTCGTCGTTTCTCGCTTTGCATTGGGCAGGCAACGCGCCGGGGCCGACATGATTTTCGCGGGGCTTCGGCAACGGGGGGTGTTCCCCTCGTCCCTGCTTCTTCATTGGCCCTGCTGACGTGGCGCCCAAAGCGACTTTCCTCTGGGCCGTTCCCTTGCCTCGCCCATGCGTGGACTATGCTTCGTGTTCGGCGCCTGCGTGTCGGTTTCTGACGAAATGCAGCGCCAGCCATGCGGCAGCCACCACGACCGCCGCGCCGTAGACAGCCGGATCCTTTGCAAGAACCAGGAAGGCGAGGGCCAGCCGGATGGCGACATCCCAGATCGGCAGCGATGCGCGATCAAAGCGCGCCAAGGCGCTCGCCAAGAGGAAAAGGGCGAGCAGCAAGCGCAGCAGCAACCAGCCCAGCGGACCCCATTGCACCTCGCCGGTATATCCGGGCAGGAACCTCACTTCGCTGCCAACGCTTGTGCCCGGATCGATCACTGCCGCCTCGATCAGCAGGATTTCCGGATAGAGTGCAAAGACAAACGGGATTACGAACATCACGATCCCGACGCGGACGGCGGCAAAGCCGGTCGACATCGGCTCGGCCTTGGTGATTGTCGCCGCCGCGAAGGCGGCGAGGGCCACCGGCGGCGTGATCGCCGAGGCAACCGCGAAATAGAAGATGAACATGTGCGCCGAGAAGACCGATATTCCCAGGCCTGCAAGCACGGGTCCCATCAGCAAGGCGACATTGATGTAGGCCGGGACAGCCGGCATCCCCATGCCTAGAAGAACCGCGAGCAGCATGGTGACGATCAGTGCCGCGAACTGGAACAGAACCGAGCCGTCCGCGCCGAGGTCCAGGCTTTGGAGCCATTGCAGCACGTCCAGCGAGATGAAGAACGGCATGCCGGTGAACTTCAGGCAAAAGTCAATGATCGAGACGGCAAGGAACATCAGGTACAGGGTCGCGATCAAGGTTCCCGCTTCGGCAAAGGAATGCAGGAGCCTTGCCGGCTTGGCGCGCATCTCCGGATCGAGGAACAGCGCAAAGCACAGCACGATCACGGCCCACCAGCCGGCGCTGCCTGCATCTCCGGCGGCATTTTGGACGAGCTTGAGAATCCAGGACAGGCTTTCAACGCGGCACCCGCCGCCCTCGATGAAAACGCGCTCGGCGCCCAGGAGACCGCCGAATATGCCGCACCCGACGCTTTCCTTGCTGGTCAGCAAGAGCACCAGGATGATGAGGATCGGCAGGAAGATCATCACCAGGTTCAGGACATCCTGGCGGTCCATGTGCATGTCTTCGGTCAATTCACCGATCGGCTTGATCTTCTGCTTGCGCGCCTGAAACACGACCGAAAGGAACAGGCACAGGAAATAGGCAACCGCTGGCAAGGCGGCAGCAATGATGACCTCGCTGTACGGGACACCGGTCAGGGCCGCCAGAATGAACGCGGCAACGCCCATGACCGGCGGCATGATCGACCCGCCCGAGGAAGCGGCCGCCTCCATCCCGCCGGCGAAGACTCTCGAAAAGCCCCTCTTGATCATCATCGGGATCGTGAGCACGCCGGTCGACAGGACGTTCACGATCGGCCCGCCCGAGATCGTTCCGAACATGGCCGATGAGACGATGGCCGCGTGCGCCGGTCCGCCGCTGAGGTTCCGTGTCCAGCGGAACGCAACCTTGATCAGCGACTTTCCGCCCGCCGACGCGCCGAAAAGGGACCCGAGGATCAGGTACGGGAAAATCTCGTTCAGGATGATGTCCATGAAGCGGCCCAGCAGGCCGGAGGCGTTGTTGACCAGGATGTCGTGGACGCGGGGCCTGCCGTCCGACAGCAATCGCGGCTCGCCGCCGATCTTCGTCACCAGGTACTTGTTGATGTCCTCCACGCCGAAAAAGTACCAGACCAGCACGGTTCCGATCGTGTAGGCGGCCACCAGGATCGCGACGAGGACCAGCGGAAGACCCCAGACCTTGACGTTGTAGGCCAGGAAGACGACCACCGCCAACCCGATGATGAGCACGAGCCACGGACCGGTGGTGTTCAGGCATTGCGGATCGTCGACCGTCGTTGGCTCCGGCAAGCCAAACAATGCGGCGTTGTCCTTCTCGATCTGCAGGCTTTCCGCGATCATCCGGGCGCGGTCGCCCGTGAACTGGTCGATGATGCAAACGGACTCGATTTCGGCCAGATAGGTGATGGAAATGGTCAATGCCATGACCACCAATGCGACATCCATCGCCAGGCCAAGCCCGCGGCGGACCGCACCCTTGTCCTTCCAGGCCCGCCAGATCGAATGGTGCAGCGCGACGATCAGCATCATCACTGCAAAGGCGAACGGGTAGTAATATTCGAACGGGAATTTTCGGACAATGAAATCCGGGTTGCCGGACATCTCAACCGCCAACCGGTCAAGTCCCGGAATGCCCGGCATGGCGTTGATCATGCCAAGAAGCACGAAGAACACTGATAGCCAGAAAACCAGCCAGCTGGCGATGCTCATTGACTTGTTGGTTGCGGCTTCAGCTTCCGGCATCGTGGCTCGCCCACCTTCGACCTTGCCGGGGCCGCGGCGCTGCCGCGACCCCGATAGGACGTTACGTCCCCGGAGTCTTAGGACCCGGGCTTCGCACAGTCTGGTACCGCGAGGCCGGCTTCTTCATATGCGGCCACGGCCCCGGGGTGGTACTTGAGCGGTACGGCACCGCAAAGCCCGAAGCCGACGGTGCCCATGTTTGTCGTCGCCATGAAGGGCGCCTTGGTCAGGAACGTCTCGACATTCGCAAGCATCGCCGCCGTCAGTGCCTTGGCCGTGTCGTCGTCCATGTCCTTGTGCACGACTTCCGCGCCCACGGTCGTCGGGCTGCGCCAGATGCCGTCTTCGCTGACGATCGTGAGACCCTTTACCGGTGCGATGTCCTTGAGATCAAAGACGATGCCGGCGGTCCCGGGGCTCTTGATGTACTTCTGCATCGCCTCGCCTTCCCAGATCTCCTTTGGGATGGACCAGAGCGTCATGTCACCGGCCGCCAGGGAACGGGTGATGCGGGTGTCCGGGAACGTGACCGGGAGCATCATCGCGTCCGCAGACCCGTCGGTGATGGTCTTGGCCATCTGGCCCCAGTTGACCTGGATGCCCTTGTAGTCCTTGCCGTCTTCAACGCCGCTGACCAATTGAAGGATCCCGCGGTCGTTCGTCAGCGCGGCACCGCGCGGCGGTCCGTTCAGGATGGTTTTTCCGGCCACATCATTCCAGCCTTTGACGCTCGAGCTGTCGTACGCGTACAGCCCGAAACCGCCGTAGTTGTAGGTGAAGAGTGCCCGCACGTTGCCAATCAATTCGGTGCCCGTCTCCGCGCCCAGCTTGGCGTAGGGGCCAGCGCCCTTGGACATCAGGAACGTCAGGATCAAGGGTGCACCGGAAACATCCGTCTTGCCTTCCGCCACGTTCTGCAAGGAGTTCGTCAGCGTCTGGCTGTCAGCAACCTGAAAGTCCGCCACATCCTCGGCTGCGGCGATTTCCGCCAGTGCAGTCATCGAGGTGAAGGGAACCGTGCCGGGAGGTCCGGTCTCTGCCGTGAGGATGGCTTGTGCAGATGCCGTGCCTGCCAAAAGTCCGAGCGCCAATCCAGCGCCGGCCAGTTTCTTGATCATGATGTCCTCCCAATTGATCAAATTCCATTTGTCCAACTCGCAGGCAGCCCCTTTTTTCAGAGGTTCACCCAAAAGCCGAGTGGCCTCCCCGAGCCTGGCATTTGCCCACTGACTTCCACGTCAGACAAGGAGGGCCGCATGGCATGGGGTGAGACCACTCGGGAGCAATATAGACGACCGATGGACAGATATGAAACCGATTTGACGGGCGAGGAGTGGGAATTGATAGGATCCCTCATCCCACCGCCTCCGAAGATGGGACGACCGCGCGAGCCGGACATGCGAGAAGCCATCAACGCGACCCAACTCATGCTCGGACCGGGATGCCTGAGGTGGGCAACGTGAGTTGATGCACTTGGGTGCGGGCGAGTTTGCCTCCGTTGGTTGCGGTTTGGTGACGAACCGTGACATCAACGCGGCACGGAACAATCTCCGCTGCTGCGTCCTGGCGGCCGGGCAATGGCATTGACTTAAGGAATCGGCGCTGTTGACTTAACGGGACGTGGAAGGTCCTTCACCGGAAGGCGTTTTTTCCGCTTGTCTTGCGTGGTTCAGCTGGCGGCGGCGACCTTCCCCTTTCGCGACCATTTGTTTC
>JAJEAC010000114.1 GCA_022824315.1 Silicimonas sp.
AAGACAATGGGCCTTCCGAGCGCGAAGGCATGATCTTGTCCGAAAGCCGGATGCGGGAAATCCGCACGTCCGGTTTGATGAGCGGGGGACTGGAAACGCGGTCAAGGGAGCCGGACTGAGGCCCGGAGCGAAAGCGACGGAAGAGCCACCGGACCCTAAAGCTGGCGCGCCAGCCCCCGACTCTACCGTGGTGCCGCACGGGCGTTCTGGAACGGATGCTGGACGCCCTGCGCGCCCTTGCGCGCGATCTCGCGGGCCGTTCGGAGGAGCCGACGGCGGCCGCGATCGACAGCCAGACGGTGAAGACCACGGAGAGCGGCGGGCCGTCGGGGTACGATGCCGGAAAGAGGGTGAAGGGCCGGAAGCGCCACATCACGGTGGACGTGGAGGGGTTCCCGATCGTGATCGCGGTCCACGAGGCCTCGGTGCAGGACCGGGACGGCGCTCCGGACGTGATCCTGGGGATGCTCGAGAAGGCACCGCAGGTGACGAAACTGTGGGCGGACGGCGGCTACGCGGGACCGAAGCTGGAAGCGGCGCTGGCCGTGCACGGCCTCGGTTCGGTCCTCGAAATCGTGCCCAGGCCCAAGAAAACAAGGGGGTTCACCGTCCTCTATCGCCGGTGGGTGGTGGAGCGGACTTTCGCCTGGATGTCACGATGCAGGCGTCTGGCGAAGGACCACGAGCGGAGCCTGGAGAGCTCCGTGGCCTGGGCGCAGCTTGCCGCCTGCCGGTTCCTGACGAGACGGGTGGCGCGGGAGATAACGCCATGAAATACAATAACATAATCAAATCAAAGACTTATGATTCAAGCTCTTAGATTTCGAACAACCCAATTTCGGGGAATTATCGACGTCAATCTGTTGATTGACAGCAGCTATGGGCGCATCTACCATGGCTTGTAGGTCGGCAGTTGTTGCCTACTAGGGAGTGTCATTGGTGTGGCGTTGGGATCAAGGACGAATGTCGTACTTTCAGTACGACGTTCTGACAAACGTTGCTCGCTTCGTCACGAACTGTGAATGGACACGAAGCGAGTCCGCTCTTATCCGACAGGGAACAGGCTTGGAATTTGCTGCCCCGGCGACACACTCGCCTTGGCGGAACTACCTCCGTATCTTCAAGCTTTGTCTGTTGGTCAGTGAGAAAGACCAACTGGCTGTCCCGACACCAGTCGCCCACATTTTGTCGCAGACAGGCACCGTAACGTGTGACGAATACCTGCACTTCCTGGTTGAAGCGACTACAGATCCATCACCCGCCCTGACAGGTTGGAACGCGGTCGCTGCTGGCCAGGGCGTTCGACATCCGCTTTGCTTTTCGCTGAAATATCTCTTGGCGAAAGTTGCGGGCCTGAATGATCCGATAACGTCAATCTACGAGGTGATTGGGGCCTACACACTCAGCGGATTCTCGGGATCGGAGGACGACATTGCTTTTCTGTCTCTCATGGACAAGCGCAGCACCTACGAACAGCGAGGCAAGAATGCGGACGCGAGGCAGGCTCGGGAGAGCATCAAGTTCATGTCTCAAATCTCGTACCTGCACTGCGACGGAAGCAACATTGTCACGTCATTGAGCCAAGAGGATGCAAGGAACATCTTTCAGGACATCCATCCTGTGGCTGGGCCAGTCGAGAATGATGGAGAATTGGAGATCCAACGGCTTGCTTCGTTCTTCAAGGATGGCAGTGAGCATGAATTCTTCAATTACAAGACGACAATCATTTCAGACGTTCTGGAGAGCGGGTTTTCCGAAGGCAGCAAGGTCAAGAAGACCCATATTGTCATTGAGCGCAATTCCAAGCTGCGTACACTTTTCTTTGAGCGCAATCCAGCGACAATCTGTGACGCGTGCAGCATGGACACAAGGAAAAGGTATCCTTGGGTGAAACGCGTTCTCGACATTCATCACATCCTGCCACTTGCGTCAGGTACGCGAGTGGATTCAAGAAAGGGCACGTTGCTGGAAGACTTGGTGCCAGTTTGCCCGACCTGCCACAGAGCCATACATCGTTACTACGATGGCCATCTGAAGGCCGTGACAAGAAAGGATTTTCTCAACCAACAGGAAGCCAGGGACATCTATGCGAAAGCTAAAGGGGAGATAGTCAAGGGAGATTGCCATGCTTGACAGTGCTGTGCTGCGCGACACCAGGCCTGTTTCGCTTCGAAAGCAAAATTCGATATTTGCGTTTGCAGAGCGTGAACGCGTCGAGCTGTCCGAGGCCCTCGCATACTTCGGCAAGACCCTCGATGACTTGATTTACGAACGTTCACGCGAAGAGATTTGGTCTGAGGGCGCGCCGCGATCTCTGGACGACTTCAGAGGTCTTGAACACGGGATACCCCTCGTGAGTTTCTTTACCGGGTGCGGCGGCATTGACCTCGGATTCGAGGCTGCGGGATTCAGGCACTTGGCCGCCTTTGAGTTCAATGAGTTGTTTTGCAAGACGCTTAGGAGGAACAGGCCAAATTGGAAGGTATTTGGTCCACCAACGGGTTCTGGCGATGTGTCAAATGTATCAGAGGTGATTGCCGCGCTGGAATGCAACGTGCCTGTAAATTTCGAGGGGGTCTTTGCAGGCGGTCCACCTTGCCAGCCTTTTTCCATAGCAGCTAATCAAAGGTTTTCTAAGACAGGATCCAACTTCAAGCGCGTTGGCTTCAGTCATGAGCAGAACGGCAATCTGCTGTTTGACTACGTGTCCATCATCAAGCATTTTCGTCCGGCTTGCTTTCTGATTGAGAACGTCCCGGGTCTCCGGGACCTAGATGGCGGAGTGCAGCTTTCTGAAGCTGTCAGGGACTTGGAGAACATAGGCTATTCAGTACATCCACCGACTGTTTTGAATGCAGCGAACTATCAGGTCCCTCAGTTTCGGGAACGGCTGTTTGCGATTGGAACGCGAACTGGCCGACAAGTCAGACTGCCTGCGCCGAGCGAAGGGATGTACGGCGCGGGATGCGTTCTTCAACACGGATTGCAAGGCGTTCAGAATACAGAAAGGCGTTCGCACAAGCTGGGGTCGGTCATGAGATATGCGCGGCTCGACTATGGCCAACGCGATCAGCTTGGAAGGGTGGACAGGTTGTCGCCATGCAGACCATCAAAGACGGTCATTGCGGGAGGGACGAATGGTGGAGGGCGTTCGCATCTGCATCCTGAAATTCCCAGAACGCTAAGCGTTAGGGAATGCGCTCGTCTTCAAACGTTTCCGGATGACTACATCTTTGTGGGTTCGACGGCGCGGCAATTTACTCAAGTTGGAAATGCAGTTCCGCCTGTGCTTGCTGCGCAAATTGCAACTTGTCTTGCGAGTTCAGTTTTTCGCGTCAAGGGGATGTAGGAACACTTGCTTTGCATGATCCACAAGGAAAAGCGGTCCAAGTCGTCCAGCGAGGCAGCTTGTGAGAGATTTGTGGACAGGCGTGGCCTGTCATTGTTCACGATCACTCGACATTGAAACTTCCCGGAAAGTGCTCTCAGGTGCGTGAGAGTGGCGAGGAAGGGGCCGCCCGCGGGAAGCGACGCGACATGCCACATGCGATGCACCCCGCGAACGCAGGGTCGGCAAGACCTGGCCTGTGCGAGACCTGTGACAACTCGATGGTAGAGAGTGTGCGAGGCATGCCTATGCAATCGCGCAGAACTCTACAAACGCAGTGCGGAAATCCAGGATCCGGTATCAAGACAGCGACTTGAAGAATCGTGACAACAACCCGACCATCAGCGCGCGACAGGCGCGATATGCGAACCAATGCTGTCGCCGACCCGCGAGCCTGACGCCTTCACCGATTCGTTCGCCAGATGGGCATAGCGAGCAGTGGTCTGAACCTGCGTGTGACCAAGTAGCTTGCCGATCATGGGCAGGCTCTCGCCGAGGGCCAAGGCCCTGGATGCGAAGCTGTGCCGAAGATCATGAATGCGAAGGTCGTCGAGCCCGGCCCGGGAACGGATACGGCGCCAGGGCTTCTGGACATCCGTGAGATGCGCACCGGGTTTCCGGCCGGTGATGACCCAGGGGTTGCCTTCCCGGCGGGGCAGAGCGGACAGTACGCTGACGGCGGCATTGGAGAGCGGCACCATGCGGTCGCCAGTCTTCGTGTCGCGAAGCCGCAACTCGACCGCCTCCAGGTCGACATCGTCCCAGCGCAGCGTCTGGATCTCGTTCAGCCGACAGCCCGTCAGCATGAGCAGCCGGATGGCGGTGACAGACGGCAAGTTCCCGGGGTCCTCCGCTTCGATTTCGTTCAGAACCTGTCCGAGGCGATGGAACTCCGCTTCCGTGAGGAAGCGCTCTCGCTTCTTCTCCTTGTACTTCTGGACATGGCGGCAAGGGTTGCTGCCGTCATCGCGCAACCCCCAGGCTTCCGCAAGGTTGAACATCTTTCGCACCACTTCGAGGATCCGGTTCGCCTGGTAGGGCGTGTTCCGGTGCTTGTGGTGCAGGTCGGCGATCTTATCCCGGTCGACCTCAGCGATCGTCATGGCCCCGAGATCGGGCAGCACGAACTTCCTGACCAGCCAGCGGCAGGATTCGACGGTCCTCGGCTTGCACCGAACCTCGACGTGTTCCACCAGATACCGCTCGGCCAGTTCGGCGACGGTGGGGCCCGACGGCATCTTCGCGGCCCGGGGCTTCGGATCTTCCCCCGCCTTGATGCGGGCGATCATCTGTGCCGCCGTTCGCCGCGCCTGGACCGGCGAGATCACACCGTGGCGGTCGACGGTGATGCGCCTGGACTTGCCGCCCACCCGTGTCTGGACGACATAGACCTTTGTCCCGTTGGGATAGACGCGCACGCCGAATCCAGGCAGGTCCCGATCCCAGTAGACGGCTTCCTTGTCGGTCACCGGCAGTTTCCCGATGGTTCGCTTCGAGATGGTTCTGTATTGAAGTTTGGCCACGTTCGTTCCGCTCCGGATTGCTGCCAGCACCTGATGCCCCGGGAATCTACCGTAAGCATACCGAAAGCGACTGACCTCGAACTTTGGAGCTATATGGGTCGTTCGGAGTCGTCAAGTCAAGGCCGAAATCTCAGGAGGCAGAACAGAAAACACAACTATGATAACAGGTTAGTCGCAGTTTGGCGAAATTTCGGTAGCGGCTGTCGAAATCTGGGAAATTACGACGATCCGGCTCATAACCTGAAGGTCGTAGGTTCAAATCCTACCCCCGCAACCACCTCAATTCGTTGAAAACATGGTATTTTTTGGACTTTCTGGTTTCAGGTGCCAAAGCATGCGCCTTTGCGGGGAATCCTATGGGAATCACCAAAAATCCAAGGTCAGGCGGTCAAAGTCGTTCAGTTGCAACGAAAGGCCCGCTTCGCGGGATTCTCAGAGAGCTTCTCGATAATTTTTGCAGGTATCAGTGCTAAGTCAATTCTCCCCAAAAGGTGCCAATGCAAAAGTCCCTGCATTCGGGCGCCCTGCTGCCACCTTGTCGGAAAGCAGGCATCGTCGACGAACACTACTGCCCCACCAATAATTAAATAAATTCAAATGGTTACTAGGGTCGAACTGAGAGATCCAATGCGCTGTGGTGTCAAGCAATTGATTCAATTGACTTTTCCCAAATGTTGTGATGCGTGGGAATTTCGGATTTGTGTGGAGGCGGTCCTCATTGTCCAGATGCCCGCAGATGATCGCGATGATCGCAAGGACCGAATTTTCAAACAAATCAGGCCCTCGACTATCAAGAAGTGGATTGCGTCCTTCCTGTCCACAGCATCACACGAGGAGGAAGTCTGACGCTTGGGCAACGTGGTTTCAAGTTGGCAACATCAAAATTTCCTATTTTTGTGTCCCAATATCAATAACTTGCTGTATGTTAATCCGACTTATTCGAGACGTAAGCGTTCGGTCGTGAGGTGACGGCTTTGTTTTTTCGTCTGTTTGACCGGTTTTCCAGGTTTCCGACGCTGTCCGGAACCGTTGCGTGAACCGCAGCGCGTGGTTCACGCCCGTGCTGCCTTCGCGCTTTGTGCTTTCCATCGCGAAGGCGCTGCCGTGACCCCAGGATTCTCATCCTGGTTGTCGCGCTGCAGGGTTCAACGGTTGAGCGTCCGCTTCCAGTCCTTGCGGAGCGGGCAAAGCCAGATGTCCTTCCTGGGCTTCGCCCACTCGTTCTTCCTGTCGTACTTGCCCCGTCCAAGGGTCGTGCCGACATGGATCCATCCGGAGGCCTTGTAGACGGCCCCCGTGAAGCGCGGGATCTCGACGAAGGTCTCCATCAGGACCGGTGCCACCTTGTACCGGTCGTGCCAGTCCTGCGGCAGCCTTCGCCGCGCCTCGGAGAGGATGTGCGAGGCCAGGTTCGGGATGCGGACCCAGGGCATGATCAGGTACCGCGAGTTGTCGATCACGCGCTGGAGGTTTCGCTCCCGGACCTCCGGCGACCATCCGATGAAGGCGTCGCGGGGCGCGGTCTTCCAGGCCGCGGCCGAGAACCCGAGCATGGCCAGGGGGCGGCCTTCTCGGTCCTCCACCGCGTAGCGCATCTGCGCGCCGACGAGGGGCGTGTAGCCGAGGTAGTGCCAGCGCGCGACGAACCCGTTCCAGACGCGGCTGGCCTCGGGGCCGGCCCCGGTGACCCGGACGAGACGGATCGGGCGAACCGCGTCCAGCTTCTCCGGCATCGGCGCTTGCGGCGGATCGGTCTCCGGGCCGGGCTCCGGCTTCCGCAGCCGCCTTGGCGCGCGCCGGGGCGGCGGCAGCGTGATGATCCCGTCCCGGTGCATCGCCAGCATCGTGAGCCGGGCCATCATGGCCCTGATTCCGCCGTCGGGCCCGATCCAGTTGATCGCGTGGCAGAACGCGCGCGCCAGCCCGGCGCGGGTCTGTTGCGGGGACGCCGCGATCAGGGATCGCATCAGTGCAAAATCTTGTGTACTTGACGGGGAATCCTACAACACTTGACGGCGAATCCTGCCACACTTGACGGCGGCGATCCGCGCGAAGCGCGCTGTCTCTCGCTGCATTGATGCTTGGGATGATTCTCCCCTTGTTGATGTT
>JAJEAC010000039.1 GCA_022824315.1 Silicimonas sp.
ATTCGCCTTGATGTAGGTCTCGAAGGCCTCGGCCAGCGTCGGCACGCCGCGCGCCTCGGCCCGCTCTTCCGCCGGATCCTCGCCCCGCGCGACCTGCCCGAGCATGTCGCGCGCCTTCCTGCGCGCCTCGTCGGGGCCGACCCGGCCGAAGCGCCCTATGACGACACGCTTGTTCGGCGCGTTCCGCCCGCCGTCGCCGGAGCGGTAGTTGACGATGAAGGACTTGGTGCCGGAGGGCTGCACGCGGCAGCCGAAGCCGACCAGCCTGTCGTCCCATGCGATCCAGGCCTTGTCCTCGGGCTCCAGGGCGTCCACGGTGCGCTTGGTCAGGGTGAGCTTCACCCGGGCCACGCGCTTGGCTGACTTGAGGTTTTCCATGATGAGCAGGCTATCCCGGAACGCGCGCATATGCAACACGGAAGTCAACACGCGGAATGCAAATGGAGGCTTTTCCGGTCCACCCCTGACGGAGATTGGCAGGATCGGAAAAGACGCAAGATCATGAAAATAAGGAACAAACACGCGAATGCGCCGTCAAGCGAAGACTGGAGCGGACAGCGTCGATATGATTGCGGAACAAATCAAGTGCAACACGAACCGTTGCTTTCAGTTCAGGAACGGACTCCGCATGGGATTCGCGATCCCGGACTCAAATTCCCTTGGTGGGAGCGTCGATCTTGGCCGCAGCATGACAGCTCCCGAAGCGTTGCCGGTCTTGTCGCTTGACCCCGGCCAAGCTATGCATGCTACGCTTCACCGAATGCGCAGAGATCCGGAGGAGCATCATGACCCCGACACAACTCGAACACGTTAACCTGACCGTCAGTGATCCCAAGGCAACTGCCGCATGGATCGAACGGGTATTTGGCTGGAAAACCCGCTGGGAAGGGTCTGCATTGGAGACCGGCTACACAGTGCATGTCGGGTCGGAAGACAGTTACGTTGCCCTGTTTGCCCACGGCGATGGAGTGTCCGAATCGAAGAGTTCAAGCTACACGACAAAGGGCGGTCTCAACCATTGGGCTGTCGTGGTCGACGACCTTGACGCCACCGAAGAGCGTGTAAAGGCCGAGGGTTTCAATCCCGTCAATCACGCCGACTACGTGCCTGGACGGCGCTTCTACTTCCACGACAATGACGGAATCGAGGTCGAGGTCGTCCAGTACAACTGACGATCCTGCAGCACGGCCAATTGCAGGCTTTGCTCGACTGCCTCCGCGATCTTGGCGTTTCGCGGACGTTGCAGGATGCCAGAAACCGACCAAGGGTCGTTGCTTCGACACTCAATTGCGGAGAAGTCCCGATCACGGCACTTCCGACGTGTCCTCCGACAGTCGCGTGCAGCATGGGACGGTCCAGGCAATGCTCTTGGATGAGTTCTGATGCAATGCGGCGCCAAGCCTACGCATTCGGGACCCTTGTGAAATCGCAGTCGCACTTTCGCGGTCCGCCGGAAGGTGCTGCGGCCCGTCCCTTCGGGTCGGCCGCAGAGTCGATCGGCAATAGGCACCACGCCCTCGCATCAGGAGCATCGATGTCAAGTCCAGTTCAAAACTGACCCATGAATCGCGTTCAAATTTGACCCACCTTTCGGCCTTTCCCTTTCCCAGCAGCATCTTCTCATCCGGGCATTCCGCTCCGGTGTTCGGGTTCCGCTGCAGGAGAAGAGGAAGATGGGAACGCTTGGTCGAACCGACTGGCACGGACTGGTGGCGACGGCGCGCTCGCTGCCGCTCGACAGGGTTGCGACGGCGCTTGGCTGCCGCCGCGACGTGACGGACAAGGCGCGCTGGAAGCGGCCGGGGTCCGTCCTGAGCATCAACGGCGAGAAGTTCTTCGACCATCTGGCCGGGACGGGCGGCGGCGGGGCGATCAGCCTGGTGATGCACGCTCACGGTGGCGGCTTCCGCGACGCCGTCGCCTTTCTGTCGGAGCGCGGGCTTCGCTCCTGCAGCCCGCGCGGCCGGGACGGCGCGGCTCCTCCGATGATCCGGCGACGGCTCGAACTCCCGGCCCGGTCGCAGGCCCTGTGGCCCGAGGTGCGCGATCACCTTGTCACGGAACGCGGCATCGGCGGGATGCTGCTCCAGGTCTGCCGCGCCCGCAGGCTGGTCTACGCGGACCGTCGCAGGAACGCGGTGTTCGTCTCACGCGACGTCTCTGGCAAGGCGACCGGCGACAAGTAGATTGCCCGACACATCCTTCGTTTCTCCACGGCCGGAATTTCGATTGAAGCCAGTATTCGGCCAGAGTGTGCATCTCGGAACGCAGCACGGTGAACTCTAGGTGGCAGATTGGGAGTTGCCCAAAGATCCGGGCGCCACTTAACGGAGGCACGCATGCTCACGCTGCGAGGACGGCGCCCCGACGCCGATCGCTCACGCGACCGATCTCCTCGACAAAAAACAGCGAACGGCTCATCCCGGAATCCAATCCAGGCAATTGCACGAAGGCACCCAAGGGCACGGCGTGGCTTCCTGGCAAATTGTGATTCAGGCACCTTCAGCATGCTGGAGGGGCAGTTCCAGCACTTGGTCCATGCCTGCCGCGAGGACGCCGCCCGTTCCCGGAAAGCCTGCGTGACTGCAACTGCAATGAGCTCCTGACGATTCGAATTGCCGGGGTCCTCGCCCGGACCTATAGCCGCACCATGCCCGACTCATTCCACGCCGAGGGTCGTCCCAAACTGCGCGGGCAGGCGCGCGCGCTCATCCGTCTCGGCCTGCCCATTGTCGTGTCGCACCTGGCGCAAATGGCCATAGTCACGACCGACACGGTCATGATCGGATGGTACGACGTTCCGTCGCTCGCCGCGCTTTCCCTTTCAGGAGGCATTTGGTTCATCATCTTCATACTCGGCTCGGGCTTCGCCTGGGCAGTAATGCCCATCGTCGCTTCGGCAATCGCGCTGAACGACATGCGGGAGGTGCGCCGGGCAACCAGGATGGCAATGTGGCTGTCTGCCCTTTATGGCATAATTGTCACGCCGCTGTTCCTGTTCTTTGAGCCAATCTTCCTGGCCATGGGCCAAGACGCCCAAGTCGCCCACCTGTCCGGACAATACATGGTCTGGCTGGGCCTGGCCACGGCACCCGCGCTCCTCGTAACGACCCTGCGAAGCTATCTCTCGGCACTTGAGCGGCCAAATGTCTTCCTTGCTGTCGTCCTGTTCACCGGGCTTTTGAACGTGGTGCTGAACTACGCGCTGATATTCGGCAATCTAGGCGCGCCGGAACTGGGCATCGCAGGCGCGGGAATCGCTTCGCTGATTGGAAACCTCGCCTCCTTAGTGCTGCTGGCCCATTTCTCGGCCCGGGTACGCCCGGACTACGCGCTCTTTCGCAACATCCACAAACCGGACCGCATCTTCCTCGGCCGAGTGTTCCGGCTCGGCTGGCCCATCGGACTTACCAATTTTGCCGAGACCGGGCTGTTCGCGGCCTCAACGCTGATGATGGGCTGGATAGGCACGGTTGCGCTTGCGGCCCACGGAGTGGCACTGCAGGTCGCAAGCCTCACCTTCATGATGCATCTCGGGCTGAGCCAGGCGATAACGGTTCGCGCAGGCCGCGCCTGGGGCATGGGCGACCGCGAACTGCTGAGAGTCGCAGGCCAGGCCGCAATGATCCTCTCCCTTGTAGCTTCCGCGACAACGATCGTGTTGTTTCTCACGCTGCCCGAATTCCTCATCGGGATCTTCATCGACCCGCTGGACCCCGAAAGGCCCGCCATCCTGGCGGTCGGCGCATCGCTGCTTGCCGTGGCAGCCCTGTTCCAGTTCGTCGACTCCGGTCAGGTCATGGCCCTCGGCATGCTGCGCGGCGTTCAGGACACCCGCGTACCAATGATCATTGCGGTCGTGAGCTATTGGCTTGTCGGCCTGCCGGTCAGCTATGTCTTCGGCTTTACGTTTCGGCTGGAAGGCGTGGGAATATGGCTCGGGCTTACGGTAGGTCTCGCCTGCGCGTGCCTGGCGATGCAATTCCGTTTCTGGACCCGCTACGCCGGTCCGGCAAGGATGGCGATTTGAGAGCGTTTTTTCCGGTCTACCCACACGACCAATCCCTGAAGACCGGCGGAAAGCCAACCTTGCCACGCAGGCAATCCTCCGGTCGCGAACCGGGGCACGCACATCTATGGCTGGGGGACGGGTAGGCGCCCATGCCCGCCTATTGACGGCCCATCTTTTCCAGTTGCTCCTGAACGGCGGCGAGTTGGGTCCGGATCTCGTCGAGTTCCTCGGAGGCCCCGTCTCCTTTGCCATCGCCGTCGGGCGTGTCCGGATGACCCGGCCCGAACGTGCCGGTCATGGCCCTGATGAACGCTTCCTGCTGCGCCTTCATCGCCTCGAACCCAGGCATTGCGGACAACGGATTGGTCATGCTCTCCATGACCTGCGACTGCCCCTCGCGCAACATCTCGAAGCTCATGGAGAGAAACTGCGGAACAACGGAATGCGCCTGGCTGGTATAGGATCGGACAAGGTCCGTCAGAACGTCCATCGGCAGGACATTCTCGCCCCGGCTCTCGTGCTCGGCAATGATCTGCAGGAGATACTGCCTCGTCACGTCAACGCCGCTCTTCAGGTCCACGATCTGAACGTCGCGGCCCTCGCGGATGAACCGCGCGATGTCGTCCAACGTCACGTAGTCCGAAGTCTCCGTATTGTAGAGCCGTCGGCTGGCATATCTCTTGATCTGCAGTTTCTCTCCTGACATCGAAGTCTCCCGGAATTTCGCCGCATTGCAGCTTACGACTGAATTCTCCGACGTCAAAGCGCTTTTGCGCGGCGTTACGGAGCCAGAAACCCGGGGCCGGCTTCCGCGAGGAGCACCTCGGCAAGGTCGCGGCCAAGCGCAGGACCATTTTCAACCGGACCCGTCCGCGTTCCGGCATGAGCCTCGCTTCCATCGGGGCGCAAGATCTCCCCGGCCAGTCGCAGCCTTCCGTCCCGGACCTCCCCGTATCCAGCAATCGGTGTCCGGCAGGATCCGTCGAGGCGAGCCAGAAACGCACGTTCCGCCTTCATCCTGGCCTCGGTGTCAGGGTGTCGAACGGCATCGATGAGTTGCGCCACGTCGCTGTCGTCCTCCCGCCTCTCGACGCAGATGACGCCCTGCCCGACCGCAGGCAGCATGTCATGGACATCCATCGGCACCACCCGGGCGCATCCGGCAAGCCCCAGCCGCCTCAGCCCTGCCATCGCCAGCAGCGTGCCGTGCGCCACGCCACTCTCCAGCTTCCGGAGCCTGGTCTGAACATTACCCCTGAACTCGACAACATTGAGGTCCGGACGGAGGCGCAGGACTTGAGCGCGGCGTCTCAGGCTTGACGTCCCCAAGGTTGACCCCTCCGGCATGTCACCCAAGGCGCAGCCGGAGAGCGACAGGAATGCGTCTCGAACGTCCTCGCTCTGCAGGCAGGCGTCGATCACCAGCCCCTCGGGCTGAACGACCGGCACATCCTTCATCGAATGCACGGCGCAATCGACCCGGCCCTCCAGCAGCGCCTCCTCGATTTCCTTGGTGAACAGGCCCTTGCCGCCGAATGCACGCAACGGCTGGTCGGTCACGCGATCCCCCGTCGTCCTGATCACGACGATCTCGAACGCGTCCGGCTCGAGACCGAGCGCCGTGGTCAGGAGGTTGCGCACCTCGTTGGCCTGTGCCAGCGCAAGCGGAGTGCCGCGAGTGCCGATGCGGCACGGATGTCCACGATCCGGCATCATCATGCGCAGGGGTCTAATCGCCACTGCGGTGCAAGACAATGGAAGACAATGCGTTCTATTGACAAGTCCTGAACCTGACAGCAGAGGCGGAACCATGACCAAGAAACTATTGCGCACACTGGCGGGTGAACGGACCGACGCTCCGCCTGTCTGGATGATGCGCCAGGCAGGACGCCACCTGCCTGAATACAGGGAGACGCGCGCGCGGGCGGGAGACTTCCTTGCCCTCTGCTACACGCCCGAACTTGCCGCCGAGGTGACGCTTCAGCCGGTTCGCCGCTACGATCTTGATGCGGCGATTCTCTTTGCCGACATCCTCCTTATCCCGGACGCCCTTGGCCTCGACGTCCGGTTTGTCCAAGGCAACGGCCCGAAACTCTCGACCGTGACCACGCGCGCCGACCTCGACGCCCTGCGGGCCCCGAATGCCATCCACGACCATCTCGCGCCGGTCTATGACACTCTCCGCATCGTTTCGGACACGCTGCCATCGAAGGCCGCGCTCATTGGCTTCGCCGGCGCTCCGTGGACGGTCGCCACCTACATGATTGCCGGAAGGGGTACGCCCGGGCAGGGTCCTGCACACGCACTCAAGGCGGAACGCCCTGGCTTGTTCGACGCCCTGATCGAACACCTGACGGAGGCCACGATCGCCTATCTTTCCGCCCAGATCGAGGCGGGCGCTGACGTCGTAAAGCTGTTCGACAGCTGGGCCGGATCGCTCGGGGACAAGGACTTCGAGAACTATGCCGTCGAACCCACCCGCCGGATTACGGAGGCCCTGAAGTCCCGCCATCCGGACACGCCGGTCATTGCTTTCCCGCGCGAGGCGGGAAAGCGCTACGAGGGGTTTGCCCGGCGCACGGGCGCGGACTGCGTGGCACTCGACAACTCGGTCGATCCCGTCTGGGCGGCCCGCGAGGTTCAGAAGGATGGTCCGGTTCAGGGAAATCTGGCGCCTCACCTCCTGGTCGCCGGAGGAGACGCACTCGTTCGCGAGACCCTTATGATCCTGGAAGCCTTCAAGGCCGGCCCGCACGTCTTCAATCTCGGCCACGGAATCACGCCGGATGCGCACCCGGACAATGTTCATCTCATGATCGATACGGTCCGCAATCGGATGTAGGTCCCCGAACTTGCCGCGCGTGATTCGGGAATGAGCACAGCCGAATCCGGCACTTTCCGTCAGGGAAAGCGGCTGGCCTCGTTGAACACGCGCTCCGCAAGTGGGGCCGCGCCGGGCCTCATTCCGCAGTCAGCAGCGGCGGCTTCTTCCTCGAAGACAGCCGCTTGGTCTTGCGCTCGATCCTGAGATCAAGCTCACCGCCCTTGACGCCAACCCTGACAATGCCGCCCTTGGCGAGCTTGCCGAACAGCAGTTCCTCGGCCAGTGGCTTCTTGATCTCCTCCTGGATGACCCGCGCAAGTGGCCGGGCACCCATCTTGTCGTCATAACCCTTGTTCGCCAGCCATTCGGCTGCCCGCCGCGTCAACTCGATGTGAACGCCGCGATCCATCAGCTGCGCCTCAAGCTGAAGAACGAACTTCTCGACAACCTGCAGGATTACCTCCGCCGGCAGCGCGGCGAATGTAATCACGGCGTCAAGCCGGTTCCGGAACTCGGGCGTGAACATCCGCTCGATCGCTTCGGTGTCCTCGCCCTCGCGACGGTCGCGGCCAAATCCCACGGCGGCCCGCGCCATGTCCGACGCGCCTGCATTCGAGGTCATGATCAGGACCACGTTCCGGAAATTCACGGCCCGGCCGTTGTGATCGGTCAGCTTCCCGTGGTCCATCACCTGGAGCAGGATGTTGAACACGTCCGGATGCGCTTTCTCGATCTCGTCCAGGAGAAGGACGCAATGCGGATGCTGGTCGACGCCGTCGGTCAGCAGTCCGCCCTGGTCAAAACCGACATAGCCCGGAGGCGCGCCGATCAGCCGGCTGACCGCATGCTTCTCCATGTATTCCGACATGTCGAAGCGAAGCAGTTCAACGCCCAGCACGTCCGCGAGCTGGCGCGCCACTTCCGTCTTTCCGACGCCCGTCGGACCCGCGAACAGGTAGTTGCCTATCGGCTTTTCCTGTTCACGAAGCCCCGCGCGGCTGAGCTTGATGGCCGAGGCAAGGGCCTCGATGGCACGCTCCTGCCCGAACACCACGCGCTTCAGTGACGCTTCGAGATCCTTCAGGATGGTGGCGTCGTCCTTGGACACGTTCTTCGGCGGGATGCGCGCGATCTTGGCCACGACCGTCTCGATCTGGGGGACGTCGATGGTCTTCCTGCGTTTCTTGATCTCCACGAGGCGTTGCGCGGCGCCGGCCTCGTCGATCACGTCAATGGCCTTGTCGGGCAACCTCCGGTCATTGATGTAGCGCGCCGACAACTCGACCGCTGTCCGCACGGCATCGTCCGTGTACCTGACAGCGTGGTGGTCCTCGAAATACGGCTTGAGCCCGAGGAGAATCTGAATCGAGTCGTCGACCGACGGTTCGACCACGTCGATCTTCTGGAACCGGCGGGACAACGCCCGGTCCTTTTCGAATTGCTGGCGATACTCCTTGTATGTGGTGGATCCCATGCAGCGCAGCCGACCGCCCTGCAACGCGGGCTTCAGCAGGTTGGATGCGTCCATGGCGCCGCCCGACGTCGCGCCTGCGCCGATCACGGCGTGAATCTCGTCGATGAACAGAATCGCGTCGGGGTGATCCTCGAGTTCCTGCACGACGGCCTTCAGCCGCTCCTCGAAATCTCCCCGATAGCGCGTACCCGCCAGCAGCGCGCCCATGTCCAGCGAGTATATCGTGGCCCCATGCAGCACTTCCGGCGTGGTCTTCTCGACGATCTTCTTGGCCAGGCCTTCCGCGATCGCCGTCTTTCCGACCCCCGGATCGCCGACCAGCAGAGGATTGTTCTTCCGACGCCGACACAGCACCTGAACGCAGCGCTCCGCCTCGTGTTCCCGTCCGATAAGCGGATCGACATCACCGTTGGTCGCCTTCGCATTCAGGTCCACGCAGAATTTCGCAAGCGCCGATTCCTTGTTGTCCTCTTCCTCGGCCTGCCGAACCTCGTGATCTTCCTCAACCTCGCTTGCGCCCGTCACCGACCGCGTCTCGCCAAAGGCTGGATCCTTGGCCACGCCGTGGGCAATGAAGTTCACCGCGTCGTAGCGCGTCATGTCCTGGGCTTGCAGAAAGTAGGCGGCGTTCGACTCGCGCTCCGCGAATATCGCCACCAGCACGTTTGCCCCGGTCACTTCGGTCCGCCCGCTAGACTGAACGTGGATGGCGGCCCTCTGAATCACGCGCTGGAATGCTGCAGTCGGCACGGCCTCTGATCCATCGATCCCGGTGACAAGCGACGAAAGATCGTCCTCGATGAACTGCTTCAGGGTTCTCTGCAAGTCATCAAGGTCGACCGAACAGGCCTTCATCACCCGCGCGGCGTCCGGTTCATCGATCAGTGCGAGAAGCAGGTGCTCGAGGGTGGCAAGTTCATGGCGGCGGGAATTGGCAATGGCCAGCGCCGCGTGAATCGCGCTTTCCAGCGTATTCGAGAAACTTGGCACCCGCAGAGGCTCCTCTACTCACTTCTCGTCGCGTCGGCCGGGCGACTCCCCGGGCACTGACCGCATGTCGTCAGGATTCTGCCAGAAACCCCAAGCTTCAAGCCTTTTTTCTTCCAGTTGGTTCACATTTTTCGACAACGACGCCATTTTGCCCCGGATTCATCGCACTTTCGACCCTCAAATTCCTGGTTGACGCCAGGTAAAGGCCGGCGGAGGGCTTGACGAAGCGGTGCCCTTCTCAAGATCTCGCCCCAGCAAAGGTGGTGATTTGCCACGGACACGAGGAGGTGAGCGGGGTCGGTCGATGCGACGTGCCCCTTGTCATCGCGCGTCACTGCACCCAGCTTCAGCGGCTGACTTGCGTGCCGCCAATCGACCGGGTGAAGTGTCTTGTGTTCGGCGCTGGGAAGAACAGCTTCAATCTCGCCGCGCGAATCACCGTCAGCAGCCTCCGGTCCGACGGTTCTCAGAACGACGAAGCGGGCTGCCTCTATCCAGATCTTGTGGCAGGGCCAAGCGCATTGCGGACCTTGTCAGTGACCGCCGACAATGGCGTGGCCGCACGGTTCCTCATTTCGCCCAGCACGTTGACCGCTGTCACGCGTTCCGCCCATCTTGGTCCAAGGGCGGCCTCAGGGTCGGCCCAAGCCTGAACCGGATGACCCAAATCGCATCTGAAACGTGCGCTCGAGACGGCCCTCCCTGAACGGGCAGTGCGGCTCGGAGGCTGTTCGCGAGCTTCAAAACGCGTCCTTTCTCCGGCGAATCTCGCCAAACACCTCCGCGTCGCTTGCACCGCTCATGCCGAGTCCCGACTTGATCTCCGCGATGCCTGCGCGGAGGAACGGATTGGTCGCAAGCTCCTCCGACAGCAGCGACGGCACGGTCGGCTCCCCCCTGGAACGGGCCTCGGCGATTCGCGCGATGCGCTCCTGAAGCGCCGAGCTGTCCGGCTCGATGGTGATCGCGAATCGTCCGTTCGCCTCCGTGTATTCGTGCCCGGAACAAATGGTCGTGTCGCCCGGAAATTCCGAAATCTTGCAGAGGCTCGCCCACATCTGGTCCATTGTGCCCTCGAACACGCGCCCGCAGCCAAGGGCCATGAGACTGTCGGCGGTGAATGCGACTTTCGCGGCCGGCACGTGGAAGGCTATGTGTCCAACCGTATGCCCCGAAACGTCGATAACCGCCGTCTCTGCGCCCAGCAGCTCGAACCGGTCGCCTTCGGATACGGCGAGATCCAGGGGCGGCAATCGGCCCGCGTCCGCCGCCGCGCCGACCACACGCACCTCGCTGCCAATGCCGGCCTTCAGCGCGTCCAGTCCCTGAACATGGTCTGCATGATGGTGTGTCAGGAGGATGTCCGTGACGGTCACGTCCCGTGCCGCGATTTCCGATAGAATCGGCGCAGCCTCCGGCACGTCCACCACGGCCGCATTTCCCCCGCTCGCCAGCAGGAACGCGTAATTGTCCTCAAGACATGGAATCGTGATGATCTCAAAAGACATGGCAATACCCTTTCGCGCCGTTATGCTGGCACCAATTGTCGGCTAAAGCTTCCGGGAGAGCAATGCACTTCGACGTGGTCGACCTTGACGCCTTCTACGGCAAGACCCGTCTTGGACGGATCGCGCGCGGCGCCATTCGGGCCCGCATGCACGAACTCTGGCCCGACACGCGGGGTTTGAATGTCCTGGGATTCGGATTCGCGGTTCCGCTCCTCGGGCCATATCTTGATGCCGCGCATCGCGTGACCGCGCTGATGCCGGGTCGGCAGGGCGTGAAGCACTGGCCGTCCGGGCAGCCCAACGTGTCGGTGCTCTGCGAGGAAACCCTGTGGCCCGTCGAGACCGACAGCGTTGACCGTCTGATCATCCTTCACGGGCTTGAGGCCAGCGAACATCCGATCGCGCTTCTCGACGAGTGCTATCGCGTACTCGCACCGGAGGGCCGTGGCATCCTTGTCGTGCCGAACCGCGCCGGGTTGTGGTCGAGCCGCGACGCGACACCCTTCGGATTCGGGCGGCCCTACACGCTCGGCCAGCTAGAAGGCATGCTCTCCGCAATCGGCCTCGCGCCAAAGCGACACCTTGCGGCACTTTACCAGCCACCCAGTGAACGGCGCTTCTGGCTCAGGACCGGCCCGTTCTGGGAAAGGCTGGGGGCACGGGTCGCAAATCGCTTCGCCGGGGGCGTGCTTCTCGTCGAAATCACCAAGCAGGTTCCGGCACCACCCCGAGCCGGATTGGCGGAGGCGATCAAGCGTCCCCTCGGCGTCCTGGACGGAATCGCGGTCCCTGGACCCAAGCCCGTCTGAACAGGATCAGGTGGAATCGGCGAGAAGTGGCCACACGTTTCGTACTTGCAACGCTGCATTCGGTCGCACCTGGACCAAGTGGCTGGAATGTGGCGAGATTTGCGTTGCTGCACGGGTTGCCTACCCTGTTGCGGCACGGAAATTCCTCTGCTACACGACCGCTGATCTGCTCGCGGGACGTGCCCGCCGACATTGGCCAATTGCGTCGGCAACCTGGCGGAAGCGGCAGGCTTGGGAAAGGGGACAAGTGTCGGAATCCGCCTCAATTTCTTCTGGAATTGCCGCTCGCTACGCGACGGCCGTTTTCGAATTGGCGATTGATGGCGACGGGCTTGACCGCCTCGAGCGGGATGTTGACGCGCTGGATGCGGTCATTTCCGAAAGCGAGGATTTTCGCAGGCTGATACGCTCGCCGATCTATTCGCGCGACGACCAGGGAAATGCCGTTGCGGCCATTGCCGCATGCATGGACCTCTCGGGCACGATGGCGAACGCCCTCGGGCTGATGGCGTCACGGCGACGTCTCTTCGTGTTGCCCCAGCTTGTCATCGCACTCCGTCGACTCATCGCGGACGAGAAGGGCGAAGTGACCGCCGAGGTGCGTACTGCGACAATCCTCACGGATGAGCAGAGAACACGGCTTGCCGCCGCGCTCAAGGCATCCGTCCGCAAGGAAGTGAAGATGAACGTTGCCGTTGATGACAGCCTAATCGGCGGCCTGGTCGTCAGGGTGGGATCGAAGATGATCGACACTTCGATCGCATCGAGGCTTGCGGCCCTGCAAAACACAATGAACGAGGTCGGATAGATGACGATCCAAGCAGCAGAAATCTCTGCAATCCTCAAGGAGCAGATCAAGAATTTCGGCCAGGAAGCCGAGGTCGCCGAAGTGGGCCGCGTGCTCAGTGTCGGGGACGGCATTGCCCGCGTCTACGGTCTCGACAACGTCCAGGCCGGCGAGATGGTCGAATTCCCCGGCGGCATCATGGGGATGGCCCTCAACCTCGAGAGCGACAATGTCGGCATCGTGATCTTCGGCTCGGACCGGGACATCAAGGAAGGCGACACGGTCAAGCGCACGAACGCAATCGTGGACGTGCCGGCCGGGGACGCGCTTCTTGGGCGCGTCGTGGACGGTCTCGGCAATCCGCTCGACGACAAGGGCCCGATAATGGCAACCGAGCGCCGGATTGCAGACGTGAAGGCGCCCGGCATCATCCCGCGCCGGTCCGTGCACGAGCCCATGGCCACGGGGCTCAAAGCGGTAGACGCCATGATCCCGATCGGCCGGGGCCAGCGGGAGCTCATCATCGGCGACCGGCAGACCGGAAAGACTGCCTTGGCGCTGGACACGATCCTGAACCAGAAGTCGTACAATGACGCCGCCGGCGATGACGAAAGCAAGAAGCTCTATTGCGTCTACGTCGCGGTCGGACAAAAGCGGTCGACCGTCGCGCAGCTCGTCAGAAAGCTCGAGGAATCGGGCGCGATCGACTATACGATCGTCGTTGCGGCCACCGCCTCGGAACCGGCTCCGCTGCAGTTTCTCGCGCCCTATGCCGCAACGGCAATGGCGGAGTATTTCCGGGACAATGGCCGCCATGCGCTGATCATCTACGACGATCTCTCCAAGCAAGCCGTGTCCTATCGCCAGATGTCGCTTCTTCTCCGCCGTCCGCCTGGACGCGAAGCCTATCCGGGCGACGTGTTCTACCTGCATTCGCGGCTTCTCGAACGCTCGGCGAAGCTCAACGAGGACAACGGCGCGGGATCGCTGACGGCACTGCCCATAATCGAGACCCAGGGCGGGGACGTGTCGGCCTTCATCCCGACCAACGTGATCTCGATCACCGATGGCCAGATTTTCCTTGAAACGGACCTCTTCTACCAAGGCATCCGTCCGGCGGTTAACACCGGCCTCTCGGTCTCGCGCGTCGGCTCCTCCGCCCAGACCGCCTCGATGAAGTCGGTCGCAGGATCGATCAAGCTTGAACTTGCCCAGTACCGCGAGATGGCGGCCTTTGCGCAGTTCGGCTCCGATCTCGATGCGGCGACGCAACGTCTCCTGAACCGTGGCGCACGACTGACGGAGCTCATGAAGCAGCCGCAGTACTCGCCGCTGACCAACGCGGAAATCGTCTGTGTCATCTTTTCCGGCATCAACGGATATCTCGACGGGATCGAGCTAGGCGACGTGGGACGCTTCGAACGGGGCCTGACCAACCACCTGCGCTCCAAGCACCAGGATCTTCTCGACTGGATCACCGCCGAGGATCCAAAAGTCACCGGCGACGCCGCGGACAGGATCAAGGCGGCAATTGACGAATTCGCCAACGACTTCTCGTAATCTCGGAACCGGCCTGAAGGACAGCAGCAATGCCGAGTCTCAAGGACCTCAAGACGCGGATCGACTCCGTCAAATCGACCCGGAAGATCACGCAGGCGATGCAGATGGTCGCGGCTGCCAAGTTGCGCCGTGCCGAGGAGGCCGCGTCGGCTGCCCGGCCTTACGCCGAGCGGTTCGACGCCGTTCTGGCCGGATTGGCGGGCGGCATCGGAGAAGACGGCCCGAAGCTCCTGAAGGGCACGGGCTCGGACCAGACCTGGCTACTCGTGGTCATGACGTCCGAACGCGGGCTCTGCGGCGGCTTCAACTCCTCGATCGTGAGACTTGCAAAGGCCCAGGCCAAGAAACTCGTCGACGACGGCAAGACGGTGAAGATCCTCACCGTTGGCAAGAAAGGGCGTGAGCAGCTCCGTCGCGATTACGGCGACCACTTTGTCGGCCATGTCGATCTCTCTGAAGTGAAGAGGGTCGGCTACACCAACGCGCAGGACATTGCCTCAGACATCATTGGCCGCTTCGACGCCGGGGAATTCGACGTCGCAATGATCTATTTCAACAAGTTCGAAAGCGTCATCTCGCAGGTTCCGCAGGAACTGCAGATCATCCCCGCGAAGATCGAGGCCAGCGAAGACGCCACAGTCTTCGATTACGAGCCCGGCGATGAGGAGATCCTTGTGGAGCTCTTGCCGCGCGGCGTCGCGACACAGATCCTTGCGGCACTTCTCGAAAACGGCGCCTCCGAGCAAGGCGCACGAATGAGCGCCATGGACAACGCGACCCGCAATGCCGGCGAGATGATCGACAAGCTCACGATCCAGTTCAACCGAACCCGGCAGGCGGTCATCACCAACGAGCTGATTGAAATCATTTCGGGCGCAGAGGCGCTCTGAAGCACCGGAGAACCAGAGATGGCAAATGCAAAAGGCAAAGTGACCCAGGTCATCGGCGCTGTCGTCGACGTGCAGTTCGACGAACACCTGCCCGAAATCCTGAATGCGCTGGAGACTGACAACCATGGCAACAGGCTTGTCCTTGAGGTCGCCCAGCACCTCGGGGAGAGCACCGTCCGCACGATCGCGATGGACAGCAGTGAAGGCCTGGTGCGCGGGCAGGAAGTCACTGATACCGGCGGCCCGATCACTGTCCCTGTAGGAAACGCGACCCTTGGGCGCATCATCAATGTCGTCGGCGCGCCGGTGGACGAAGGCGGCCCGGTGACGGCGGACGAACATCGCGCGATCCACCAGCCAGCCCCTGAATTCTCCGAACAGTCAACCGAATCCGAGATCCTCGTGACCGGCATCAAGGTCGTGGACCTTCTCGCGCCCTACGCCAAGGGCGGCAAGATCGGCCTCTTCGGCGGCGCCGGTGTCGGCAAGACGGTCCTGATCATGGAGCTGATCAACAACATCGCCAAGGTTCACTCCGGCTTCTCCGTGTTCGCGGGAGTCGGCGAGCGGACCCGCGAGGGCAACGACCTCTATCACGAGATGATTGAATCCAACGTCATCAAGCCGGACGACCTCTCGGAAAGCCAGGTGGCGCTCGTCTACGGCCAGATGAACGAGCCTCCGGGAGCACGCGCCCGCGTCGGCCTGACCGGCCTCACGCTCGCAGAGCAGTTCCGCGACCAGTCGGGCACGGACGTCCTGTTTTTCGTCGACAACATCTTCCGCTTCACCCAGGCAGGCTCCGAGGTGTCGGCTCTCCTGGGCCGCATTCCTTCGGCGGTGGGCTATCAGCCGACGCTTGCGACCGACATGGGTGCGCTGCAGGAGCGCATCACTTCGACCAAGGCGGGATCGATCACGTCCGTGCAAGCGATCTACGTTCCTGCCGACGACCTGACCGACCCGGCCCCGGCAACGTCGTTTGCCCACCTGGACGCAACGACAGTGCTTTCGCGCGCGATTTCGGAGCTCGGCATCTACCCTGCCGTGGACCCGCTCGACTCGACGTCGCGAATCCTGGATCCGGCCATTGTCGGCGAGGAGCACTACCAGGTGGCGCGTGACGTGCAGGGCGTGCTTCAGCGCTACAAGTCGCTCCAGGACATCATCGCAATTCTCGGCATGGATGAACTGTCGGAAGAGGACAAGCTGACGGTCGCCCGCGCCCGCAAGATCCAGCGTTTCCTCTCGCAGCCCTTCGACGTGGCCGAGGTCTTTACCGGCTCGCCCGGGGTGCAGGTCCCGATCGAGGACACCATTACCTCGTTCAAGGCGGTGGTCGCCGGAGAGTACGATCACTTGCCCGAAGCAGCCTTCTACATGGTCGGCGGCATCGAGGAAGTGATCGCGAAAGCCGAGAGGCTGGCCGCCGAAGCCGCGTAGGGAGTCTGCATGTCTGGCACAATGCAATTCGACTTGGTTTCGCCCGAACGCAGTCTCGCTTCGGGACAGGCCAGTTCAATCCTGATCCCCGGGTCTGACGGGGACATGGTGGCCATGCCGGATCATGCTCCGGTGGTGACCGGGCTTCGCCCGGGCATCGTCGCTGCGGAGATCGATGGTGGCGTGCAGGAATACGTCGTGACCGGGGGCTTTGCCCAGATCACGAAGGAAGGCGCGACGGTGCTTGCCGACGAGGCTCTGCCGAAAGCGGACGCCACGTCCGAGTTCCTTGACGTGCGCATTGCCGCCGCAAGGGAAAGCCAGGGCGGCTCGGCCGGGGCAACTGCAGACGAGGCGGCAAAGCGCGTTGCCGATCTCGAGACGCTGAAAGGCATGCTCTGAGGTCTGCATGTGAGCCCGAGAACAGCTCGCAGCAGACACGCAATGACATTCAAATCAACGCTCGCGCTTAGGGTCTGGACCCATCGGGATCCGGCGACGTGCGCCAATCGCTGATCACGAGAATCTCCAGGCCGCACTCCGTGACGGACGCGAAGCGGCAAGCCGGGTCTGCAGCCATGACGCGGACTGGTTGCACAAGGCATCGAAGGGCTCTCCCATCATCCCGGTCCACGTCACAAATGGCTCTGCAGATCCCGCCACCGGACCAATGAGCCGATTCGTACGCCTGAACGACTGATGCCCGGGTGTCCATCTTGCATCGTGGCCGTGATCGTCATGCCCAGTTTGCAGGTCCGGACATTACGCGGTCACGGCGGACTCCCATGCGAGCATGGCGCGCTTCACGGGCAAGCCCCAATGGTACCCCCCCAACCCGCCTGATTTTCGAAGTGCGCGATGGCATGGAATGAGCCAGGAAATAGGGTTCCGCCCGACCGCAGTGCCAACGGCCCTGACGGCCTTTGGAGCACCAATGACCCGTGCGATGTCGGAATACGTCGTCACGCGACCCGTCGGAATGTGCAGGAGCGCCTCCCACACCTTGATCTGAAAGGGGGCGCCGATCAGGAACAGCGGCACTGGCCCGTCAGTTCGGCCGCTCTTCGGAAAGGCCGACGCAACAACCGGGGCGAGAACTGCAGGATTCTCCTGGTAGTCTGCCATCGGCCAGCGCGCCCGCAGATCTGCCATCGTCGCGCCCGCGCCGGCTTCAGCCGCAAACCCTATGCCGCAAATTCCCCTTGCCGTGCCCATGACAAGCGCCGGTCCGAAGGGACTGCCGAACCAGCCCCAGGAAATCTCCAGCCCGCCGCCGCCGCGTGCGTAGTCGCCGGGACTCATCGCCTCCCAGCGCACGAACAGGTCGTGCAGCCTTCCCGACCCCGACAGGCCCACTTCGTCCGCAGTTTCAAGCGTCGTGTGCCGCCCGGCCAAGAGCGCCTTCGCGTGATCGAGCTTCAGCCACTGTTGGTACCGCTTGGGCGAAACCCCGACCCAGCGACTGAATATCCGCTGAAAATGCGCCGGGCTCATGTGCATTTCTGACGCAATCTCTTCCAGCGAAAGATCCCGGGCGCCTGCATCGATCAGTTCGATCGCACGCCGCACCAGCTGGTAGTGGTATCCGGTTTCCGGTTCCGACATGTCGTTCATCTTTGCATCCCTTGGCATCCTGTCCCAGAACTTATGCGTCGTCAGGCAAAAGACGACCCGCATCTTGCGAGAAACGCTTGCCGCCAACTCCCCGTTCCGCCAGAAACGCGGTCCATGGCCAAGCAATTGCCCTTTCAGACGCTTGTCGAGATCTTCACGCGGTTCCGCGCGGCTGAGGCAGAGCCCAAAGGCGAACTTCAGCACGTCAACGCCTACACGCTCGTCGTGGCCGTGGCCCTTTCCGCCCAGGCAACGGATGCTGGTGTCAACAAGGCCACGCGCAAACTCTTCAAGATCGCGGACACACCCCGGAAAATGCTGGATCTCGGCGAGGACGGCCTCATCGAGCACATCAGGTCGATCGGGCTCTATCGCAACAAGGCCAAGAACGTCATGCGGCTCTCGCGCATCCTTGTCGACGAGTACGACGGCGAAGTTCCCTCCTCTCGGTCCGCCCTGCAATCCCTGCCTGGCGTCGGCCGAAAGACCGCCAATGTCGTCCTGAACATGTGGTGGGGTCATCCTGCCCAAGCGGTCGATACGCATATCTTCCGTGTCGGCAACCGCACGGGGATCGCGCCCGGCAAGGATGTCGATGCAGTCGAGCGTGCCATCGAGGACAACGTGCCAGCGGAATTCCAGCGCCACGCCCATCACTGGCTGATCCTGCATGGACGATACACCTGCGTCGCGCGCAAGCCGAAATGCGGCGCCTGCCTGATCCGCGACCTGTGCCGGTTCGAGGACAAGGTGGAATGAGCTACGATGTCGTTGGCATCGGAAACGCGATCGTCGACGTGATCTCGCCGGCAGACGATTCCTTTCTCGATCAAATGGGGATCGAGAAAGGAATCATGCAACTTGTGGAGCGCGAGCGCGGCGAGAGGCTCTACGGTGCAATGACGGACCGGGTGCAGGCCCCCGGCGGTTCGGTCGCAAACACGTTGGCGGGACTCGGCAATCTCGGGCTCAGGACCGGCTTCATCGGGCGCGTTCGGGACGATGCGCTCGGCAGGTTCTACGCAACTTCCTTGGCCGCGGGCGGAACCGATTTCGTGAACGAGCCGGCGGCGGGCGGAGACCTTCCGACATCGCGCTCGATGATTTTCGTCTCGCCGGACGGCGAGCGGTCAATGAACACCTATCTCGGCATCTCGTCCGAACTGGGTCCTGACGACGTTCCGGACGACGTGGCAGGTGCAACGAACATCCTCTTTCTCGAGGGCTATCTCTACGACAAGCCAAAAGGAAAGGAGGCGTTCGAGCGCGCGGCACGTCTCTGCCGCAACGCCGGCGGGCGAGCGGGAATTGCGCTCTCGGACCCGTTCTGTGTTGATCGGCACCGAAGCGACTTTCGCCGCCTTGTTCGCGAACTTGATTGCGTCATTGGCAATCAGCATGAATGGGAATCGCTTTATCAGAGCGACCTCTCCGGGGCTCTCGATTCCGCAGCCGGGGATGCGGGCCTGGTGGTCGTCACCCGTTCCGGCGAGGACGTGATACTGATTCGGGGCAACGAGACGGAACGCGTCCCTGTCCGTCGGGCCGTGCCGGTGGACGCGACAGGCGCGGGCGATCTGTTCGCGGCCGGATTTCTCTACGGCTACGCTACAAGTCAGCCACTCGCAGTCGCCGGCCGAATGGGTTGCGTGGCGGCAGCGGAAGTCATTAGCCACTACGGTGCCCGGCCTGAAGCCGATCTCAAGGAACTGTTTCGGAAGAACGGCCTGATCTGAGGCCGTACAAGGTCACGTCGTCTGCATCGAGGCACGGAGATGACTTCCCTCCATTGATCCAGGACGGATGACAGCGCGACCCCGACACGTTCATGCATCAACGCCGTCAATGTCTCGGGCCGCCCGGGCAGTAAAATTGCAATTCAGGAAGCGTAATTTTTCTTCCGCTGGCACGCATGCGGCCTATGCAGCGTCCCGCGCAAGCCGAACCGGCAGCTCGCGGGCCCAGGCGCTGATCGTGCCGGCCCCGAGGCAAACTACGATGTCGCCCGGTCGAGCCTCCGTGCGCACCAGCGACTCCAGTGCATCCTCGTTCTCCAGAGCACGTGCGTCCTTGTGCCCTTGATGTGCGATCCCTGCCACAAGGTCTTCGCGAGTGGCTCCGGCAACCGGGTCCTCTCCGGCACCAAAGACATCGGCAATCGCCACAATGTCAGCATCGCTGAAACAACGGCAAAACTCGTCGAACAAGGACGACAGCCGAGAATATCTGTGCGGCTGATGAACCGCGACTATCCTCGTGTCAGGCCTGGTCGCCAGCGCCTGCCTTGCCGCAGCCAGAACCGCCGCGATCTCCACTGGATGATGACCGTAGTCGTCGATGATGGTGACGCCCCCAACTTCGCCCACTTTTGTGAACCGCCGATTGACGCCCTTGAACGCCGCCAACGCTTCGCGGATTTCCGAACCCTTCATGCCCAGGTGCCGTGCCACAGCCACGGCGCCAAGCCCGTTGGAGACGTTGTGGCTTCCCGGCATCGGAAGCGTGCAGTCCTTGATCACAGGCCCGTCGGCAAGTTCTATGTCGAAACGGGCCGCAGCGTTCTCATGGCGAAGGTTGACCGCCCGCACATCTGCCTCCGGATTGAATCCAAACGTCATGATTCGCCGGTCCGTCACCCGGTCCGCAAGCGCTCGCACTTCGGGATTGTCGGTGCAAAGAACCGCCAGTCCATAGAACGGGATGTTCGACACGAAGTCCTCGAATCCCATCCGCAGGTCTTCCATCGTCCCCCAATGCTCCATGTGCTCCGGGTCGATGTTCGTCACGATCGCAATGGTCGCAGGAAGCCGGTTGAAGGTGCCGTCCGATTCGTCGGCTTCAACCACCATCCATTCGCCGCTCCCGACACGCGCATTAGATCCGTAGGCGTGAATGATGCCGCCGTTGATCACCGTCGGATCAATGCCGCCGGCATCCAGCAAAGCTGCCACCAGCGTGGTCGTCGTGGTTTTTCCATGCGTGCCGGCGACCGCAATATTGGACCGCAACCGCATGAGTTCGGCCAGCATTTCTGCGCGTCGAACGACCGGCAGGCCCCGCCTTCGTGCCTCTTCCCGTTCCGGGTTCCCGGGCTTGATGGCAGAGGAAATGACAATGACCTCGGCGCCCTCCAGATTCTCCGCACGCTGGCCTTCGAAAATCGTCGCCCCAAGGCGCGCCAGCCGCTCGGTAATCTTCGAGGATTTCAGATCTGAGCCCTGAACCATGTAGCCCGCTTCGATCAGCACCTCGGCGATGCCGGACATGCCAATGCCTCCGATTCCGACAAAGTGGATCGGGCCCATCTCCGTTGGAAGCTTGGTGACGGCTGCGTTCATGTCAATTTCCTGCCAATTGCTCGACAGCGCAAGCCAGATGGCTTGCCGCATCCGGCCTGGCCAGACCGAGAGCCTTGTCCCGCATCCGCAAGGCAGTTCCGACCGTCCCAAGCACGCCCTGCATCTGCTCCGCCAAGGCGGCAGGGTCAAGGTCGGTTTCAGGTACAAGGATTGCAGCACCGGCATCGGCAAGATTGCGCGCATTCGCGGTTTGGTGATCCGCCGCTGCTGCCGCATAGGGAACCAGGATCGAGGGACGCCCAATTGCGCAAATGTCCGCGACCGTTGACGCCCCCGCCCGACCTATTGCGAGATGCGAGTGCTCGATCCGCTGGGCAATGTCCGCAAAGAACGATTCGACATCGGCTTCAATGCCCGCAGACTCATATGTGGCACTCACGCGAGCCAGGTCCTCGGGCCGCGCCTGGTGTGTGACCCGCACCGACACGGCGAGCCGATCTCTCAGGGCAACGACTGCCGGTGGCACGACCTCGGAGAGAATGCGCGCGCCTTGAGATCCGCCAATCACCAGAATGGAGAAGGGGCCACGTTCCGGAATCTCGTAGGGAGCCCCAGCTCGATCCAGCACCTGGGCCCTTACCGGGTTTCCGGTGTGCACGATCGAAACTCCGTCTGGAACGGCTGTGGGCCACGTTCCACAGGCCACCTTGTCGACCCGCCTGGCAAACAAGCGGTTCGTCCGCCCGAGAACGCCATTCTGCTCATGGATCATCCTGGGAATGCGGAGCACCCAAGCCGCGGCGAGAGCGGGAATCGAGGGATATCCTCCAAAGCCAACCACCACGCTCGGACGATCACGCAGAAAACTAAACTGTGCTGTCGCAATTCCGACGGCAATGGCGAACGGTGCCAGAAGCTTCGCTGGCGTTCCGCCGCGCGCGAAAGTTGCGCTTGCAATCTTCCGCACCACAACCCGATCAGGGAACCCGCCCGCATAGTGCGCGCCTCGGCCATCCGTCATGAGCGTTACTCGCCAGCCCTTTGCCAACATTGTCTCCGCGAGGGCCTGGGCCGGAAACATGTGCCCGCCAGTTCCGCCGGCGGAAATTGCAAGATGGCGCGTTCTCATCGCCCGTTTCCGGCGAGGCTGCCGTGGATGTCGCCCTGAGGCCGAGCGCGCGTGAATGCCAGCAGCATGCCAGCCAAGATGCCGCCGGCAAGCAGTGAAGAGCCTCCGTAACTCACAAAGGGCAGCGTCATGCCCTTGGCGGGCAGGAGCCTGACCGCAACGCTCAGGTTGATCAGCGCCTGCATGGCAAAGGTGCAGGCCAGCCCGGTTCCGGCGAGCCGAATGAAGGGATCGCGCTCACGCATCAGCCGGTAGAGCGAACGAAACACAATGGTCGAATACAACAGGATAACGACAAGGACGAGGATAAGCCCGTATTCCTCGGCGGCGACAGCGATGATGAAGTCCGTGTGAGCGTCGGGCAGCGACCACTTTACCGTGCCTTCGCCGACCCCGACGCCAAAGAGACCGCCCTCCCTGATGGCTTTTGCGGCGTAGCCAAGCTGAGTGGTTGGATCGACCTCGGACGACAGGAACCCGTCGATGCGGCGCGCAACGTGCTCGGAATTCTCGTAGGCAAGAACACCGCAGAAAATGATCAGGCCACCAATCATCAGGAGCAGAAGGAAATGGGCGCCTCCCACAAAATACATGACTCCCCATGCAAAGAAGATCAGGCAGGCCTGCCCGTAGTCTGGCTGCATGGCAAGAAGGGCCGCAACTGCCAAGGCTACCGTGAAGGAAAGCGACTTGCCCGGGGGGGCTGCAACCTCGTTGGACGCGGCAATCAGCCACGCGACGAGCACGATGAACCCGGGCTTCAGGAATTCCGACGGCTGCACGGATCCGAAGCCAAGGGAAAACCACCGGACCGCGCCCTTTCCGAAGTCAGTGCCAAAAAACGGCAACATGACCATGGCCCCGAAGGAAACCAGAAAGACGAGCACCGCAATGCGCCGAACGGTCTTGGGGGCCAGCAGCGTGATCGCGAACATGGTCAGAAGCGCCATGGCGCCGAACGCCACCTGCCGTTCAAAGTAGTGGAACGCCCACAATCCGTGCCGCTCGGCCAAAGGAGGGCTGGATGCGAGACCCAGCAACAAGCCGATGCCGAACAGCGCCAGGACACAGCCTATCGACCACTTGTCGACGGTGCGCCACCAGCGTGGAAGTATTGGCTCGCCGTACCTGCGGAACACCGAGCCGTAAACCATCTCTGTCATGCGTCCTGCTCGTCCGCCTGCGTGCCCGTTTCCCGGGTCTGAACGGAACCATAGTCAATGGTGCGCACAAAATCCAGTGCACCGTTGGATTTTCACGGATACCCCGTCGGCTGCGGAATTCCCGCCTTCAGCACCGATCAGGCGGGCAAAGTGATCAGCGACGTGCCAATGGCAGTCTGTCGGCGAGAAAGCCCTCGATCAGGAATCGCGCGATGGATCCCTTTCGGGCCGCCTTCATGCTTGGGTTGTCACCTGCCAGAACCTGCATCATTTCCTCGCGCGTGACCCATTTCGCATCCTCGATTTCATCCGCCTGGATGCTGATGGAATCGGTCAGCGCGATTCCATGACAGCCGATCATCAAGGATGTCGGGAAAGGCCATGGTTGCGAGGCCAAGTATCTTACTCCGCCCACTTCAATTCCGGCCTCCTCTCCAACCTCGCGTCGTACGGCGGCCTCGATCGTCTCGCCCGGCTCCACGAAGCCCGCCAGGAGGGAGTACATTCCCTCGGGCCAGAAGCCCGACCTTCCCATCAAGACCGAGTTGCCACTAGTGATCAGCATGATGACCACCGGATCGGTGCGCGGAAAGTGCTGGCCCTTGCAGGCGGGGCAATCCCGCTGCCAACCCGCCATGGCCATCTTGCTCGGAGCGCCGCAACGCGCGCAGAACCGATGCGTTCGATGCCATTCGAGAAGCGCTTTGCCGATCACGACAAGTTCGGCATCGCGGGCGGAAAGGCGTGTCATGTTCTGGCGCAGGTCGGCGAACGCGCATCCATTGGCAAGTTCGGGATGCTGCTGTTCCGAAGTGTCGTTGAATGCCCCGACGCCCTCGTCGCCGCCCTCCGGCAACCAGTCCGAAATGTCTCGTGCAAAGCGGGACTCGCCCTCGTCCAACCCAAGGAAAACCGCCGGTTCACTGGCTGCATCGAATGCCTGATGGTCAGTTGACAGGAAGACCGGTCGGCGGCTCTCGCTTTCCAGCAAGGGCTTGCCCCGCCAAAGCGGCAGCACATACCCGTCCGGAGGGTCCGTCCTCAGGTGAACGGCCCGGTCAAGTCCCGAGCCGCCAAAGGTCACTGATTCCGCGCATTGCATTCCAGATCGCTCCCTCCTGAAGCCGATGTGCCACGCGGCTGGCAATTTGGCAAACGGGGTGCAGTCGCCAGCGTCCGACACCGCAATGTACGCGAACGCCATCTCCGCACTGTCGGAATCCCGGTCAAGGAAAGACGCACTGGCCCACACACAGCGCACCAGCGCCATTCGACAGGAAGGTGCACTTGATTTATCCGCAACGAGCGCAACTTCCGAATCCGCCGCCCGAAAACGGCCCAAGTTGCCGTGAAGCATGCATGGCACGAAGCCGAACACGCAAACGTCAATCAGCGCGATGATCCGACTTGGATTTCGTCCTTTCCCCGCGTCGCGACGAGCACACCCCGAATCATTGGAACAAAGGAAGAAGGAATCAGCCTGTTCGATCCCTACGTGTGAAATGTTGCGTCTGTTGCCTGATCATGTTGCTGTCGGCAGGTCTTGCGGAACCCGTCGTCTGCTGCGCAGCACCCGCTTCCGGCAAGGACGATGAGCAACGCCGGATCATTCGCAGACCTGGAATGAGGTGAGAGGTTGGACAACGACCCAAGCGTGGCTCGTTACGGCTGCTTCCTTCCGGACCTGACCGGGTTGGCGAGGCGCTCGCCCGCGCCAACCTCTCAGGACCACCGTATAGCGCCTTGAACCGGCCCGTGCAAGGAAGCAAGTGGCCTGTGGCCTGGGCAATGGTCTCATGCGCGATCTGATCCAAGGGCCGCCCAATCCCGTTGAGCGGCTGTCTCGACGGCACAGGGCCTGACGGTCCGGAGCCGCGCCAGCGCCGCATCGACGTCCTCGCCAGCCTCAACCATCAGTCTCAAGAGCGCCATTCCGGAACGCCCGCAACCGCCGAAACAATGCGCCAAGACCCGGCCGCCGCCATCAAGGGCACGATGCGCAACCTCCGACGCCTCCGGCCAAAGTGCGCAGGTCTCTGGAGAGGGTGCACCAAGATCGGTAACGGGCAAGTGCCGCCAGAGGACACCAGTTGCATCGAGATCCTCGCCCATGGCCGACGCACCAGCGAAATCCAGTTCGTGCCTGCCGGTCATTGTCAGGACAACGTCGGCGCCCCAGGAAATGATCGTCGCCAAGTCTCCGGAGCAGTTCCCGCCCCGGCCCGGCATCGGCGCGATGCCGATCATCCCGCGCCCAAGCGGCAGTTCCGCGATCATGTAATCAGTCAAGACGCTCCTCCGTAACTTGATTCGGGTGCTCCTCCGCCCAGTCGTTCAGAAACTCGGCCATCTCGATCTCTCCGGCGAATTCGACCTCCTGCCGCCTGAGCGGAACTCCCGCGTTCAGGGCAAGCCGTGCACAGGCAACGTGATCCCGCGTGCGCCTTCCAGGCGCGTTTTCCGAACCATGGACGATCGTCGACATCAGGTCTCCGCCATATCCGTTAACGTGATCCAGGCTGACCCCCAAGGACATGAGGTACGCCATGACATCCGGAATCCCTTCCCAACCCGCCACTTGCACGGGCGTCAGCCCCTGCGGATCTGGCCGATCATGAGGAAGGCCGATTTCCACCAGCGCTTTCGTGCGGCGCAGAGCGTGCGGTAGGTGGATCTGGGACCGAATCATGTCACGGGTCGGCTCCGGCAGGCGTTCAGGATCGATCTGGCGCGTTGCTCTGCCGGCAACCGCATCCGCGATCGCGACCTCCTCACGTCCAAGGTCGGTCCTGCAATCCCGCGACGCCATTTCTTCGGCGGCTCCGTCATTGCCGAACATCCGCGCAAGCGCGTACGCGCTGTGCCCCCACGCAATCACGTCCGGATTCCCGCCCGCGTCCAGAAGCCTGGCCACGATCCGACGCGAGCACTGCCGCCGCGCCGCTTGATGAAGCGCCGGGATCACGAAGGGGGCCTCGCCCGAAGTCTCCGGCCAGTGAATGGATTCGTTTGGATCGGCTCCGCCCTCAAGAAGCATTTCCACCATCTCCGGATCGTCGAAATCGAGAGCGCGCGGCAGAGCGTTTGTCCGCGTTGTCCGCGCACCGTGGTCCAGCAGGATTCGCAGGGCTGGCGCGCCGAATTCGCAGGCATGGTAGAGCGATTCGCCGTCATTGGGGTCCGCCCCGTTGTCCAATAGCCACGCGGCCAGCCGCAGATTCGACGCATGCCCGACGGCGCCGTAAAGCGCGGAAAGCGGGTTCCCGGGCACCTGCGCATACGACTCGTTGACGTTCGCGCCGGCCGCCTTCAACACCTCAGCCGTTGCCAGCATATCCGCTTCCGAGCCGCCGTGCTGCCACCACCGGGAAAACGCAAGATGCAAAATCGGGGGTCTTGGTCCCAGTATGGGTTCGTTGACAGCATTCGGTCTGGCCTCGACCGCCTCCCGTACGCCCTCTACGTCATACAAGGCACACATGATCCCAAGATTGTCCCGCCTGAGATCCGGCGCGACCCCAAGGAGGCATTCGGCCCGCCATCCCTGCCCGTGAAACAGTGCCATCTTGAGGCGGTCAAGTTTCTCCGCCCTGTCCATGGCACCTGCCGCAGCTGCAAACTTGAGAACCGTCCAACTTGCATGTCCAGCTTCCCTAGCCAGTACGTGCAGTGCATCGGCGTGGCTCACTGCCTTCGGAACGGTCCCCAGAACCGCCTCGGCACGTGCCAGCGCACCACGATCGCCCTCCGCAAAGGCATTTCTCAGCGCCTTTGCGTCCCGGTGCAGGCGAATGACGGAATTTGCCATCGGGTTTTTCCTTCCTGGCCCGGTGGTCCGCCGAAACGGGCATGAAAAAAGTCGACAGTTGTCAAGCGTCGGATTCGAAGATGCCGCCACGGGCTTTCCGAGGAACCGAACGGCGCCCCGGAGGCAATGCCAGCATAGTGACGCCCTGTCGCAAGACAAGGCAAGTGTGGGAGGTCATGCAAATGACCGCAGCCGCGCCATGCGACACTCTCGGTGCAAGCCAGAAGGACGTGTCTCCCGCCGAACTTCGACACGGCAATGCGCGGGCACGCCGCAAGGCCCGTCACCCGGGGACATTCAGAACGAGGCGTTCGGGATTGGCGCATCTGCACGGACGAAATGCGTTTGCGTCGGCAACATCTCCTGACCGGTGAAATCAGCCGGAAGGCCAAAACGCGACATGTTTCAGTCAGCGGAATGGTCCCCGAAGAGTGGACCCTGCCCTGCGCACGGTCTACGCTTGCCTGAACCGATTCAGACGTGGCGCACATGATTGACGGCACAGACAGCGAATACCAGGTCCTGGCACGGAAATACCGCCCCGAGACCTTTGCCGATCTTGTCGGCCAGGACGCCATGGTGCGCACGCTCAGCAATGCCTTCGAGGCCGACCGCATTGCTCAGGCCTTCATTCTCACGGGCATACGAGGAACCGGGAAGACCACGACGGCGCGGATCATCGCGAAGGGCATGAACTGCATCGGCCCGGACGGCGACGGCGACCCGACAGTCTCGCCTTGCGGCACCTGCGAGCATTGCGTGGCCATTGCGCAGGGCCGGCATGTCGACGTCCTCGAACTGGACGCGGCCTCGCGTACGGGCGTGAACGACATTCGCGAGATCATTGAGAGCGTGCACTATCGCGCCGCATCAGCCCGATACAAGATTTACATTCTCGACGAAGTTCACATGCTTTCGACCAGTGCCTTCAACGCGCTTCTGAAGACGCTGGAGGAGCCTCCCGCCCATGTGAAGTTCATATTCGCGACCACGGAAATCCGAAAGGTTCCGGTCACCGTCCTCTCTCGCTGCCAGCGCTTCGACCTTCGCAGGATCGAACCCGAGACAATGATGGAATTGCTCCGCCGGATCGCGACCGCCGAGAAAGCCGAGATCACCGATGAAGCGCTGGCCCTTGTCACGCGCGCTGCGGAAGGATCGGCGCGAGACGCGACATCGCTCCTTGATCAGGCGATCAGCGACCGATCCCTGGCAACGGACGTTGATCAGGTTCGCGCCATGATCGGGCTTGCAGATCGTGGCCGCGTTCTGGATCTCTTCGAGCTCATCATGACCGGTGACGCGGCCGGCGCTCTGACAGAATTCGCCGCGCAATATTCTGACGGCGCCGATCCGATGGCAGTCCTTCGTGACATTGCCGAAATTACCCATTGGATCAGCGTCGTCCGCATCACGCCCGAGGCGGTCAACGATCCCACGGTGGCACCCGAGGCGCGCGCACGTGGCAGCGCGCTGGCCGAAAAGCTGCCGATGCCGGTTCTGTCTCGAATGTGGCAAATGGCGCTGAAGGCGCTTGAGGAAGTTGGGAATGCACCCGACGCCATGATGGCTGCGGAAATGGCCGTGATCAGGATGACGCATGTGGCCGATCTTCCGACTCCGGGCGACCTCGTGGCAAGACTGACGGATACCGCCTCTTCCTCCGCTCCGCCCCGATCGTCCTCCACACCACCACCATCAGGGTCCGGCGGCGCAGAAGCCGGCCCCTCACCGGATCCGGGCACGACTGCAGCGGCGACTCGTGCCGCAGGCACGCGCTCGTCGGGCGGAGTCGTGGCTGCTGCTGCCCGGCCAGCGCTTGTCCCTGATTCGGAAAGTACCCTCGCCCGGTTCCCGACATTCACGCATGTGTTCGACCTGATACGCGCGAATCGCGAAATGAAGCTCTGCATCGAGGTGGAGGAGGATCTGCGGCTGGTTTCCTACCAGCCCGGCCGCATCGAGTTCGAGCCAGGACCGCAGGCAGCCCGGGATCTGGCGCAAAGACTGGGCCAATGCCTGCAGAGCTGGACCGGCGTCCGCTGGACGGTTTCCGTGACGGCTTCGGGTGGCCAGCCCACGATTTCCGAAACGCGAAACGCGGCAACCGACCAGCTCAGGTCTGCCGCCAAAGAGAACGAAACTGTCGCCGCAATCCTGTCGGCGTTCCCGAATGCCAGAATAGGGGATCTCCGGACCGCCGAAGCCCTCTCCGCCTCCGCCGCCGAAAGTGCCCTTTATGAGGTCGAGGACGAATGGGACCCCTTCGAGGACGACTGATTCAACGCCATCCCGCCCTGAAGCGATGCCGAGGACCGTGAAGAGGGCCGCAATTGTGCCTGCCACTCCGTTGTGCTGCAGCCTGGCCAGTTGCGACTGCGGCATTGTCGGATCTTCCGGGCAATCTCCGTCATCGGCACAATCGGTCGCAACGGATCTTCGCAACCGGTGTCACCCGGGAGCTTGTCGTGCGGATGAGATGCGCAAGGTCTGCCCCGCCGCCGCACCCGCGTTCTTTCCAGGCCTTAGGTTCTTCGCCTAGTTTCCGGGAGACGCCGTCGCTTCCGCCGCCCGCCGGGCGCCGGCCCGGACGTGCCTGGGCAGAAGCATCGCTGCAAACAGGACGATTAGCGCCGTCAGTGCGAGGCCTGGAAACTGTCCGTCGAAGCCAATCCCGCGCTTGTGCAACAGGGCAATCAGGGGAACGGCGATCGATCCGATGCCCAGCGACAGAACGTACTCCACCGAAAATGCCCGTGAGCGGATGCCGTGATCAAGATACCGACCGAGCAACCACGACGTCACGGGGATTTCCGCAAAGATGAATGTCACGAGCAACAGCGCCAATGCCAGAGCCGCCCACCCCGAGGCATAAGCCAACAGCATCAGCAGCGTCGCCTGGGATGCGAGCAGCACGACCAGCACGGAACGCGCACCGATTCGATCAAGCAGTTCGCCAACAGGCAACTGCGCGAAGGCGGCTACGGCGAAGACCAGTCCCGCGGACGCACCGATCCACGCCAGGTCGCCACCCGTGCCGGCCAGCCTTTCGCCGAAGAACATCGGCAGCGAGATCGTGACGGCATTGAAGATCAGCCCGCCAAACAAAGCGATTACGCAAACGATCCCGAATACGATCACCTGCGTTCGGCGGTCGCATTTCAGCGCGGTGCCGGAATCCGCGTGAACGGCGGGCCGCGCTGCGCTTGGTGCCGTCCCATTCCGCTTCAGCAACAGCAGGCCGATCAGAATCGAAAGTGCTCCGGGCAAGGCAAAGGCCCACTTCCAACCCAGGAACCCGGCAAGCAGTCCCGTCACCGCGGCAGCACCGGCCAACCCCATGTTCCCAAAGACCCCATTGACGGCCAGCGCCCGACCCGTGCGCAACCCTATATGCGTGATATGGGCCAGCCCGACGGGGTGGTAGATCGCCGCGAAGAGCCCAAGCGAGGCGAGGCCGAATGCCATTGCCAATGGGCCGTCCGACATCGCAATCCAGAGACTGGACCCGCCGCAGCCCAGGAAGAATATCGCGATCAGCATCATGCGATCGATGGTGTCACCGAGCCAGCCGGCCGGGAGCGTTCCGAGAGCAAACATCACGTACATCGGCGTCCCGAGAACAAGAACGTCTGCGTAACTCATGCTCCATGACGGTGCGATGGCCAGCGCAGCCGTCGGAAAGATCAGCAGGAAGAAGTGATCAAAGAAGTGCGCGAGATTGAGAAATCGAAGGGCTTCACTGCGGGACATGGACGAACCTGGAGATTTCTGACTCTTCGACGCTCGGGCACTTGCATAGGTCTTGACTCGACGCGGCGTCAAGCGCGCGTTTTCGGGCCACATCGAGACCGACGCGGCAGAACAATCCCACCAGGGATGACGCGGGCCCGCGGATGCACGCTTGTGCGTCAAGAGCCGCTGTGACTCCCTCGGAAGGCGGGTCGTCGTCCTTGCGGACCAAGAGATCAACACGCACAACCCCTGACGCCGTCTTCGTTTTCGCCACGCTGCAACTGCCGAGGTCCCTGCCGCATGCCATCTTGATGCCGGGTTCCGGACATGCGGCCGGAAACTTGCGGCAGATGCCGTCCCCGCGGCACGACGCGTCCTTGACTTCATCACCACTAGGCCTTGCCGCGCAGCGCCCTGCAAAATATCAAGCGGTAAGCGCAATCGGGAGACAAGTCATGATCAAGTCCCTTGGCACGCTCGGCGACATGGGAAAGATGCTCAAAGCCGCGCAGGAAATGCAGTCCAGGATGGCCGAGCTTCAGGACGAACTCGACTCCATGACCGTCACAGGGGAGAGCGGCGCCGGTCTCGTAAAGGCCACGGCAACTGCCAAGGGGAGTCTCACGGCGCTCGAAATCGACCCCTCGATCTTCAACCCCGATGAGAAGGAAGTCGTGGAAGACCTGATAGTTGCCGCCGTCAAGGATGCCCAGGAAAAGGCCGCCTCGAAAGGTCAGGATGAAATGAGGAAACTGACCGAGAGCTTGGGCCTCCCTGCGGGCATGAACCTGCCTTTCTGACGCTCGTGCTTCGACGCGCCATCTTGCTTGCGGTCTTACTTCCGGCTGCGGCAGTTGCTCCAGCCCAAGACTGGGCTACCAAGGAAACTTGCACGGTCGACGAGCCCGAGATCCACGAAGGGGCGCTCAGCCCACCGGGTATCGCGGCCATCGAGACAGGGAACGCAAGCATTGCCAACGGGACCGGACGGTTCTGGAAGGTGACAGCACCGAACGGGGCCATATCCCATCTTTGGGGAACCATGCGCTCGTCACACCCAATGATCCTTGACATTCCACGACCGGTCCGGGATGCGATCCACCGCGCACGCACCGTTGCGATCGAGGTCGACGAAACGGCGGAAAGCCGCGAAGAGCACCGCACCGCGATTCATTTCGAGGGCTACTACAACGACGCCTCCGATCCGTTTGCGAGCGACGTGACCGGTGGCGACACGATAGCGGGCCTGCCGCACCACGTGTCCGACTGGATCCGTGACCGGGCGCTTGACACCGGCTGGTCGGAGGACGCCGAACTCGTGCTTTCTCCGGCTGGCATGGCCGCAATGCTTCGCTCCGATCCTTGCGAGGACTTTGCACGCGGCGCCTTCCCAATGCAGGACAACTACATCCATCTCCTTGCCATTCTTGCCGGTGCTGACATCCTTGCCCTCGAGAAGCCCGGAGACTTCCTCGCCGACCTGAGGGATCGCGACGAAACTGCCGAAGCGATCATTGCCGTCCGCGCCGCCCGACTGCACCCGGTTGCCGACAACCGGAGGAGAAGCACGCTCCTCGCGCTCTATCTCCAGGGGCGAATCGGACTCATCCGAAATTGGCATTCGGCCCATCTGCAGAATGTCCTTGGGCAGCGGGGAGAGGAAGCCCTGAGAATCGCCAATGACTTCATGCTGACGTTCAGGAACGGGCGCTTTCTGGACAAGCTCGCCCGGGAATGGCCGAAGGGCGAAGTTCTTGTCGCCGTTGACGCAGGCCAGATTCCGGGAGACACCGGCCTCGTTCGGATGCTCCGTGATGCAGGCTTGGACGTGCAGCGCATCCGTTTGACCGGAGAGGCTCCATGAAGGCGCAATCCGAACTTGAAGCCCTGATCGAGCTGATGGCCAAGCTGCCGGGGCTGGGCCCGCGTTCGGCCAGGCGCGCAGTGCTGCATCTCTTACGGAAGCGAGCGCAGCAGATGGCGCCGCTTGCCAGCGCCATGGCCCGTGTTGCCGAGACGACCCGCGAGTGCCTGAACTGCGGCAATATCGCAACAAGCGAGCGCTGCGCCATCTGCAAGAGCGAAAAGCGCGCGAACGGAGAGCTCTGCGTGGTCGAGGACGTGGCCGACCTTTGGGCCATGGAGCGCGCCGGCGTGTTCAAGGGACGCTACCATGTGCTCGGAGGCACGCTCTCCGCTCTCGACGCAGTGGGTCCGGAAGAACTCCGGATTCCGGCACTGGTCGATCGCGTTGCCGATGAACAGATAAGCGAAGTCATCCTCGCCTTGAATGCCACCGTGGAGGGCCAGACAACGGCACACTACGTCGCCGATCAGCTCGAAGGGCGCGTAACGGTCACGTCCCTTGCCCAAGGTGTGCCGATCGGAGGCGAACTTGACTATCTGGACGACGGAACCATCGGTGCCGCCCTTCGGGCCAGGAAGTCGCTCTGAGAAACGCCAATCGGATTCCCAAGTGGCATTCCGGGATTTCAGTCCTCGTCTTCGGTCGCGCTGTCGTCCCCTGAGCTGTCAGGCAGGTTGAAAAAACTGTCGGCGTCGGGGATGTCCAAGTCCTCGGCATCCTTGTCCGGCTTGTCGGAAAGCGTGAACGTCTCCAGCCCGGAAATCGCCGTGGGGATTCTCGGTTCCGGGTCGGCGTCAAGCGACTGCTCGGTGGACACGAGCTTGCGACGTTCCTCGTCCGTCATCACCTCGCCCTCGCTGGCCTTCTTGTCTGCCGCCTTGTGCACGGCCGCATCGAGCTCGGACTGCTTGCAGAGCCCGAGTGCCACGGGATCGATGGGTTGAATGTTCGAGATGTTCCAATGGCTCCGATCGCGAATCGACTGGATCGTGGGCTTGGTGGTGCCGACGAGCTTGGATATCTGGCTGTCCGAGAGTTCGGGATGAAACTTCACCAGCCACAGGATCGCCGCCGGACGGTCCTGCCGCTTGGACAGGGGCGTGTAGCGCGGTCCCCGTCGCTTTTCCTCGCCGACAGCCGCCGGATTGAACTTGAGCTTCAGCTTGTGAAGCGGATCGCTTTCGGCTGCGTCAATCTCTTCCTGGGTCAACTGGTTGTTCGCGATCGGGTCGAACCCCTTGACGCCGGTCGCCACGTCACCGTCGGCAATGCCCTGCACTTCCAGTTCATGCAGCCCGCAGAAGTCCGCGATCTGCTTGAACGTGATCGTGGTGTTGTCGGCCAGCCAGACCGCCGTCGCCTTGGCCATGATCGGTTTGTTCATCTGCAAATCTCCTGACAAGTCCCGTCCGCGCCGGAAAGTCGGCTGGTCCGACCGGACCCCACTCCTCAAAATCGGGGATTGGCACGTCATATAGCCCCACAAGAAGCGGGAGAAAAGAGGCAATCCCTGTCTTGACCACTCCCAGATTCGCTTCGGACAATGGATCCCGCCGACACGATCCGTTGCAGACGCCCCGGCATCGCGCAATGGCCGGAACGGCATCCAGGCGCCACGGCGAGTACACGTTCAGCGTGCTGGCCCGGAATCACGTCCCGCGGCAGACAAGCCCGCGCGTGCGACGAGCTAGGCGTCGGTTTCCCAGCGCCCGGGCAGGCCCGAGCCCGTCTGTCCGTTCGGGGCGAAGAATCGCTCGAACAGCGCCGCTTGTGCGTCCATGAACGGCTTCGTGAACGGATTCTGGCTCAGCTTGCCCTTCAGCGACTCGATCTGCATGACCTCGTCGATCCTGCGATCTATGAAAGCGTTCGTCGCCTCGTGATCGGGGCTCTGGTCGCCCAACCAGTAGAGCAAGGTCGATCCGAGAACCGCGGAGAGCGTGGCACGTTTCGTGTACCAGTTGCCGTCGCGCGACGTATCGCCGAGCGCATTCCAGATCATGTCGGACGTTCCCCAAACCAGCTTCGCACCTTCGGGCGCGTGGATCGGGACGGAAAGGAACGCAGCCGTGCGTCGCGCCACCTGCTGATCCGGCATCGCATCCAACCTGAATTTCAGGGCCATGGCGACCCTGTCGCGAAACCTGAGCGATTCGAGGTCCGCCTTTGCGAGGCGCTCCTTCATCGCGTTGTCACCCCTTCGGTGAAGCGCCGCCACAAGGTCGAGCGCACCGCGCGGCGCGAGTGCCCTTGCGTCCGCTTCGCTCAGGTTCGCATCTGTCGCAGCCGCCGCCATGGTGGCTGCGGACCAGCCATCGAATGCAACATGCCTGAGGGCGGCATCCAGCAGCGAATCCAGATCGGGGGGTCTTGCCATCAAAATCTCCCGTGCCTGCCTGTGGACAAGCGCAGTGGCCTTTGCTATTGGGGCCATCTCTTGCAGATTCTGCACAACTCTAACTCGGAAAGGCGGTAAAGGCCACATGCAGGTCAGCGTTCGCGACAACAATGTAGATCAGGCGCTCCGCGCGCTGAAAAAGAAACTTCAGCGTGAAGGCGTCTTCCGCGAGATGAAGCTTCGCCAGCATTTCGAGAAGCCCAGCGAAAAGCGTGCGCGCGAAAGGGCGGAAGCCATCCGCCGCTTCCGCAAGCTGGCGCGCAAGAAAGCCCAGCGCGAAGGGCTCCTGTGAACCTCGGCACGGCGCTGCCCAGCTCCGCCGCGCACCGAAGGCCCGGGCATTCCTGGGCCTCCGGGTGAGTGGCGGCCTCGCCCCTACCCCCAAAATGCGTTCAAGAGCGTCGGCATCCTTCCGGCGACAAGAGCCGCCTGTTATCGGCGTGAGACATCAATGTCCGTCCGGGCCGCCCCGCTGCGGGTTCGCGCCGTTCCGATCGCGAGAGACGGGACCTACCGCCAAGTCGCGATCCTTCACACAGGCAACGCCGTGGTCTGGCGCACCGTCCTCAAGGCGAATGACGAGTGAATCTGCGCCACACCCGGCAGCCGCGCAAGCTTGCCACGGTGAATGCGCGCAAAGTCCTCCGTATCCTGCGCGACGACCTTCAGGAGATAGTCCGCCGTGCCTGCCATGAGGTGGCACTCGAGGACGTCCGGAATGCGCGCCACTTCCCGCTCGAAGGCATCGAGCACTTCGTCCGCCTGGCCGGACAGGGTGATCTCGACAAACACGACCGTCGGGCGGTCGAGCTTCTTCGGATCGAGAAGCGCCACGTAGTCGCGAATGATCCCGGAGCGCTCCAGCCTTTGCACGCGCCGATGGCAGGCCGACGCCGAAAGGTGAATCTCGTCCGCAAGCTCGGCATTCGAAATGCGGCCGCGTCGCTGCAACACGGACAGGATTCGGGCATCTGTGGCGTCAATCGTGCTCATGGCGCAATTCTCCGGCGTGGTTTGCGGGCGCTTTCGAACATTCTGCCATGATTCGCGAATGTAATCCGGCATCTTTCAGCATATCGTCTGGAGACGCCGACGGTCCTGCTTCATCGGTCGATGGCCAATGGCGCGCCATCGAAGGTCGGACACGTCTTCGCAACGGACGTCGGAGGTTCGAGGCGTACGGTCCCGCCGTTGCCCGTCCCTCTAGGCCCGCAGAACGCCACCCGTCGCTTTCGAGACCTTCTCGACAATCGCCTTGCCGACTGCGTCAATCTGCTCGTCTGTCAGGGTCCGTTCCCTCGGCTGCAGCCGCACGGTGATAGCGAGCGACTTCTTGCCCTCGCCAAGGCTCCCGCCGACGAATTCGTCGAAGACCCTCACCTCTTCGATCAAGGACCTGTTCGCGCCCGCGGCCGCATTCACGACATTGATCGCCTCCACGTTCGCATCCAGCACGAAGGCAAAGTCGCGCTCGACCGCCTGGAGGTCGCTGATTTGCAGAGCGGTGCGCGTACTGCCCTTCGCGCGTGGCTCTGGCACGGCAGAGAGATGGATCGCGAACCCGACCGCGCGCCCCTTCACGTCCAGCCTGCGCAGCACCCCGGGATGCAGTTCGCCAAACGCCGCAAGCGTGATCTTCGGTCCGAGCGTGATCTTCGCCGAGCGAACCGGATGCCACCAACTGTTGGCGCCCCGCGCGAATTGCGTACGTGCCGGCGCTCCGGCGGCGGCAAGAACGGCCTCTGCATCGGCGCGCGCGTCAAAGACGTCCACGTCCCGGCGTTCTCCATGCGGGTCTTTCGGGCCGGTTGCGCCGACGCGAATCCCCGCAATCAGGATCTCGAACTCCTCCGGCTCGCCGCCATGGAAAACGGCGCCGACCTCGAAGAGCGCCAGATCGGTGAAGCCTCGCGCCTGGTTGCGCGCTGCCGCCTGCAAAAGCCCCGGAAAGAGAGATGGCCGCATCTGGGTCATTTCGGACGATATGGGATTGGCGACGCGACGCGCCTCGTCGCCGCCCCCGAACAGTGCGGCCGAAGCATCGTCGATGAAGCTGTAGGTCACGCATTCGCTGTAGCCGAGCGCCGCCGCCATCCGTCGCGAAGCCTGCTCACGCCTCTGGAGCGGCGTCAGGATCGGTTTCGGGACGCCGGGCGCCGCCCTCGGCATGGGTTTCGGCTCAAGATTCGTGAGTGACGCCATACGCGCCACCTCTTCGACCAGGTCTGCCTCGCCCCGCACGTCGGGGCGCCACGACGGCGGGGCCGCCATGTCGCCATCAATCGCGAATCCAAGTGCTTCCAGCGTAGTCCGTTGGTCCTTGGCCGGAATGTCCATGCCGACGAGCGAAGAGCAGCGGGCAGGGTCCAGGCGATAGGCCCGGGTCGTGTCAGGTACGGCGCCGTCCTCGACGACGTGAGACGCCTCGCCACCGCAAAGCTCCAGGACCATCGACGTGGCCGCCTCCAGGCCCGGCAAGGTGAACTCTGGATCCACCCCCCTTTCAAAGCGGTACCTGGCATCCGAGTTGATCTTCAGCTTGCGCCCCGTATGCGCGATCGTCACCGGGTCCCAGTAGGCGCTTTCGACGAAGACATTGACGGTCTCCCCGGTCACGCCGGTTCTATCGCCTCCCATGACGCCGGCAATGCTCTCAGGCCCGCGCTCATCAGCGATGATCATCATGCCGCTTTCGAAAGCATAGGTCTTCTGGTCCAGCGCGAGAATCTGCTCGCCCCCCTCCGCCCGATGCACGCGGAGGTTCCCATTGACCTTGTCGGCATCGAAGACATGGAGCGGACGGTTGCGGTCGTATGTGAAGAAGTTCGTGATATCAACCAGTGCCGAGATCGGACGCAGTCCGATGGCCTGCAACCTTTGCTGCAGCCATGCCGGTGACGGTCCGTTCCGCACGCCACGGATCACCCGGCCGGCAAAATAGGGATTGCCGTCGATCGTGTCCTTGTCGATCGAGATGCTGATCGGTGAAGCAAACGTGCCTGGCACCGGCGCAATCGGCCTCTCGATCCGTGTTCCCAGGCCGCGGGCCGCCAGGTCGCGGGCAATCCCCTCGACACCCAGCGCGTCCTGCCGGTTGGGCGTGATGGCTATCTCGATCACCGGATCGACCTTTGACGGGTCATTCGCCGCCAGCCAGTCGATGAAGCGCTCTCCCACCGTGCCCGACGGCAACTCGATGATGCCGTCATGCTCGTCTGAGAGCTCCATCTCGCGCTCGGAGCACATCATGCCGTGGCTCTCCACGCCCCTGATCGTCCCGACCTGTATGGTCGTGTCGATTCCCGGAACGTAGGTGCCCGCATGTGCAACAACGACCGTGATCCCCTCGCGCGCATTGGGCGCACCACAGATGATCTGCCTGACGCCCCGGTCGGTCTCGACCTCGCAGACACGCAGCCTGTCGGCGTCGGGGTGCTTTTCGGCCTTCAAGACCCTGCCAAGCGTGAAGTCCCTCAGCCGGTCTGCGGGATTCACGATCTCCTCCACCTCGAGGCCGATATCGGTCAGGACCTCCGCGATCTCGTCAACCGCAGCGGTGGTTTCCAGATGCTCTTTCAGCCAGGCAATCGTGAATTTCATCGCGTTTCCCCCGAGGGAATGCCGTGTCTTCCGGACGTCGGCACACCCGCTTCTTCAGACGGTCCGGCCGAGGCAAGCCGCCCGGGATGGTGTCCGGCCTGCGTCCGGTCCGGCATCGCGCTCGCCCCGGCCGGCATCACTGCAACCCGCCGTGCAGCGTCGGCACGTCAAGCGGGGCGAAGCCGTAATGCCTTAGCCACCGCAGATCCGAATCAAAGAAGGCCCGAAGGTCCGGAATGCCGTATTTCAGCATCGCCAAGCGATCAATTCCGATCCCGAAGGCGAAGCCCTGCCACTCGGAAGGATCTATTCCACCCGCTTCCAGGACCTTGGGATGCACCATTCCGGACCCCAGGACCTCCAGCCAGCCGTCGCCCTCACCAACTTTAACGGTTCCGCCCTTCCAGGAGCACTGGATATCGACTTCCGCCGAGGGTTCCGTGAAGGGAAAGTGCGAGGCACGGAAGCGGGTCTTCACGGTCGTGCCGAAAAAGGCCGAGAAGAACTCCTCGAGAACCCATTTGAGGTTGGCCATCGAAATGTCGCGATCAATCGCGAGGCCCTCGACCTGATGGAACATCGGCGTGTGCGTCTGGTCATAGTCGGCCCTGTAGACCCGACCCGGACAGATTATGCGAAGCGGTGCCCCGCAGTCCTGCAACGCGCGAATCTGGACCGGCGAAGTGTGCGTTCTGAGGACATGCGGCGGCCGATCGTCTTCCGCCGCCTGCGCCATGTAGAACGTGTCCATCTCGGTCCGGGCAGGATGATGATCAGGCATATTGAGCGCGTCGAAGTTGTACCAGTCGCTCTCGATCTGCGGACCCTCCGCGACGGAAAACCCCATGTCCGCAAGGACGGCCGTCACCTCCTCGGTGACCTGGCTGACCGGATGGATGCGTCCATGCGGGCGCTGGCGGGCCGGCATGGTCACGTCCAGCCATTCCTCCTTGAGGCGTGCGTCGAGAGCCTCGTCTTCCAGCGCTGTCCTCTTGGCCGCAATCGCAGCGTTTATCTCGCCCTTCAACGCGTTGAGCGCCGGCCCGGCGACCTGCCGCTCCTCTGGGGTCATGCCGCCGAGTTCACGCATCCTGAGCGACACCTCGCCCTTCTTGCCGAGAGCGGCAACGCGCAGCCTTTCGAGCGCGGCCTCGTCGGCGGCGCCAGCGATTTCGCCAAGGTACCTTTTTCTCAGATCATTCATCTGGATCCTCTTGATCCCTGCCCCGTCCCGCTAGCCATCAAAACCCGTGAAGACACGAAGCCGCGTGACCCCGCAAAGGTCCGCAGCTTCACTTGCAACTTTCCCCGGAGGGTGCGTTTACGCGATCGCGGCCTTCGCCTTCTTCACGATGGCTTCAAACGCCTCCGGTTCGTGCACGGCCAGGTCGGCCAGGACCTTGCGGTCCACCTCTATGCCTGCCCGGGAAAGCCCGTTGATGAAGCGAGAATAGGTCAGTGCCTCGTCATGGGCCCGGACGGCGGCGTTGATCCGCTGGATCCAAAGCGCACGAAAGTTCCGCTTGCGGGCCTTGCGGTCGCGGGTCGCGTACTCGTTGGCCCTGTCAACGGCCTGCCGGGCGACCTTGAACGTGTTCTTGCGGCGACCATAGTAGCCTTTCGCGGCACTGATCACCTTCTTGTGGCGGGCGTGAGTGGTCGTGCCCCCTCTAACGCGTGACATGTCTGCGTCTCCTCAACGGTCGTAGGGCATGTAACGCTTGGCGCGCCTTTGATCAGGCCCGCTCATCACGGTCGTGCCGCGTGCATTGCGAATGAACTTGTTTGTCCGCTTGATCATGCCATGGCGCTTTCCGGCCTGGGCCCTGATCACCTTTCCTGAGGCAGACACCTTGAAGCGCTTCTTCGCGCTTGACTTGGTCTTCATCTTGGGCATTTCCATCTCCTGTCGACAGACGGTTCAAGGCCCGCTCGGCATGCCGCTTTGGCCGGCGAGCCCACTGAGGCGTGCCGCATACAGGCCGCCACGTGCCCTGGCAAGAGGGAAAGTGCGCTTGATCGGCATGCGCGCTTGGCGCGAGACGCAGGTGCTGCACGGCACGTCGCAATCCACAGGCCGTCGGCATGCCAGGCGTGCATGGACAATGTCAGGAATGCCCGTCAGTCCGATGACTTTCGCCGGCCCCCGCAACCCCGGGTGCGGCACCGGTCTTCAATCGGGGTCTGCGGGAATGATCTTGCGTTCGTCGCAGGGCGCAACACGCAAGATGTTCGTGGTGCCCGGCTTTCCGAAAGGGACCCCGGCGGTCACAACAAGAAAGTCGTCCGGTGAAGCGAACCCTTCCGCTATGGAGGCCCTTGCCGAGTTTATGACGGCCGTCTTGAACCGATCGACCTCGCTGGTATGGGAGCAGTGCAGGCCCCATGACAGGCAAAGCCGCCTTGCCGTCTGGATCCGGGACGTCATGGCAATGATCGGTACATGGGGCCGTTCGCGCGCCACCAGCAATGCCGTCGTCCCGGACTCCGAATAGCAGCAGATCACGTTGATGTCGGCGGTTTCCGCGATTTCGCGCGCAGCCGAGACGATTCCGTCCGCGACGGACTGTTTGGGACCACCCCGGCTGGCATCCACGACATCGCGATACGTGGGATCGCTCTCGACCTCGATCGCGACGTTGTTCATCGTCGATACCGCTTCGACAGGATAGGATCCTACGGCGCTCTCGGCCGACAGCATCACTGCATCGGCGCCTTCGTATATCGCGGCAGCAACGTCAGACACTTCGGCACGTGTCGGCATCGGGCTCTCGATCATCGATTCAAGCATCTGCGTTGCCACGATCACGGGCTTCGCCGCCATCCGGCACTTCCGCACCAGACGCTTCTGGATCGGCGGCACGTTCTGGACAGGCAATTCCACGCCGAGGTCGCCCCGGGCAACCATGATTCCGTCCGACTCTTCAAGAATGGCATTGAAATTGCCCACCGCAGCGGGCTTCTCGACCTTTGTCATCAGCGCCGCGCGACCCCGTGTCAATTCGCGCGCCTCTTGGACATCTTCGGCACGCTGGACGAACGACAGGGCCAGCCAGTCGACACCAAGCTCGCACACGAATTCCAGATCCGACCTGTCCTTCTCCGACAGTGCCGCGAGCGGCAGCAGAACATCCGGAACATTGACGCCCTTCCGGTCCGAGACCGTGCCGCCGACAAGCACGGTGCAGTCCGCGTAATCAGGACCGTGCTCAATGACCTTCATGCGGACCTTGCCGTCATTGACAAGCAGAGTTGCATCTTTCTCCACGGCTTCGAAGATCTCTCGATGGGGAAGTTGAACCCTGTTTGGCCCGCCTGGCGCATCCGAGAGGTCGAGACGAAAGTTCTGGCCTTCTTCGAGATCCACGGCCCCGTTCGCAAAGGTGCCCACCCTGAGCTTCGGCCCCTGAAGGTCGGCTAGGATCCCGATGGGTCGGCCCACGTCCTGTTCGACCTTGCGGATGATCTCGTGTCGAGCCCTTATGTCTTCATGATCTCCATGACTGGTGTTCAGGCGGAACGTGTCGGCCCCGGCCTCGAACAATCTGCGGATCATGTCGTAGGAACTCGACGCCGGACCAAGTGTCGCGACAATCTTGACGTTTCGGAGGCGGCGCATGAGGCATTCCCTCGGTCTGGGGCGATATTCTCTACTGCCGCAATTGTTAGCGCATGACAACTGGTCAACGGGCAATTCGGGCGATAGCTTCCCGTCATGCCGTTCATGCCGGAAGAATCATCGGACCTGACTCCCGTCATCGTCGCCGGCGAATCACGGCACGCGCGATGGCTGGTGCTGTGCGACCATGCATCGAACGCAGTGCCGTCCTGGGTGGCGAGCGGCGACCTCGGAATCTCGCGCGACGACATGTCACGGCACATCGCATATGACGTGGGCGCGTCAGGTCTCGCACTGAAGCTGGCGGAGCGACTGGATGCGCCGGCAGTCTTGGCCAACTACTCGCGCCTGGTCATCGATCCCAACCGTGGCGAACACGACCCGACCCTTGTCATGCGAATCTACGACGGGACCATCATCCCGGCCAATCGCGATGCGGACGAAGCCGAAATCGAACGACGCAAGGAAATGCTCTACCGTCCGTACCACCGCACCATCGCAAAGATCGCGGCAAGGCGGCCGGACACCGTCATCCTTTCGGTCCATTCATTCACGCCGCAGTTTCGCGGCCGAGCGCCTCGCCCCTGGCACGTGACGCTGCTGTTTGCCGACGATGACCGTCTTTCGCTCCCCCTGCTGGCAGCGCTGGCTCGCGAAAGGCAGTTGGTCGTCGGCGCAAACCAGCCCTACAGCGGCAGGCTCGAAGGGGACACGATTGACAGGCATGCCGTGCAGACAAGGCGACTGAATACCCTGATCGAGGTGCGTAACGACCTGATCGGCGAAGAGAGAGACCAGGCAGAATGGGCCGACCGCCTTGCCAAAGTTCTTCCAGAGGCACTGCAAGCGGCAGAAACACGAGGAGAAGCTTGATGGACGACAAGACCCGCATGGAACTGGAAGCCGCCGCGTTCCGGCGCTTGCAGAAGCACCTGATGGACGACCGTGTAGACGTTCAGAACATCGACCTGATGAACCTCGCCGGATTTTGCCGGAACTGCCTTTCGCGCTGGTATCAGGAAGCCGCCGGGGAACGGGGCATCGAGATGTCGAAGGAGGATGCCCGCGAGACGTTTTACGGCATGCCCTACGATGCCTGGAAGGCCGTGCACCAGACCGAGGCAACAGCAGGACAAAAGGCTGCGTTCGAGCAGTCTCGGAAGCTCCATGATGATCCGACCGGAAGCGACGGCTGAACCAGCGGCCCTCGCCACGCGATCCGCCACAGGCGCCTGACCTGCAGGCAGGCCGCGAGCGTGCGGAAATCGTGTGGGCTGTTCGCAAGCAAGAGCCGGCGTGAACTGGCCCCCACACGGTGCGAAAACTTCGGCCGGACCGCGAAAGATGACATATCTTGCCGCTTTGGCGCGAAAGTCGGGCTGGATTGGGTCGACTGTTCTTGACGGATCGCCACAAGTGGAATAAATTTCTTTCGCTGAAATATTTGTCAGTGAGGACTGGGGTGGCAATGCGTGGCTCGGCGCGATTGGAAAGCGAAGACAGCTTGGCGATTCGCGCGGCATGGCTCCACTACGCCGGAGGAATGACACAGGCAGCAGTGGCCGAGAAGCTTGGACTGGCCGGCGTCAAGGCACATCGGCTCATTTCGCGAGCCAGCCGGTCAGGTGCCGTAAAGGTCACGATCGACAGTGGGATCTCGGAATGCCTCGCGTTGGAAGGCGAATTGTCCGAGATCTACGGGCTTTGCCACTGCGAAGTCGCGCCGGACCTGCACGAAGACGACCTGCCGCTTCGTGCGCTCGGCATTGCCGGTGCGGCCTACCTGCGGCGGGAACTGGAGGGCGGTCGGCACGAGTTCATCGGCGTCGGGCACGGCCGGACACTTGCGGCTGCGGTTTGCCAGTTGCCTCGTCTCGACTTGGATAGGACAAGGTTCGTCTCGCTCCTGGGCGGACTGACCCGCAACTATGCGACCAATCCGCATGACGTGATGCACCACCTCGCCGACAAGACCGGCGCAACGGCCTATTTCATGCCTGTCCCCTTCTTCGCCAATTCCGCCGAAGATCGCGAAGTGCTCCTTGCGCAGCGCGGTGTCCAGGAGGTCATGGGCCTCGCAGCAAGATCGAAACTCAATTTCGTGGGGATCGGCACCGCGATGCCGGAGGCTTCACTGGTCTCCAGCGGCATGATCGAGATGGACGAGATCGCGGACGTGAAGGCGAAGGGCGGTGTCGGCGAATGTCTCGGCCAATTTTTCGACCCTGACGGACATGCCATCGAGACGGCCCTGACCGCACGCACTCTGTCCGTTGCGCTGGACGATCTCGGAGACAGCAGAATTGTCGCCGTTGCTGGCGGCATCGACAAGATCGGCGCGATCCGGTCTGTCTTGATGAGCGGCCGAGTGACGGCACTCATCACCGACGAGCGCACCGCCAATGCGCTGGCCAACAAGTAGCCGTCCTGGCAGGACATCAACGGGAGGATCCCCAAAATGTACGACAAGGAAAAGCAACTGATCGACGCCTATATGAGAGGCACAGTCAGCCGCCGCAGCATGATCAAGGGCCTGGGCGCAATGGGCATGACCGCTGCGACCGCCAGCGTGCTGGTCAATGCGGCCGCCACGCGGGCGCTGGCACAAAGTGGCTTCGATTGGCAAAAGCACTCGGGCACGACCGTCAAGCTGCTCCTGAACAAGCACCCCTATACCGACGCCATGATCGCAAACCTTGACAACTTCAAGGCACTCACTGGCATGGACGTGGTCTATGACGTCTTCCCAGAAGACGTCTATTTCGACAAGGTCACGGCCGCGCTCTCCTCCGGTTCATCCGAATACGACGCCTTCATGACCGGAGCCTACATGACCTGGACCTATGGTCCGGCCGGTTGGATCGACGACCTTAACGAGTACATCTTTGACGACGCCAAGACGAACCCCGACTACAACTGGGGAGACATGCTCGAAGGCGTGCGCAAGTCCTGCGCCTGGAACGGGCAGCCGGGCGGCGAGCTTGGTTCGGACGATGCAAAGCAATGGTGCATCCCTTGGGGTTACGAGCAAAACAACCTCACCTACAACGGGGCCATGCTTGCAAACGCCGGTGTCGCGGTGCCGACCAACATCGACGAACTCGTGGAGGCCGCAGCAGCCGCCCAAGCCGGCAACGAGGGCATCTACGGTATCGGCGTCAGAGGATCGCGCTCTTGGGCGACGATTCACCCGGGCTTTCTGTCCGGATATTCCAACTTCGACCAGAAGGACCTCAATGTATCCGATGACGGCAAGTTGTCGGCGGCAATGAACACGGAAGTCTCGAAGGAGTTCCACCGCAAGTGGGTGAAGATGATCCAGGACTCCGGCGCCCCCGACTGGTCGACCCATACCTGGTATCAGGTCGGCACCGATGTCGGAGCCGGAAAGTCGGCGATGATCTACGACGCCGATATCCTCGGTTACTTCATGAACGGCGGCGGCAACGCCATGGCGGGCGAACTCGCCTACGCACCCTTCGCGGCCAATCCCGCGGCCTCCGCACCGACTCCGAACATCTGGATCTGGTCACTGTCCATGTCCACCTTCTCCAGGCAAAAGGATGCGACCTGGTACTTCCTGCAATGGGCATCCGGACCCGAGCACGGGCTCTTCGGTGCGAGCCAGATGGACTTCGTGAATCCAGTCCGGTCCAGCGTCTGGGAGGATGCGGGATTCCGCAAGCGTCTGAGCGATGCCTATCCGGGCTATGTCGAAATGCATGACGTCTCGGCACCGGGCGCCTCGATCAAGTTCACCGCCCAACCCCTGTTCTTCGACCTGACCACCGAATGGGCGGCGACGCTCCAGAAGATGGTCGCGAACCAGGTGCCTGTCGACGAGGGCCTCGACGAACTGGCCGAGAGCGTGGACGCGCAGCTCAAGGACGCCGGCCTCGGCTGATCTGCTGATCCGGGGCGTCCGCCCTTGCGGACGCCCCCTTCGACCTGCGACAAGACCTTGACGCCCGGTCGCGACGACCATGGGCGAGAGGGGAGTGTTTCATGTCCGACGCCGCCGTCCCGGCAAAGAGGAAGGGCTTTCGGATCAGCCCGGGCGCCCTGCCTTACGTGCTGAGCCTGCCGGCACTTCTCGTCTGCATCGGCATCTTGGTCCCGTTCTTCACGGCGGTCGCCTATTCGCTTCAGCGCTACCGGCTGTCGCAGCCGTGGGCGCGCCGTTGGAACTGGGGCGAAAACTACTGGAACTTCCTTTCCGACAGCTCCTTCTGGAACACGTTGAAGGTCTCGCTGACCTACGCGATCCTGACCGTGGGACTGGAACTTGTCCTGGGCCTCTGCATCGCGCTTCTGCTTCAAAAGCGGACGCGGTTCAACAATTTCGTCTCGATCATGCTGCTGATGCCGCTGATGACCGCCCCGGCCCTCGCCTCGCTCATGTGGAAGCTGATGACCAACCCCGGCTTCGGAATTCTGAGCTACTTCGCCTCGCTGATCGGGTTCGAGGATTTCCGCTGGGCGTCAGACCCCTCGACGGCGATGCTGACTGTCGTCCTGGTCGACATGTGGGTCTACACGCCATTCATCATGATTCTACTCCTGGCCGGACTCCGCTCGCTGCCCAAGCAACCGTTCGAGGCGGCCGCACTTGACGGCGTGCCGCGACTCTTCGTCTTCTGGCGGATTACGTTGCCGATGTTGACGCCCTACCTGCTGACGGCGACCCTTTTTCGGGTTATCGAGTCGGTGCAGCAGTTCGACATCATCTACGCGATGACCCAAGGCGGCCCGGGCGACAAGCTGACCGTCTTTCAGGTCGAGGCCTATCTGAATTTCTTCCAGTCAACCAATGTCGGGCGCTCGGCCGCCCTGCTGATGATTCTGTGGGTAATCACCTACGTGCTCTCGATGATCTTCATCAAGCAGTGGCTGAAACTGCGCGAACGCCAGCGCGGGGAGATCTGAACATTGGACCAGACATCGACCCTTGAGAAGGTTCTCCGCAGAGTTGCGATTTCACTTGTGATCCTGTTCTTCATGTTCCCGATATTCTGGATCGTGCTCATGAGTTTCCAGACGAATGAGACGATCCTTCGCGTACCGCCGTCGGTCATCTTCGAGCCAACCCTCTCGAACTACGTTGCGCTCGTTACAGGCAAGCTTGAGACGCAAGCCGGCACGCTCGAGATCAACTTTATGTCGAACCTCTGGAACTCGCTCTTCCTTTCGGCAGGTTCGGTGGCGGTCGGATTGATCCTGGGCATCCCGGCCGCCTACGCGTTTGGAAGGATCAAGTTCCGCGGGTCTGAGGACATTGCCTTCACGCTGCTGTCTTTCCGCTTTGCCCCGCCCCTCCTGGTGCTTCTTCCGCTTACGATCTACTTTCAGAAGATCGGGCTCGCGGACACCTATTTCGGGCTGATCTGGGTCTATCAGCTCATTGTCTTGCCGCTGATCCTCTGGATCGTCCGGGGCTATTTCGAGGACATTCCCGCCGACATCGAATATGCCTACCGGATCGCCGGCCACTCTTGGTTCTCGACCTTCCGCACGGTCGCGCTTCCCTTGGCCATGCCGGGAATCGCGGCGGCAGGGCTTCTGGCATTCATCTTTGCCTGGAACAATTTTATCTTCGCACTCGTCCTGGCTTCTGCCGACAAGCAGCCAGTGACCGTCGGGGCGCTGGCCTTCGTGACCGCCTCCGGCATCCAGTACGGCCAGGTGGCAGCGGGCATCGTGCTGTCGATCCTACCGACCCTTGCGTTGGCGCTCTACGCGCAAAGATACCTCGTCGAAGGCCTGTCACTCGGCGCGGTAAAGGGATAGGACAATGTCGATCCAGCTTTCGAACATCCGCAAGTCCTTCGCGAATGACTTGGTACTCGATGGCGTGTCGCTCGACATTCCGACCGGCGAGACGCTCGTTCTATTTGGGCCTTCCGGGGCGGGCAAGACGGTGCTTCTTCGCCTGATCGCAGGGGTGGTCGACCCTGACGAGGGGAGAATCATTGTCAACGGCGTTGACATGGACGGGGTGGTGCCCGAAGACCGCGGCATCGGAATGGCGTTCCAGAATTTCGCGCTCTTCCCACACATGGACGCGCATGCAAACATCGCGAGCCCGCTGACAGCTCGGCGCGAGACCCGCTCCGGGATCGAGACGCGCGTGAGAGAAGTCGCGAAACTCCTGAAGATCGACCACGTGCTCGGCCACACGCCGGCGGAATTGTCGAACGGGCAGAAGCAACGAACCGCCCTCGGACGGGCGCTGGCGGCGGAGCCATCGATTCTCCTGCTGGACGACCCGCTCAGGAATGTCGATGCCAAGCTCCGCTTCGAAATGCGGCTGGAATTGCCACGCCTTCTCAAGGCGCAGAACGCGACGGTTATCTTTGTCACGCAGGACTACAAGGAGGCGATGGCGCTCGGCGACCGGATCGCAGTGATGGGCGATCACGGCATCGTCCAGATTGGCACTCCGGAAGAGATCTACCTGTGCCCGAGTTCGACCCGCATAGCGCGGCTGTTCGGAGATCCGACAATCAACCTCCTGGATGTCGTCCCGGAAATCGGAGTGCAGGGGCCGGTCGTGCAGCTGTCCGCCACGGACGTTGCCATCTCTGGAAGCTACGCGGGAGCGGTCGGCAAGGCATGCAGCCTCGGGATCCGCCCCGAGGCGATCCGCTTCGTCGCGCCCGGTGCGCCAGGTGCGTTCCCGGTCGAGATCGAGGCCGAAACACCGCTGAACGAAAAGACGGTAACCCTCGCAGCAACTCGGAATCACCGCGAAATCCTTGTGTCCCGTCCCGCCGGCACGCCGGGCCCCGATCACGGCAAAGCTCATGTCGCGATAGACATGGGCAACGCGCTCCTGTTCGACCGCGCGACCGGAGCCCGCATCATCGCCGCCGACGCTCCCACGGACGAGATGGCGACATGAATGGCGCGGTGCTCAGGCTGGAGAATGTCGACAAGTTCTACGGAGCCGTCGGGCAAGGGGTCCATGCGGTTCGCAATGTCAGCATGGATGTCGGTCAGGGCGACATAATCGCGCTCTTGGGCTCTTCCGGCTGCGGCAAGACCTCAACACTGCGTATGATCGCGGGATTCGAGGAGACAAGTCGGGGCAAGATCCACCTTTCGGGCCGCGAAGTGCAGACGCTGCCGCCTGTTCGGCGGCATGTCGCCATGGCGTTCGAAGGCTATTCGCTCTACCCGACCGTCAATGTTCGTGACAACATCGCCTTCGCTCTGAAAGCGCAGCGGTTGCCGAGGGCGGAGGTGGATGCCAAGGTGACCGAAGTCACCAAAATGCTTGAAATTGACGACATTCTCGAACGAATGCCGAATTCCCTTTCTGGCGGGCAGCAACAACGCGCGTCCTTGGCTCGGGCGCTGATCCGGGACGCCGACCTCTATCTTCTCGACGAACCGATGGGCCAGCTCGAGCCACAACTCAGAACGCTCCTCAGGGGCCGTCTCAAGCATTTCATCAAGGAACGCGGCATGACCGCGATCCTCGTCACGCACGACCAGACGGAAGCAAATGCGCTTGCCGACGAGATCGCGGTGATGGAGGACGGGGTGCTGCAGCAGTTCGCGAGCCCTGCCGAACTCAAGGAACGTCCGGCAAACCTGTTCACCGGCACATTTGTCGGTGAACCGCCGATGAACGTGTTTCCCGTATCGGTAGAGTCCAAGGCCGAAAGGCTGGTCTTGCGGTTCGAGGGCGGACAATGTCTCAACTATCCCGAAAGTGCATTTGCGGCCGAGGTGCGTGCCGCGCTTATCGCAAATGGACGGGTCGTCATCGGCGTCAGGCCGTATGCGGTGCGCCGTTCCGAAGCCGGGGCGCCGGCGAACGTGCTGACCAACCAGTGGCTCGGCGACCAGAGCCACATTTCCGCGAGCTTCGCCAACAGCACGATCGTATTGGTCGAACATGATCGTGCACGTGTCGCTATCGGCGACCGAATAATGATCGAACTAAGCCCGACGGATCTGCACGTGTTCGATCCCGAAAGCGGCATGGCGATCAGTCACGGGCGCGAACTGACCTGATGGCGGAATGTCATGGGGATATTCTGATCGGCATCGATGCGGGCACATCGGTCATCAAGTCGATCGCGTTCGATCTGGCCGGCAGACAGATCGCGACCGCATCGGTCGCGAACCGTTTCGTCACGCGTCCGGACGGCGCCGCCGTGCAGTCCATGGACGATACCTGGACCGATTGCGCACGCACGCTCAGGGAGCTCGGCGGCAAGGTCGAACTGCTTGCCGAACGGACAGCCGCGCTGGCGGTGACAGGCCAGGGGGACGGGACCTGGCTGATCGACCGTGACAACCAACCGGTGGCGGAGGCATGGCTCTGGCTCGACGCCCGCGCTGCACCGGTCGTCGAGCGGTTTCGCGGCACCGAAGCCGATCGCGAACGCTTCCAAATCACCGGAGCCGGGTTCAATGCCTGTCAGATGGGCGCCCAGCTCGCCCACATGAAAGAGACCATGCCTGAAGCGGTCATGGCAGCGGATGCCGCGCTGCACTGCAAGGACTGGCTGTACCTGAACCTTACGGGAGTCCGTGCGACAGGGCCCTGCGAGGCAGTCTTCACATTTGGAGATTTCCGGACCCGCGCCTATGACGACAGGGTCTTGGAAGCCTTGGATCTGACCCCGGAAAGACGGCTTCTGCCCGAAATCCTGGACGGTTCGCAACACACGCACGGCTTGGGAGACTCGGCGGCGGCCGTGACCGGGCTGCGCAGGGGCACGCCCGTTGCGCTAGGATATCTGGACGTGCCCTGCACGGCACTTGGCGGCGGAATTTACACATCAGCAAGCGGTGCCGGCTGCACGATCATTGGTTCGACCGGAATGCACATGCGCGCGACCCCAGAGTCCGCCGTGCACCTCAACGATGACCTGACCGGATATGTCATGTGCCTTCCCGTTCAGGGAATGGTCGCACAGTGCCAGTCCAACATGGCGGCGGCACTCAATATCGACTGGCTCCTGGACCTTGCCGGAAGCCTGCTGGGCGAGTTCGGCCACGCAGGTACCCGATCCGATATGATTGCGCGAATCGACGACTGGGTCGAGGCTGGCAAGCCCGGCCGCGTGCTCTACCATCCCTATATTTCCGAGGCTGGCGAGCGAGGGCCATTCGTCGATCCTGCGGCCCGGGCCGCGTTCGTCGGGCTCTCGACCGGCCACCGCTTTCCCGACCTCATGCGGGCAGTCATTGAGGGTCTCGGCCTTGCGGGACGCGACTGCTACGGCGCGATTGGCGATCTGCCAACCGAAATCCGGCTGACAGGCGGCGCGGCGCGATCGGACACGCTCCGGCGGATTTTCTCGGCGGCAGTGGGCGTCCCCGTGCGCCGATCGTTTCGTGACGAGGCCGGCGCAGCAGGAGCGGCGATGATGGCGGCCGTCGCGATTGGCGCATACCCCGATATCGAGGCGTGCATCGCCGACTGGGTGACGCCCTGCCTCGGAGCAATCGAATCACCGGATCCGGCCTTGACCGGGATCTACGGGGACATCTATCCGACCTACCGGGCCGCGCAGGAGCGCCTGGCCCCAATTTGGGCCGCACTTTCGGAAAGCAGCAGACGACATGGCTAGCGAAATCGCGATCATCGGCGATCACTTCATGCTCCCCGAAGTCTTGGAGGAGAAGATCCTGGAAGCATGCGAAGAGAGGGTCGTTACGCGGACCAGAAAAGACCCCTGGCCAGACGTTCCAATGGAGCACGGCTATGCCAGCCCCGGCATGGACGGGCTGAAGGAATATCTCGGCACTGCCGAAGACGTCGTCGAATTCGTTGGCGCGGCCGAGGTCTTGGTCACCCATCTCGCCCCGATGAGCCGGGGGATGCTGGAAAGCCTTCCGGGGCTGAAGTTGATCGCAGTATCGAGGGGCGGACCGGTAAATGTTGATATCGAGGCTGCCCGGGATCACGGTGTTCTGGTCGTTAGTACGCCGGGACGCAACGCAACCGCCGTCGCCGAATTCACGATTGGTGCCATTCTCACTGAGACGCGCAAGATCCGTGAAGGTCACGAGGCGCTGCGCGCCGGCAACTGGCGCGGGGACCTCTACCGCGCTGATATGACGGGCCGCGAACTGAACGAAATGGCCGTGGGAGTGATCGGTTACGGAAACATCGGCACCAAGGTCGTGCGGCTGCTTCGCGCCTTTGGCAGCCGCATCCTGGTGCACGATCCCTATGTCCAGCTTGATCCAGAGGATGCTGCCGCAGGCGTTGAACTGGTCCCGTTCCACCGGCTCCTCGCCGAGAGCGATGTCGTGACGCTTCACTCCAGAGTGACTGTGGAAACACGCGGCATGATGAATGCCGAGGCCTTCGCGCTAATGAAGAACGACGCTCTCTTCGTGAATACGGCACGAGGGCCGCTCTGCGACTACGAGGCGCTCTACGAGGCGCTGGCGGAGGGCGGTCTCGGCGCCGCGATGATCGAGACCTTCGGCGTCGAGCCGGTTCCCTCGGACTGGCCCCTTCTCAAGCTGCCGAATGTCACGCTGACGCCGCACATAGCGGGCGCTTCGGTGGGTACCGTCGCCTGCGCCGCAAACCAGGCTGCCGAAGAGGTTCGTCGCTATCTCGCCGGCGAGCCGCCGTGCAACCCTTGCTGAGGTCAAGGCTATGAGCGAATCGGACCTGCGAGGCGAGATCGTCTCCGCCTGCAAGTCACTCGTTGCCGACGGGCTGGTTCGAGGCACGTCGGGGAATATTTCGGTTCGCGCTGAGGGAAGCATGCTCATCACGCCGACCGCGGTCGGATATGACGTGCTCCGGGCGGAGATGATCGCTCGCATGCCACTCGACGACGAATCCGGCAACTGGGATGGACCTGACGCGCCTTCGACGGAATGGAAATTTCATCGTGACATCCTGCGCACCAGGGCGGATGTGGGCGCGGTAGTGCATACGCATGCTCCTTGGTGCACCGTTCTGGCCGTGGCCCGAAGGTCAATTCCCGCGGTTCACTACATGATTGCCGCGTTTGGAGGCCCGGAGATTCGCGTGGCCACGTACGCGCGCTATGGCACTGCGGAACTCAGCGCAAACGTCCTTGAGGCGATCAAGGGGCGGAACGCCTGCCTGATGGCCAATCACGGCATGGTCGTGGTCGGGACGGACCTGTGCCGCGCGCTCTGGCTCGCGGGTGAACTGGAGGCGCTGGCGCATCAGCACTACCATGCGCTCGCCATCGGCGGTGGCCATGTGCTGACCGCAGCCGAGATTGCCGAAACCGCGCGCGGCTTCGAGACCTACGGCGCGAAGTCGAGAGGTGTGACGAATTGAACGATTTGGTCGATCTCTGCGTCATCGGCGGCGGCATCAACGGAGCGGGCATAGCGCGCGATGCAGCAGGTCGCGGGCTGTCGGTCGCGCTTTGTGAAAAGGGCGACCTGGCACAGGGCACCTCGTCGCGCTCAGGCAAGCTGGTACATGGCGGGCTCCGATATCTCGAGTTTCGGGAGTTCCGTCTCGTCCGCGAAGCGCTGGTAGAGCGGGAAGTGTTGCTGAAAACCGCACCTCATATCATCTGGCCGATGCGATTTGTGCTTCCACACAGCCCTGCGGATCGGCCGGCTTGGCTGATCCGCTCGGGGCTATTCCTCTATGATCATCTCGGCGGGCGGAAGAAGCTTCCGGGCACCCGAAGCCTCGACCTTCAGCGCGACCTGGAGGGGGCGCCGCTTCTCGACGAATACTCGAAGGGTTTCGAGTATTCCGATTGCTGGGTTGATGACGCGCGGCTCGTGGTGCTGAATGCGCTAGATGCGTCCGAACTGGGGGCGACGGTACTGACCCGTCATGCAGTTCTGAATGCGCGGCGTGAACATGAATTCTGGATCGTCACGGTCAGGAACGAGGCGACCCGTGAGACGCGTGACATCCGGGCCAAGGTCCTGGTCAATGCCTCCGGCCCTTGGGTGAACGACGTCGCAACCCGCGTCGCGGGCGTCACGTCGCGAAGGCGCGTCCGGCTCGTGAAAGGCAGCCACATCATCACGCACAAGTTCTGGAAGGGACCGCAAGCCTACCTCGTCCAGAACAGAGATCGACGGATTGTCTTTGTGAACCCCTATGAAGGGGACAAGGCGCTCATCGGCACGACGGACATCCCCTGCACAAGCCGCATCGAGGATGCGACCTGCACGGAGGAGGAGATTGCCTACTTGATCGAGGTCGTGAACCGCTATTTCAAGGAAAGGCTTCGGCGAGAAGAAGTCCTGGCGACCTTTTCAGGCGTCCGTCCGCTCTTCGACGACGGCCAGGGCAATCCCGCGGCCGTCACACGCGATTACGTCTTCGACCTCGACGAAGCAGATGGCGCGCCGCTTCTGAACATTTTCGGTGGCAAGATCACCACGTTCCGCATGCTGGCCGAGCGAAGCGCGCACCTCCTTGGAAGATTCTTTCCGGAGATGGGGGCCGACTGGACACGTGACGCTCCGCTTCCGGGCGGAGAGATGGCAGGCGCGGACTATGTTTCCTTCAGCGAAAAGCTGAAGTCGGATTTCCCGTGGTTGCCACGCGAAATTCGCAACCACTATGGACGACTCTACGGCGCGCGCACCGAGCAGGTCGTGGGAAGCGCGGCATCGCTTGAGGGACTCGGCCGTCATTTTGGCGGCCATCTCTACGAAGCCGAGGCCCGCTACCTTGTCCAGACCGAATGGGCGCAGACTGCTGAAGATGTTCTCTTCCGTCGGACCAAGGAATATCTTCACATGACGGGGGACCAGCAGGCCGCCTTTGCCGAATGGTTCGATGGCACGTCGGCAAGGGTCGCGTAAGAACTTGCCATGAGCGACATGCCGACACCTCGTATGCTTGGGGGGGGGCGCCAGCTTCCCGGCCCGTGTCGACTCAGATCCTCTCCTGGTCCAAGATGCGGGCGACAACAGTTCAATCGGGCAAAGAGGCGTCACGTGGATCAATGCCATGATCTCGTTGCCGATTGAGACACGGGAAATATCATTTTTCTTTGGCGCGGCGATGCGCATGGGAATCGATGGTCCGGAGGGCTTGACATTGGACAGCCGCGATCTTCGCCCTTTGATCGGGACGAGATCTGGTGGCCTGTTCAACCGTCGTGTCGCCGCCCTCCTGCATCGGGTGAACATGCTGGCACATGCGGCTCGACGGTACGCGAGCGAGATCCTGCAGGATTGGCTTGCCGGGTTCAATCGGTTCCCATCTCCCCATGTGCGGCCCAAGGCACGGCTTGCCTCGAAGCTGTGCACGCGAGTCGGCTGGGAGACCGAACAACCCGACTTCGCCCTCCTGGAAACATAGCTCTGAGAGTCCGAGCCATGCCGTTTACCCTCTCGCTGAACACAAACCCGCTGGTGAACCGTTTCGCTGAACCCGACGACCTGATACGCACCGTTGCCCGCGACTTCCGGATCCGCGACATTCAGCTAACGCACGAGTTCATCAATCCTAGTTGGCCGGCACCCGTCATTCACCGATTGACACGGGAAATGGACAAGGCTCTCCAGAAAACCGGCGTGAAGGTGACAAGCGGCATGACCGGTCCCTACGGGCGCCTCAACCATTTCGGACATCCCGATGCAGATGTCCGGCGCCACTATGTCGACTGGTTCAGGACTTTCGCAGGAATCGTCGGAGATCTGGGCGGAAGGTCGATTGGCACGCAGTTTGCGATCTTCACCTATCGTGATTACGACGACCTGGAACGGCGGGAGGAGTTGATCAGGATTGCGATTGACTGTTGGGCCGAGACGGCCGAACACGCGAAGTCTGCTGGCCTTGAATTCGTTTTTTGGGAGCCCATGAGCATTGGTCGCGAATTTGGAGCAACCATCGCAGATTGCCTAAGGCTCCAAGCGCGGTTGAGTGCGGCGGAAATGGCAGTGCCAATGTGGATGATGGCGGACATCGATCACGGCGATGTCAGCAGTCCGGACCGGAACGACTATGATCCCTATGCCTGGGCACGTGCCGTTCCACAACACTCTCCGATCATTCACATCAAGCAGTGCCTGATGGACAAGGGCGGTCATCGCCCCTTCACGGCCGAGTTCAACGCGAAAGGTCAAATTCATCCCGTGCCGTTGCTTGCCGCCCTCCTTGAGGGGGGAGGTGCGGATAACGAAATCTGCCTGGAACTGAGTTTCAGGGAACGTGAGCCTTATGACCGCGAGGTGCTTCCCGGGATAGCCGAATCGGTCGCTTTCTGGGCCCCCTATATTGACACGGGTGCGGAGGATCTGAGGTGACCGAAGCCTGCTACTGGGTTGGAACAAGCTGGAAGATGAACAAGACGCTGCCAGAGGCGACAGACTTTGCAGCGCGACTGGCGGCGGCAGACGATCGACGTGATTCGCGAATCCAGCGGTTTGTGATGCCGCCCTTCACAGCCGTCCGCGAGGTCAGGCAGCAGCTTGAAGGGACCTCCGTCAAGGTCGGCGCACAGAACATGCACTGGGCAGATGCCGGAGCTTGGACAGGTGAAATCTCGCCCCCCATGCTTGTCGATTGCGGCCTTGAAATTGTCGAGATCGGCCATTCCGAGCGCCGCGCGCATTTCGGCGAAACGAACGAGACGGTAGCAATGAAGGCAGAGGCGGCGGTGCGCCACGGACTCATTCCTCTCATCTGCATCGGCGAAACGCTGGAAGAGCGCGAGGCGGGACGGGCGACAGAGGTGCTGGAAACACAGGTTCGGACCGCGCTTGCCCGCATCGAGGAAAGGCCTGGGGCGGTCCCGGTCCTCCTCGCCTATGAACCGGTCTGGGCGATCGGCGATGGCGGAATCCCGGCCACGGCGGAGTATGCCGACGCACGGCACACCGAAATCACCTCCGTTGCCAAGGAGATGCTCAGCCAGACCGTCCGCTGCCTCTACGGCGGTTCGGTCAATCCCGGGAACTGCAGTGAGTTCATTCAATGCCCGCACGTCGACGGATTGTTCATCGGACGCTCGGCCTGGGACGCCGAAGGCTATCTTGGAATCCTCGACCAATGCGCGTCAGTCATCTGAATGGCACCACCATCCCCGGTTTGGGACGCGCTGGCACGCAGCGGTTCTGGCGTCCCTTTCGATCTCTCGTCTTGCACAGAGACAGCAATTGAACTGCCCGAGGCGAAGGGGCGTTCGCCGACCACCGAACTGGTTCCCCAGTTCGATGCCAGATCCTTGCGGACTCGGCTGAAATCTGTCAAAGCTATCCCGTGGCGGCAAAGAGGGGGTGTGCGCTTTCCCACCCGTCCTGAACGGGCGGACTTTCGGTGCGGAGGTCGGATGAGAATCGCGATTGCAGGAGACAGTGCGGGCGAAGGTCTCGCCAATACCCTCGCCGAGTACCTGAAAGGCAGATTTCACGTCGAGGAGATCTCACGTACCCAGAACGGGCCAGATCCGTTCTACGCAAATCTCGCGGACCGGGTCGCATCCGCAGTGATCGCGGGCGAATACGAGCGGGCAATTCTGGTCTGCGGAACCGGGATTGGCGTGGCAATTTCTGCCAACAAGGTCCCGGGCATTCGTGCCGCACAGTGCCACGACACCTACTCGGCCGAACGCGCAGCGCTGTCCAACAATGCACAGATCATCACTATGGGTGCACGCGTCGTCGGCCCAGAACTTGCCAAGGCGATCACCGAGACGTTTCTCGCGAACACGCTCGAATTTGACGAACACGGCCGCTCTGCAGGCAACGTAAATGCAATAAAGGCACTCGACGCCAAGTATGACAGGGTTGGCAAGGGACTCACGGTCGACATCTGATGGTTCGCGGAGAAATGTTGTTCTCCAGACGCCTATAGTTTCTCCAACACAGGCTGCGGGTCGGGAATGACCGGGAACGTGATGGCTTGTCCTTGGCGGGAGTTCCTCCGCCGTCCGTACCTTCGAGGCTCCGGCGCGGTCCCGAGCCAACACCATCGCCAAAAATTTCACGGACGGTGGACGCAATCGCCGCATGTCGACAAGACGAAATTTCGAACCGACCCGCCCGAGGGTGCAGTTCAAGCCAAACAATGAGATTGGCACGTGGTGGAACGGTTGCCGCCACAAGTCGGATCAGTCTCCGGGAAATTGCAGACTTCTGGCGCAAGGCGTCCTGCGTCACGTCAAGGAACCCGATCCCTTGCGTCAGCGCCAATGCCGCGCCACGTGACCCGCGGTCGCTCGGTAGCCGTCCCGCATCAGCAGCGGTCTCAGCCGCGCAGCCCAGATTCGCGGGAGCGGAACAAGGGCGCTAAAATGCCGACTTCCGGGATTCCTCAATATAGATTTCGCGAAGCCGGGTTGCGACCGGACCGGGCTTTCCGTCGCCGATCCTTGCGCCATCAATTTCGACGACCGGCATCACGAACGTTGTTGCGGAGGTAATGAATGCCTCGTCCGCGCCCTTGGCCTCGTCCACCGTGAACGGTCGCTCCTCGACCATAAGCTGCGCCTCTCGCGCAAACGCCAGCACGGCTTTCCTGGTGATGCCGTGCAGGATCTTTTCCGACAGATCACGCGTGATGATCCTGCCCTCGCGAGCGATGCAGGCGTTGTTAGAGGTGCCTTCGGTCACGACATCGTCCTCGACCATCCAGGCATCGTCCTTGCCCTGATCCTTGGCCATCTTCTTGCCAAGAACGGGATAGAGAAGCTGGACCGTCTTGATGTCGCGGCGTGCCCAGCGAAGGTCATCGATCGTGATCACCCTGATCCCTGTCTTCGCGGCCGGGCTGTCGACGATGTTCTTGGTCTGCGTGAATGCCACCACCGTGGGCGGCACGAGTTCGGGCGCAGGGCAGTCGAAGTCCCGGTCCCTGTCTGCGCCACGCGTGATCTGGAGATAGACCATGCCTTCGGTCAGCGCGTTCCGCCGAACCAGTTCGCGGAAGACCTCGGCCAGCTCCTCTCCGGAGAAGGGCGAGGCCATTTCGATTTCGCCCAAGGATCTCTCAAGCCGCTCCGCGTGTCCGGCGAAGTCAATCAGCTTGCCGTCAAGCACGCTGGTCACTTCGTAGACGCCGTCAGCAAAGAGAAACCCGCGATCGAATATCGACACGCGAGCCTCATCTTCGGGAACGTAGTCTCCACTGACGTACACGATGCGGCTCATCGCTCACCCCCATAGTTCAGGCCGCGGCGGATGCACGCGTCCGCCTTCATATTCCAGCGCATGGTCGCGGTCTTCGGCCAGAAGAAGCGGCCCGTCAAGGTCAACCACCGTCGCACCTTGCGCGAGGAGGATTGCCGGTGCCATGGCAAGCGACGTGCCGACCATGCATCCAACCATGATGTCGTGACCTTGCTCGCGTGCGGCATCCCTGAGCGCCAACGCCTCCGTCAGGCCGCCAGCCTTGTCGAGCTTGATGTTCACTGCATCGTACTTGCCCTTGAGCGCAGGCAAGGTCGCCCTGTCATGAACCGACTCGTCCGCGCAGACCGGCAGCAGTCGCTCGATCTCGGCGAGCATTCCATCCTTGCCGGCAGACAAGGGCTGTTCGACCAGTTGGACGCCGAGCCGCACCAGGTGCGGTGCCAACTCCAAATAGAGCTCGGCGCTCCATCCCTCGTTCGCATCAACAATGATCCGCGTGTCAGGGGCGCCGCGCCGAACGGCTTCAAGCCGGGCCATGTCTTCTTCGCCACCCAGCTTCACCTTCAGCAGCGGACGCCCGGCGCACCTTCGGGCGGACGCCTCCATCCTCTCCGGGGTGTCGAGCGACAGCGTGAACGCGGTGACCACGGGGCCGGGCCTTTGGAGTCCGGCCAGCCGCCACGCCCGCACTCCTGACTGCTTTGCCGCAAGATCCCAAAGCGCGCAGTCGAGGGCATTTCGCGCCGCGCCGGCCGGCAGGGTTTCCTGGAGCCCCTCGCGGGTCAGGTCAGGCGGCAGACCAACAACATGATCCGAGACCGAGTCCATGGATTCGCCGTAGCGCGCATAGGGTACGCACTCGCCCCGTCCAACCATCCCGTGCTCCTCGATGCGAACGGTCAGAACCTCGGCGACATCACGAGATCCACGCGAGATCGCAAATGTTTCGGCCAGCCGGAACGTCTCGGGATTCGTGCGTATCTCCATTGAATCGAATCTTTCCTGCATCTCAGTCCCGGAAGTTGCGCACAGAAATTACTGCCGGATGATCGGTCCCAATGCGTGGCGAGGCCCGTCGCGGTCACCGCCGCACATCGATCCGAACACGCACCCAGCAGCGTCAGATCGCCCCCAGCGCGTCCACAAGGCGAGCCGCCCCGTGCCGAAAGGGATCCACCGTCGGCAGACCCATCCGTTCCTCGATCTCTTCGCAAGTGCTTGCGGCCTCATCATCGTCCAGCGCGCTCGTATTCACCGCAACCCCGCAGATTCGCACATCCGGGTTCGCAACCCGCGCAAGTGGAAGCGCCACGTCGCGAAGCTCTTCGAGCGCTGGCAATCCGTAATGCGGCAAGCCCCGCATATGTGTCCGGGTCGGCTCATGGGCCAGTATGATGGCATCCGGCTGACCGCCGTGAATCAGCGCCATTGTCACGCCAGAATAGGAAACGTGGAAAAGGCTGCCCTGCCCCTCGATGTGATCCCAGTGGTCGGAATCGTTGTCGGGCGTCAAGCATTCGATCGCTCCTGCCATGAAGTCCGCGACAACGGCATCGAGAGGCACGCCGCTTCCCGTGATCAGGATTCCTGTCTGGCCGGTCGGCCGAAAGGTCGACTTCATGCCTCTCGTGCTCATTTCACGGTCCATGGCGAGGCCGGTGTACATCTTGCCAATTGAACAGTCCGTTCCGATCGCCAGGCAGCGCTTGCCCGTACGCTTCTTTCCGTTCGCGATAGGATAGGCCACGGTAGGAACCCGCACGTCGTGGAGCGTTCGGTCATTCCGCTGCGCAATCTCCCGCAGGATGTCCTGGTCACGCAGCAGGTTGTGCTGGCCGTTTGCCAGGTCGAACCCGATTTCCAGAGCTTCCTTCAGCACATCGAGCCAAGACTCCGGAATGAACCCGCCCCGGTTTGCCACACCGACGACCAATGTGCGTGCGCCCGCTTCCCAAGCGTCGTTCAAGTCCAGATCGGGCACACCAACATCGGCCTTGCAGCCGTCCAACCGCAACTGTCCGACGACATTCTCCGGCCGCCAGTCGGCTATGCCCTGTGCGACCTTTGCGGCGAGCTGATCAGGCGCATCGCCAAGAAAGAGCAGATATGGCTTGCGAATCATTGCATCCTCCCACGTCTCGCGATTTTAGGCGTCCCCTGAGGAAAATCCTTCCATTTGCCGCCCAAATTTTGATATTTGGCGAATTATCGCTTTCATTTTGGCAAAAGTTTCGATGAAAATTGCTCGACCAAGATGCCGCAGCGCAACAGATTTGCATGCTGCAGCGCAACATACTATTCAGATCGCGACCAAGCCAAGAGAAGGCCGTGCCGTCCATGAGTTTCCGTCCGCAACCCCCCGCCCCGGATCGCCCGAACCGATGCCAGCTCTTCGGGCCCGGTTCGCGGCCATCCATTTTCGAAAAAATGGCGGCATCCGAGGCGGACGTGATCAACCTTGATCTCGAAGATTCTGTGGCGCCGAGCGACAAGACCGAAGCACGGAAGTACGTCATCGAGGCCATTGGCAATGTGGATTGGGGCAAGAAGACCCTTTCTGTCCGCATCAACGCGCTCGACACGCATTACTGGTACCGGGACGTGATCGATCTCCTCGAAAACTGCTCCGAACGCCTGGACCAGATCATGATTCCGAAAGTCGGATGCGCGGCCGATGCCTATGCCGTCGATGCCCTTGTGTCCGCCGTGGAATCCGCCACGGGAAGAACCAAACGCATTGGCTTGGAGGTGATCATCGAGACCGCCGCCGGCATCTCCCACGTAGAGGAGATCGCAGCGAGTTCCCCTCGTCTCAAGGCCATGAGTCTCGGGGCGGCAGACTTCGCCGCCTCTATGGGCATGCAGACGACCGGTATCGGAGGCACCCAGGAAAACTACTACATGACGCGGGACGGCGAGAAATACTGGTCCGACCCCTGGCACTGGGCGCAGACCGCGATCGTGGCCGCCTGCCGGACCCACGGCGTGCTTCCGGTCGACGGGCCCTATGGGGACTTTTCCGATGACGAGGGCTTCCGTGCACAGGCGCTGCGATCAGCAACGCTTGGAATGGTTGGCAAGTGGGCGATCCACCCAAGGCAGGTCGCACTTGCCAACGAGGTGTTCACACCGTCAGAGGAGGCGATCAACGAGGCCAGGGAAATTCTTGCCGCGATGGAGGAAGCGCAACGTTCAGGGTCCGGTGCCGCCACCTACAAGGGAAGGCTCGTTGACATCGCGAGCGTCCGACAGGCCGAAGTCATCGTGCGACAGGCCAAACTGATCAGCCCCTAAATCGCCGATTGCCCGCACTGCGGCGCGACCCGTTGCCAGCGGCGCCCAACGCTCTTCCGCCTTGCAGCAAGTACGACGACCGGCAGGGATCTGCGCCAAGTCTTGGCCTTTGACACGGAGCCGTCAAGAACGCTGCCTCGGTCGGGCCAAGCCGCCCTTGCACTTCGGGCAGCCGCACATGGTACCGTGTGCCGCGTCCGCCGCTCTACATCGTGCGAAATGCATCCGACAGCAGGAGAGGTGCCAGTTCACAGATCGCGATGACCCTTAATCAGCCAGTCATCTTGACGAGTTTCCCGGCATTCATGCCGCCCTTGAAACCGTCTTGCACCTTTCGGAGCATCCGGTCAAAACCCGCTGCCCGACTGTCATCGAGCTTGTCGTCATGAAGGTCCGGGAATCGGTCTATTCAAGCACGCAAACGATTTGAGCCCAGGTTTGCCCATGACAGTTGTGGCCCAAGCAGCCGCCAATTGCGCTGGACCTCGCGTGACATCGGTGAAGGACTGCGCCCAAGCCACAACGCGATCAATCCGCTCATGTGGCTGCTTTGCCCCTGGGCATGTCCGACTTCGTCCGGCAAGGGCCATCTGGCAGTAGCCCTGCGGCATGACGTTTCCCAATTTCAGCGCCCCGCCTGCCACCACTGCCTGACCGATTCGCAACTTTCTGCAACAGGGGCACAGGCGCCCGCCATTGATGGTGTCGCGCTTCATCGCGGATCGAGGGCAACTTGAATTCGACGCCCTCCACCCGCCGCAACGACGGCGCGTTGTCCGTACTCCGCCGGAACGCGCCTAAACATGCGCACATCCGACGTGAAAGTTGCCGCCGCAATTGCGCGACTTCGCTCGGAGGCGAAGAAGCCCCGAATACTCGCCGCCCGTCACCCGACGGAAACATGCGGTGAGCGCCCTTTCCGATCGGCGCAAGACATGCTGCCCGGCACTGAAGAATAGTCGGCCGGTTCCGGGGTTGCGATTCGGACGACCTTCAGGTCGCTGATCTGCAGGGCGTGCCTGAGACTGAAACCTTGCCGACTGCAGGTCTCGACCCGCTGCTGCAGGTCTGCGTTGCAAAGATGGCAGAAGCGCCCCGGCATGCACTCCCATGCGTCCGGACGAAGGACGATTTGAGGTGGTCGGGCGTCATGGCCGCTGCCGGAAACGCGAGCAAGGCGTCCCCGGGGCTTTGGGGGTGCACTTCGGGAAGTGCCGGAACGGAGTGTCCACACGCAGCTGTCGTGCACCGTGCCTACTGGACGGGCTGGCCGACAATCGCTGCGACGATCGCGGGTCCGAAGATGCGCCAAAACATGATTAGGCCAGCAGCGATGCCAAAGGAGATTGCAAGTTCAAGAAGAAGCTGCATCGGAACCAGCGCGATCGGGAATTCCCGCCATTCGAAGCGGCCCGCCGTTCCCGGCCTGGGATTGGCGACCGTGCCGCCCTGCCGCTCTCGATGGTCGGCAGTCGCCCCGCCTCCCGCGGAAAGGCGCTTTACCTGGTCCGCGCGGAACTCGGCCAGGTCGTCGCGAAGCTTGCCGAACGTGCTGGCGGGTCGACTATCGGAGACCGTCACGTTGGCGCGACGCGCGACCATCGGAATTTCATGGAGATCGTGACCCGTCGCGTTGTCGGCGAGGGGCTCTCCCGCCCCGTCGGAGAGTCGTCCGAAGTCCTGCATTTGCCTGCCTCATGCCTGCCCCCAGGCACTCTTTTCCGGACAGGTAATCACGTGGTTATGCGGAAGCCAAGAAGAATCTTCTCGAACGCGGCTGCCCTGCGCCAACAAGTCGCGGTCGGTCACATTGGCGCGAATGCCGTCCGTCTCCTTGGCCAAGCCCCTGTCCCTGTCCGGGGGCATCTATCCCGTTTCGGAATGCGGGGCTGGTGCAACCGTTTGGACGTTGTCGGCGGCAGGTTCCGTGATGATCGTCAGTCCGAACAAGCTCCAAAGCGCGATGAGAAGGATCAGGACAGCCGAAAGGAAAATGGCCATCTGCATCCGGATCCTGGAAATCTTCATTTCCTGCAACGTGCTTGCGGCGTTGCCGCTTTCGATGCGTTCGACGACGCCAGCCCGGAACGCCGCCATGTCGTCACCAAGCTGCCCGAACACACTGACGTGCCGACTTTCGGGGTGCGTCAGGTCCGCAGCGGTCGAGTCTGCATTCGGCTTCGTGTCATCCGGCGGCATCGCCGTCTCCATTCCCGCCTTCTTCGTCTCCATCTACTCCGGCCAGGGGGCCCGCGTAAAGCCCGTTGGCTGCGTCATGAAGTAGCTCCCCCATTGGCACGACATCGGCCATCCATCAACGACCCGCCGGTAACTTCGGGCGGGCATTCGGGTTGCGCCAAGTCTTGGCGCATATGCGGCTCAAATGTCTGGAAGGCCATTTTCTTGACGTGACTGACCCATTCTACCCGACGGCACCGGCGCTGGCAGACTCTCTTTGGTCGCCGTGGGCTCACACTCTTTGGGAATCATATACGAAAGTCACATCGTGGCTTCGTATTGATTTCACGGGTCATCGAAGTGGCCAACGCCAACGCTCCTCGCCGTGCAGATGCGCCAATCCCGGACGCCTCGCCCTCATGCACGGTCTTCTTGCCGCGTTTCCACCGTGAGCGCAATGCCAGAATCGAACCATGTGACTCTTGCATATAATTCCCCACTCTTTCTGCAGCCGTCACGCCCTTCGACGGAAACACCGAGGGACCGCCCAGATGAACGGAACAGGCCACGTTGCCCGATCGCCAACCCGCCGCCCCGCGACTACGCCGACGTTGGCCTCCGCCATGTCTCGAAGCCGACTTACGCCAGCGCTCCCGGCATGGCCACGCTCCCATCTGCGGATTTCGCGCAGCGCACGTCCGGCGGCACGCCGGGCATCGACTGCCATGTGCCCCGACGCAACGCGGACGAAAGGGAGGTTGGGCGGAGCCCGAATGGCGATGCGCGTTTAACGCACATCCCGACTGGGCACACATCCCCAACAACACTTGCACCGGCCCGTTGGGGCCGGCGCGCAATCAAAAAGCTCAACTGACGGCGGCGACAGCGCGCTTGGCCATGACGGAAACCAGATTGGCGCGATAGACGCCATCGCCGTGAATGTCGGACAACATCTCTTCCGCATTCACCGAAATGCCGTCCAGCGCGTCGACGGAGAACGCGCCGTCAAGCGCCGCCTCCAAGTCGCCCGCCCGGAATGCGCCGTCCGCGCTGGCCCCGGTGACCCCGACGCGAACTCCGTCGTCACCTCTTGCAACGAAGACGCCGCACATCGCGTAACGCGATGCGGGGTTCGGAAACTTGGCGTAGGCGCCGGCAGCCGGGGCCGTGAAACCAATCGACGTGATGAGTTCGTCGTCTTCGAGTGCGGTCTCGAAGAGACCGACAAAGAACTCATCCGCCGCAATCTCTCGGCTAGCCGTCTTGATCGTGGCCCCCAGGGCAAGCATCGCTGCAGGGTAGTCCGCCGCAGGATCATTGTTGGCGATCGAGCCCCCGATCGTTCCACGATGGCGAACCGCCGGGTCGCCGATATTCGCGGCCATGTCACAAATTGACGGGCAGACCTTGCGCAACGCGTCGTCGGCCGCGACTTCCGCATGCGTTGTCGCAGCCCCAATTCTCACCTCTCGTCCCGAGACCGTGATCCCGCGCAAATCCGCCGCGCCTGACACGTCAACGAGGTCCGACGGCGCGGCAAGGCGCGTCTTCATGGCAGGAATAAGGGTCTGGCCGCCGGCAAGGAACTTCCCGTCCTCCGTTCCGGAAAGAAGCCTTGCGGCTTCCGATGCGTTGGACGCCTTGTGGTAGTTCAGTGAATGCATCGCCTCTCTCCCTATTCCGCAGCCATTCTGGTGCCGGACACCTGGATTGCAGCCCAGACCTTTGCGGACGTTGCCGGCATGCTGATGTCGTTGTTGTCGATGGCGTCAGTGATCGCGTTGATGACAGCCGGCGGCGAACCGATTGCCCCAGCCTCCCCGCAGCCCTTGATGCCGAGGGGATTCGTCGTGCAACGGGTATTGTGATGCTCGACTACGAAGCTCGGCACGTCCTCGGCTCGCGGCATCGTGTAATCCATGTAGGATCCCGATACCGGCTGGCCGCTCTCGTCATAAACCATCTCTTCCAGCAAGGCCTGCCCGACACCCTGGGCAATGCCGCCATGAACCTGGCCTTCGACAATCATCGGATTGATGATCACCCCGAAATCATCCGAGGCCACGAACTTCACGATGTCGGTTTTTCCGGTGCCCGGATCGATCTCGACCTCGGCAATGAAGCAGCCCATCGGGAAGGTGAAGTTCTCGGGGTCGTAGAATGCCCCCTCCTTCAGGCCGGGCTCCATGTCGGCGGGCAGGTTATGCGCGGTGTAGGCCGCAAGCCCCACCTCGTGCCAGCCGAGCGCCTTGTTGGTCCCGGGCACCTTGACCTGGCTGTCTTCGATCACCAGCTCGTCCGGATTGCATTCCAGCAGATGCGCCGCGATCTTCCGCACCTTCACCTCGACCTTGTCGCAGGCCTTGACGATCGCCGAGATGCCGACAGGACCTGAGCGCGACCCGTATGTACCCATTCCAAACTGCACCTTGTCCGTGTCGCCATGGACGATCTGGATGCTGTCGAGCGGCACGCCGAAACGCTCCGCCACGACCTGCGCAAAGGTCGTCTCGTGCCCCTGCCCGTGGCTGTGCGAACCGGTCAGCACTTCGATCGTTCCGACCGGGTTCACGCGAACTTCCGCCGATTCCCAGAGACCGACGCCGGCCCCAAGCGAGCCAACCGCAGCCGAAGGCGCGATTCCGCAGGCCTCGATGTAGCACGCCATGCCGATACCGCGAAGCCTGCCGCGATTGGCGGCCTCTGCCTTGCGCGCCGCAAAGCCGGCCCAGTCGGCAGCCTCCATGGCCTGGTTCATGTTGCCTTCGAAATCTCCCGAGTCGTAGTTCATTATGACCTGGGTCTGGTACGGAAAATCCTTGACGAAGTTTGCGCGCCGCAATTCCGCCGGGTCCTTACCCATCTCGCGTGCGGCCGTCTCCATCAGGCGCTCCACGACGAACGACGCTTCCGGCCGACCTGCACCGCGATAGGCGTCCACGGGCACGGTGTTCGTGTAGCACGCCAGGACTTCGCAATGGATCGCCGGGATGTCGTAAGTTCCCGAAAGCAGCGTCGCGTAGAGATATGTCGGCACAGCGCTCGAAAAGAGCGACATGTAGGCACCGAAGTTCGCCTTGGTCGAGACCTTGAAGCCCACGATCCGGCCATCGGCATCGAAGCCCATCCGCGCCTTGGTGACATGATCGCGTCCGTGGGCATCGGTCAGGAAGGACTCCGTCCTCTCCGCCGTCCATTTGACGGAGCGCCGGGTCTTCATCGACGCCCAGAGGCAGACGATCTCTTCCGGGTAGATGTAGATTTTCGATCCGAACCCACCGCCCACATCAGGCGCGATCACGCGAAGCTTGTGCTCGGGGGCAACCTGGTAAAAGGCGCTCAGCACCAGCCGCGCCACGTGCGGGTTCTGGCTGGTCGAATACAGCGTGTAGTGGTCCTCCGCGTCGTCGTAGGTCGCAACCGCAGACCGGGGCTCCATCGCGTTCGGGGCGAGGCGGTTGTTGGAGATGTCCATTTCCGTGACATGAGCCGCACCCGCGAGGGCAGCATCGGTCGCGTCGCCGTCGCCGAGTTCCCAATCGTAGATCACGTTGCCGGGTGCGTTGTCGTGGATTTCCGTAGCACCATCGGCGAGAGCGGCCGCGATGTTCGCCGCCACGGGAAGCTCGTTGTAGCTCACCTCGACCGACTCGGCTGCCGCCTGAGCCTCGTCCTTGCTTTCCGCGATGACGACGGCCACCGCGTCGCCAACATACCGTACCTTCTCGGTAGCCAGCGCCGACCATGCACCCATGTTCATCGGGCTTCCGTCCTTCGACGAGATAGCCCAGCCACAGATCAGGTTGCCGATGCCGTCACCGGTCAGTTGCGCGCCGTCCAGAACGGCGATGACGCCGCTCATCTCCTCGGCTGCGGACGTCTCGATTCCCTTGATCTCTGCATGTGCGTGCGGAGACCGGACGAACGCCGCGTAGGCCTGGTTCTCCATCCTGATGTCGTCGGTATACTTGCCCTTGCCGGTGATGAAGCGCTTGTCTTCCTTGCGCTTGACCGGTGCACCGATTCCTTCACTCATCTGTCGCCCTCCTCACATCTCGCTGGCGGCTTGCGCAATCGACTTCACGATGTTGTGGTAGCCGGTGCATCGGCAGATATTGCCTTCAAGCTCATGACGTATCGCGGCCTCGTCGAGCTGCCTTCCTTCAGCCTTGTAGCGATTGACCATGTCGATTCCGCTCATGATCATGCCAGGCGTGCAGAAACCGCACTGTAGCCCGTGATTGTCATTGAATGCCTTCTGCATTGGGTGCAGGTCGCCGTTCGCCACGCCCTCGATGGTCGTGACCTCCGCGCCCTCGGCCGCGGCGGCCAGCATTGTGCAGGACTTCACCGCCTTGCCGTCCACGTGAACCACGCAGGTGCCGCACTGGCTCGTGTCGCATCCGACATGCGTGCCGGTCAGGCGCAGGTGCTCGCGAATGTAGTCGACAAGAAGAGTGCGGCCTTCGACATCGGCGGATACAGCCTTGCCGTTCACCGTCATGGAGACTGTGCTCATCTTGATCCTCCTAGGAATTCAATTCGGGTCGCCGGGACATTCTCGAACGATATCAAAGACTGGCATGCAGGAAAGCAGAAAATGTGCGTCCCGGACATGGAACCGGAAAGATTCTACCGGCACCGCAAGCTTTCGCCTTTTCAGAACGCCCGGAACCCTGCAATTAGATTGCATGACCGACATCCTTCTCCTTGCCTTCATTTTCCTGATCGCCGGCGTCGTTTCCGTACCCATTGCCACGCGACTCGGAATAGGTTCGGTTCTCGGCTACCTCATCGCGGGCGTCGCGATCAGCCCGGTTCTTGCGCTGCTCGATGTCGACGTGCATGCGATCCAGCAGGTTGCCGAACTTGGCGTCGTCATGATGCTGTTTCTCATCGGGCTCGAGCTGGAACCGAGATACCTGTGGCAGATGCGGCTCAAGGTGCTTGGGCTGGGAGGGGGCCAGATACTGCTGACGACAGGCGTCGTGGCGGGCCTGGCCAACACGCTAGGGCAACCCTGGAACGTTTCGATTGCCATCGGTCTCGTGCTGGCGCTCTCCTCGACGGCGATCGCGCTGCAGACTCTGACCGAAAAGGGTCTGCTGAAGAGCCCGGGCGGCGAGTCCGGGTTCTTTGTCCTTCTGACCCAGGACGTCGCCGTCATCCCGATCCTCGCGGTTGTGCCCTTGTTGGCGATTCCCGAACTGGCGGGATTCGCGGCAACATCGGGTACGGAGGGTCACGGCCCGTCATTGAGCCTCGTAGAGGGAATGAACGGCTGGCAAACGGCCGTTGTGACGCTGAGTGCGGTCGGCATCGTGATTCTCGGAGGAATCTACCTGACACGCCCCGCGCTCCGGTTCATCGCGGTCACGGGCCTGCGCGAGATCTTCGTTGCAACCGCCCTTGCCATCGTCGTCACCATCGCTCTCCTGATGGTGCTCGTCGGCCTTTCCCCGGCGCTTGGCGCATTCATCGCGGGCGTCGTGCTTGCCAACAGCGAGTACCGCCACGAACTCGAGAGCGACATCGACCCGTTCCGCGGGCTCCTGCTCGGCCTCTTCTTCATCACGGTCGGGGCAGGCATCAACTTCGCGCTCCTGTGGGAAAGCCTTGTGGTCACGATCGGCCTTACGCTCGGCCTGATCGCGATCAAGGGCGCAATCCTCTTTCTGCTTGGCACGGCATTCGGACTCCGGGGGCCGGATCGCTGGCTTCTTGCAATGGCCCTCTCCCAAGCTGGTGAATTCGGCTTCGTGCTGCTTTCCTTTTCGGTTGCCAATGCCGTCCTGCCGAACGCCATTGCCGACCAGTTGCTTCTCGTGATTGCCATCTCGATGCTGCTGACACCCTTGCTTTTCATCGTCCATGAGCGGGTGGTCACGGACCGCTTCATCAACGAGGAAGCGCGCGACGAGGACGAGATCGAGGAGCTTGGCGAGGTCATCATCGCCGGATATGGCCGGATCGGCACCATTGTTGACCGAATGCTCCTTGCAGCGGGATACAAGACGACCGTCATCGACTACGATTCCAAGCAGATTGACATGCTGCGAAGGCTCGGGGCGAGAGTGTATTTCGGGGACGCAACCCGTCCGGACCTCCTGAAGGCTGCGGGCATTGACCGGGCAAGGGTCCTGGTGATCGCGATCGACGACGTGGACAGCGTCACGCAACTCGCGAAATACGCGGTCCAGAACTTCCCGGACCTTCACGTCATTGCAAGCGCGCGGAACCGGCACCACGTGTACGACCTCTGGGCGGTCGGATGCAGGGACATAATCCGCGAAACCTATGACAGTTCGCTTCGGGTCGGGCGCTCCGCGTACGAGGCGCTTGGCATACCTCGGGCAAAGTCCAGAAAGATGGTCGAGGCATTCAACGACCTGGACCATCGCGCGATGCTGGAAGTCGCGGATTCCTATGATCCAACCCTCCCGCTGGAGAAGAACGACGCCTACGTCGCACGGGTCAAGGAAATGCGCGGCCCATGGCAACAGGAACTCGGCAACCGGATCCGCGAGATCCTGCGGGACGGTTAGGCCGGGCCTGAGCGGGCAATCCCGGTGCCGCGGCCAAAGCGCCACCTGCATGCTCGGGTCTGCGAAACAACGGGTGCGAACCCAACGGCCATGCTCGGCTTCTCAACGACGGTCTGGAAATTCGTTCACCGCGACCACGTGATTGGCTGAAAGCCGGAGCGTTTCGAGCGAAACCTGCCGCACTCTCCGCCATCTTGAATTCCAGACTGCTATCATGGCCTATGCGGCCAAGCTGCCCTGTCCCATCGACAGGAACTTCGAACGCCGCTCCTCGATCAGCCCCTCCCGTGACATCCCCGACAGCTGCTCCAGGAACTTCTCGATGCATTTCCCCACGGATTTCGTGGTCGCCCCCTTGTTTCTATGCGCGCCGCCTATGGGTTCACGGACGATCTGGTCGATCACGCCGAGACGGTGCAGGTCCTGGGCTGTCAATCGAAGGGCTTCGGCCGCTTCCCGCATCTTTTCGGCATCCTTCCAGAGAATTGACGCGCAACCTTCTGGAGAAATCACCGAATAGACCGAGTGCTCCAGCATCGCGACGCGATTCGCGGTCGCAATTGCCACCGCCCCGCCAGAGCCGCCTTCACCAATCACCATGCTCACGAGCGGAACCCCGATCTTCAGGCACTTTTCCGTTGCCCGCGCAATTGCCTCGGACTGGCCTCTCTCCTCCGCACCCTTGCCGGGATAGGCGCCCGGTGTGTCGATAAGGGTCACCACGGGTACGTTGAACCGATCCGCGAGATCCATGAGCCGTACGGCCTTCCTGTAGCCCTCTGGGCGCGCCATGCCAAAATTGCGCTCTATGCGGGCCTGTGTATTCTTGCCTTTCTCATGCCCGATCACCATCACGGGGCGGTGATTCAATCGCGCCAGCCCGCCAATCACCGCCTGGTCATCGGCAAAGTTCCTGTCGCCTGCCAGTGGCGTGTACTCGGTGAACAGGGCCTCGATGTAATCGGTGCAATGAGGCCGGTCGGGATGGCGCGCGACCTGGCACTTTCTCCAAGGGGACAGGTTCTTGTAGAGATCGGCCAGAAGCGATTTCGCCTTCGAATCCAGCTGGTTCGCTTCCTTCTTGATATCCATCCCGGCATTCGAGCGCGCCATCGCGCGCAACTCTTCCGCCTTGCCTTCGATTTCCGCGAGAGGCTTTTCAAACTCGAGATAGTTCATGCGGGCCCTTTCACGGCTCGCAATATAAGATCTGCAGGTCCCATATCGCAAGCATCGACATCCGGGTCATTGCGGCGACCCTCTCACCGAAACACGACATTCCCTGTTCGGCAAGGGCATGATGAGGCGACCCGCATGCAAACTCAGGGAATTATGTACGAAGGTCCCATCGTTCGATTTCGAGGTTGCGCTCGCGGTGGAAACGTGGCGGGAAGACCGTGCATGAGGGCGAGGCGTTGCCTTTCCGATCTCGGCAACAGAGTTGCAGGGCTGCGGCCCTGCCGAACCGCCCCGCTGCAGGGGCAGACATGACGCGGCGTCCGGGATTGGCGCATCTGCACGGCGGGGAGCGTTGGCGTTGGCCACTTCGACGACCCGTGAAGTCAATGTGAAGTCTCAATGGGACATTCGTATATAATTCCCCAAACTCAGCTTGCTTCCCGGGCC
>JAJEAC010000036.1 GCA_022824315.1 Silicimonas sp.
TGCTGTTCGCGGAAATTCTCGCGTCAGATACGCAACTTGTCTCGGCACGGGACATCGCGCCGAATATACGCGGTGACAGTGAATTCTCAAGTTTCAGGGCCGCATATGCCGCAGGTGCACGCCAATGTCCCAATTCGCGCTCGCGGTTTGGCCAAGCGCTTCGGCACCGTCCGCGCCGTTTCACGCATCGACCTCGATGTCGCTCCGGGCGAGGCGCTCGGATTGTTGGGTCCCAACGGCGCTGGCAAGTCCACCACACTGACAATGCTGATGGGATTGCGCGTTCCTGATGCAGGAGAGGTTCTGATTTTCGGCCACCGCGCCGGGAGCCCGCAGGCCCGTGCGCTGACCGGAGCGACACCGCAATCGACCGGCTTTCCCGAGCAGTTGACACCGTGCGAAATCCTCAGCTACGCCGCGGCCCGCTACCGCACGCCTGCCCGGATCGATGAAATTGCGGTACGTTTCGGACTTGGGCAGCTCGCCGACCGCCGCGTTGCTGGGTTCTCGGGTGGGGAAATGCGTCGCGTGGCGCTTGCACTTGTCTTTGTGGGGGCACCGAAGCTGGTCTTTCTGGACGAGCCCACAACCGGTCTCGACAGCGCCGCGCATGAGAGCTTTCAGGAAGTCGTCCGTGAATTTCTTGACCAAGGAGGGTCCCTGATTCTCACGTCCCACCACTGGGACGAAATCGAGGCCGTCTGCGATTCGATTACGCTCGTCGACCGGGGCGAGTCGGTGCTGGAGGGGCGCATCCGCGACATTCGCCAGCGTACGACGGTGAGCCGAGTGACGTTTTCGCTGCCGCCGGGGACCGTCCCACCGGAATGGATGCAGGCCGTCCACGACGACGCCAGATGGCACTTGGAAAGCACCGACAGCGACAAAGTGCTGCGTCAAATGGTAGTGGAGGCACTTCCCTTTCGCGGGCTGACCGTGACGCCGCTTGACCTCAAGGACCTGATCAGCCGAATTCGTAAAGAGGAGACTGGCCCGTGACCCGCCACCTGCGCGCAGAATGCGCGCTCACCCTCAAGATTCTCATTCGCCAGCCCGGTTTCTGGGTTCCGACAGTCCTCTTCCCGGCGATGCTCTATGCGTTTTTCGGCGCGCAAAGCGACGGGGAATGGGCGGCCAACGCCATGGCAGCATTTGCCGTCTACGCAGTTCTGGGCGTTGGCTTCTTCCAGTTCGGCGTCAGCGTCGCACAGGATCGCGAATGTCCATTTGCCGAATGGCAGCAAACCCTGCCTGGCCACGCTGGCAACCAATGGATCGCACGTGTAGTGGCGTCGTTGGTCTTCGTGACCGTCGCGGTGGCACTTGTCGTTGCCCTGGCCTTTGCTCTGGGTCGGGTAGAGGTCGGCGCAGTGGCCCTGGTTCGCCTCGCCGTCGTCTGTTTGATTGCGTCTTTCATGGCAACCTTCATGGGAATTGCACTGGGGTCACTGGCATCCGCCCGTGCAGCGGTGCCGCTGGCCAATTTGATCTATCTGCCTCTGGCCTATTTGGGCGGGCTTTGGGTGCCACCCATCGGCCTCCCGCCCGCTCTCAACGTCGTCTCACAATGGACACCGACACGAGCCATGGGTGAACTCGGTTGGGCTGCCATGGCTGGCACGAGGTGGGACTTTGGCTATCTGGCCGTGCTTCTGGGCTGGATAGTGATTTCGGCGGCGGCGGTTGTCGTTGCGCATGCACGTCGCAGGCGCTTCGCATAGGCTGGCCGCGTTCGCTTGGTCGTCGATGGCGCACCGCAGCCGCTCCCTGCCCAAAACGTGCTGACTGCCCGCCCGTCGCGCGCCTGTCGAAAGGCATGTGGAAAACCCGGAGCCAAGTCCCCTGAAACCGAACAAACTGGCCGGATCCGGCTTGAATCCAAACATTGATGCTCCGGCTGTCAGAAAGGAAAGCACGCAACCCAGCCCAACCCGTGTCTGACTCTCCGGCAATGTCTGAAAACCGTGGGAAGAAACACCCAAACCCAGCAGGAACAATCCGGGAAATCCAAAACGGATCAATCAGAAATCAAACACTCCCCCTGCCAAACGCTAAGGTCACGCGGTCGATCTACGCGCCTTGAACGAACCTGCCATGCGAGGGTCCTGGTGCGTCAATCGCGCACGCTCAGGTCTGCTGCGGGCCGGAGCTCGGCAACGACCCTGTCTACCTAACCCCCAGGGAAAGATTCTCCTTGAAAGCGGGCCTAGGTGTCTGATGTGAAGTCGCCCAAGGACACGGGCTGTCTCCTCTGCATGCCGTGGTTTTGGCACCTTCAACATGCCAGGGGGACGACATCAGGTTCAGGCCGCCCAACACAAAAGCAGTCCGGATTCAGGACAGACGAAAGACCCGCTCAGTTGTGGTATCTTGCAAGAGGTCCATGCTTACAGGTTTCTTCGTGAGCTTAACGGGACAGTAGGGACACCAAGACGCACTCATTCTGTTTCGGTCAAAATTCCTTGACTTTGGGATCCTAAGAGGTAATTTTGGGATCCTAAATTGTGGAAGTATAGCGAAAGTCAACGAGGCGGCGGTACGAAGAGGGCGTCAATCGCCGAAGAGCTTGCGGAGCATCAACCGGCGAGCGCAAGGTGCGAGGAACTGCACGTCGAAACTTGACGGGAATGGGCCACGCACTGTTCCAGGAAACTCGCGATTCGACCACAAAGAACTGGAGCAAAGGGAGGACAAAATGCTCAGAAACTTCACGGCGGCTGCAATTGCTGCGACGTTCACATTGGCCGCTTCGCCGGTGAACGCACAGGTAAATCTGACCTCAAACGCAGCCGGGGCCGGCACAGCTGGCGCCCTGTCCGCGACATCACTGGTTGAATACGCTGCCGAACGCGGCATCGCAAACATTCAGCTCAAGGACGGGCAAACAGGAACCAAGTACACACTGGCTTTGGCGGAAGGCAAAATCGATTTGGCAAGCGCGCCGTTCGTTTTGCCATTCCTATTGTCTCGGGCTGCTGGCCCGTTTTCAAACCTGGACAAGGAAACAGCCAAGGAACTGGGGCACAGCATCCAGATGCTATATCCCTATACATTCTCGATTTTCACTCTCTACGCCTATGATGCCAAAGCCATTGGCGGCTGGGAGGATCTGAGGGGACTTAAGGTCCTAAACGGCCCCCCTCGCGGTACCGCTGCGTTGAACTCGCGCAGTCTGATCCAGCTCTTTACCGGCATGAAGTCGGAAGAGGACTATGAGACGGTAACCGTCAGTTGGGGTCAGATGCCAGCGGCGATCATCGACGGAACGGTTGATGCGGCAGTTATCCCGGTCATGTTCCCGGGTCCCAGGGTAACGCAGGCGTCGGCGGCGGGCGCCATGACCATGTACTCGATGCCGAAAGGAGCATTTGAAGCTGAAGCGACCCAGAAGTTCCTTAACAAGCCTGGCTCCACTCCGTTCATCGCGCCGCTGGCGGATATCCAGGCTGCAATGGGTGACGGATGGACCATCGTTTCCGATGACGACATGTTCCGTGGAAAGGCTGTGCCAGGTGGCGATTTTGTCCACAAGAGCATGGACGAGGAACTCGCCTATCAGCTGGCCAGGTCGCACATCGAAAACCTTGACGAGATCAGGGCATTGGCGCCGTTCATGGCAACGCTCAACTTCGGTGACGTTTCTGAGGAGGCAAATGGCCTCTGCGGGGCGAACATTGTCAAGTTCCATCCTGGCGCTGTCCGTGCTTGGGAAGAAGCTGGCTATACGATTCCGGACTGCGCGAAGCCGTAAGTCGACGGTCCAAGTCCGCTTAGGTCGGTAGGTCCGAATGTCTGAGCAAAACAACTCTCAGTCGACAACATCGCCAGAGCCACGGGTGCTCGCGGATCGACTTGTCTACATTTTGGCTCTGCTATTCGTCCTGTTGGGTCTCGTCAATGTGACCCCGGCGATTCCCGGTTGGGATGGCCTTTGGAGGGACCTGACAGGGAACGATTTCTTTAGGGTGCGGCGGTTCTCAACGGAGTGGCTATTCCCAATAGCCTTTTTCTGGATGATGCTGATCGTCGCACTGAAACACTCGATGTGGCGGAGTTGGGCCGACAAGGCCCCCGGCATCAGACGCTTGGGGCTGCTCTTTGACATCGCATTGATATTGGCGGCCGCGTCGATTTCGCTGACTTACCTGGTCGAAATCGAAGCGGTTTGCCTTATCGATGTACTCACAGGCGATCGCGAACGTCTGATGGCGAAGGCGCTTCAAGCAGAGATAGAGTTTGCAAAGCTCTATGGGCTGCCGACCCCCGACACCGCAGACGATCCAGGTTGTCTGAACACGACGGGCAGCTGGCTGATATTGATAATGTTTGGAGCGATCGTTGTTTTCCTAGGGTACAACGTCAAGGTCTGGGGTTTGCCACTTGTGTTGGTCTCAATCTTGATCGCATCCTACACGTTTGCCACGGTCCTGAACTGGTACTTCCTTGGCGCCGAGGATCAGAACAAATACCTGATTACAATCCTCAGCAGTGAAGAGCCCAGAAGCTTGGCCGCAAGCATAGGTTTCTTTCACGATGCTCTGGTCAATCAGTCGTCAGGTTTGTTGGGCCGATTCATCAATGTTCTTCTGATCCTTGTTTTTCCCTATGTCATTCTTGGCGCACTCTTTGGAAAATGTGCGGGTGGGCAGTCGCTAATCAAATTGGCGTTTTCGGCGACCCGCAACCTGCGTGGCGGACCTGCTCACGCCGCAGTGGTCTCTTCGGCATTGTTCGGGACGATTACCGGCGGACCGGTCGTCAACGTTCTGTCGACCGGTGTCCTCACGATCCCGATGATGCTGAAGCGCGGTTTCTCGAAGGTCTTCGCGGGTGGGGTCGAGGCCGCGGCGTCCTCCGGCGGGTCAATCATGCCACCGATCATGGGTGTTGCAGCCTTCGTAATGGCCGCATTGACCGGTGTACCTTATCGCGAGATTATCATTGCGGCAGCCATTCCGGCGATATTTTATTTTTTCTGCCTCTTTCTTTCGGTCATATTCCAAGCCCGAAAGCAGAACATTCAAGCGTTCGGTGAGTTGACTGAAGATATGCGCTTGACGGGCGAGGATCGCCTCCACCTCTTGCAGATCTTCGGGCCGGTCCTTCTTGTTCTGGTCCTGCTCCTGACACCTAAGGACGCTGTTGGTTGCAGCTGGTATTCGATCATGTTGGGCGCTGTTGTCGAATGGAACGGCGACGCCTGCAAAATCATATCCCTGCCGTGGATCATCGAACTATTCCAAAATGCTGCGGGGGACGCCAGCGCTGCAGGATGGTGGGCGGTCATATTGCTTCTAATGTTGATGTTCATTGACAAGGAATTTCGCGCAAGACCCAGGAAGATCTTCGACGGTCTATCAAAAGCAGGTGTGACGATATCTACGCTGTTTCTTATGTTTATGGCGGTCACAGTGATCGATGTCTGCCTGAACTTCACCGGCCTCGCAAAGTTCGCGGCGGTAGATGTTCTGGCTTTTCTGAACTCCTTCAATATTTCGGCAAGCTCAGCAGGTTTTCAGTTGTTCGCGTTGTTCCTGACGATGCTCTTGGCAGTATTGTTGGGCATGGGAATGCCGGCGGTACCTGCCTATATCAACGTCGCCCTTTTGATGGGTCCGATGCTGGTCGGCCTAGGGCTGGCGACATTCACCGCACACATGTTCATCTTCTACTTTGCGGTGGCTTCCGCCATAACCCCACCGGTCGCGCTGGCCGCCTTTGCGGCGTCGAGCATTACCCACGCCGACCCAATGAAGACAGGCTTTTCTGCGGTGAAATCGGGCGTAGTAATGTTCACCATCCCGTTTGTTTTCGCGACTTATCCTGAACTCTTGCTGATTGATAAGGCTGTCATCGACCCAAGTGATGGACACTTCCTTTCAGGTTACGACGGCAGTATCGACTTAGGCTGGCTTTTCTTCCTGATGGCGCGTCTGGGATTGGCTCTCTACCTTGTATCAAGCTCGCTGGCCGCATTTGATCGCAAGGCGTTGGGGGCGGCCGAGATCGTCATTCGGTTAGCGATCGCAGTTCTCATCCTTGCGCGCCCAATGGAATTCTACGGACCGGCGATCGCGGCGGGTGCCGTTGTCATTGGTCTGCACGCATTTCGCAACCGAGGCGGGATACCGGCCTGACCAGGCGCGCAAAGCAAGACAATACACAACCGGACAGCCACATGACGGAACGACCTAGCTACATTCTCTTCATCACTGACCAGCAGCGCTACGACCATCTTGGTTGCAACGGGCATCCGGTCTTGCGGACGCCGAATATCGACGAGATGGCTGCCGAGGGCGTAAACCACGATCGATTCTATGTTTCGTCGCCAGTGTGCATGCCGAACCGTGCCAGCCTGATGACTTGCCGGATGCCGTCGAGTCATGGAACGCGGTCTCTTGGCATTCCCTTGGCGCACCACAATGTTACGTTCGTCGAACTTCTGCGGGCCGCAGGGTATGACACGGCACTCATCGGAAAAAGCCATCTGCAAAACGTCTGGGACGGCGACATGCAGATCGACATTCCTGAAGCCCGTGAAGGATTCAGTGCACCCCCAGATGAAATGGCGGTCTCCATTCGGTCTGACCTAAACAACGAACGCTATCACTACGAAAAGCGCAAGTTCGTTGATCAGCATAACGCAGTTGTCCCGAGGCCGTTTTATGGATTTGACTATTATGATTCCGTTGTGCGTCACGGCACAATGAACGGTGGCAACTACGAATACTGGTTGAGGGAGAACGCGCCGGAGATCCTGGCTCTTCGCGGTCCGAATCATCAATTTCCGCATGATTACTCCGTTCCGCAAGCAATTCGCACAAAGGTCCCGGAGGAATATTATTCCACCAGCTATATCGCCGACCGAGCCGCCGAGTGGATCGAAAGCCGCAAGGACAATCCGAAACCCTTCTTCCTGATGGTATCCTTCCCGGACCCGCACCATCCGTTCAATCCGCCAGGCAAATACTGGGATATGTACAAGCCCGAGGAAATGCCCGTGCCAGCGGCATATGAGGTCAACGACTGGGATCCCCCCGAATATGTCAAGATCGCCGAACGCGATCGCGCCAACGATCCCTCGCTTGGACAACGGGCGGGGTATACCCTTGCCATTTCACAGAAAGAGGCACTGGAAGCTCGCGCGTTGACATGCGGCATGATCGCGATGGTTGACGATGCCGTGGGCAAGGTGCGGAAGGCGGTCGTCGATGCAGATGTAGCAGATACCGCGGTGCAGATATTTACCTCTGACCATGGAGACCACCTTGGGGATCACCGGCTTCTCTTCAAAGGGGCCGAACAATATGATACGTTGACCCACGTGCCGTTCATTTGGGCCGATCCGAAAGGCGTGCAAGGGACCCAAACGGACAAACTCGCACAGACCCACGATATTGGCACAACAATTCTTGAACATGCAAGGGTCGAGCCCTCGCTGGGGATGCAGGGCGCTGTGTTGGGCGTTGCTGGCGGCGAGGGACGTGAGTCCGCGCATATTCAATATGAGACCCAAAGAACGCAGGAAGCCTTCGGGACGCGCCCAAGGGTACACACAGTAATTCACGGAAAATGGCGACTTTCCATGTACCTCGGGAAATGTCCAAATGAGCTCTTTGATCTCGAATTGGACCCTGGCGAAATGGAAAATCTCTGGAATTGCCCGGATCATTCGGACGTCAGGTCTCAACTGCTCGAAAAACTGGCCCAACTTGAGATAGCGGCCGTCGACAGGGTGCCGTTGCCCACAGATCAAGCCTGAGACGTGAATTTTAGACGAAAGACGAAAGACGGCAGGGACAAGTCACGATGAGCGAAGCGAAATTCGAAAATCGCTAGAACTTCGAGATGGGCCACTGGTCCGAATTGTGTCAAGCATGGAACGACATGTTGTGCCCCGGTCCGCTATGGCAGGTTGGTCGTCCGCGACAATGACGGAAAAGCCTCCGCAACAAACACCACCGCTGCGAATAGGCTAAGCGCCATCCGTCTTGCCGAGAGTATGGAGGACTTGATCCGGATGGTCTTCTCGGATTTTGCCCGACTTGGTCATCAGTCCACCCCGCAGGATCCCCCGTCCTTGCATGTTTGGAATTCAAACTTATCCACAGCTGCTGCTGGCTCGCGGAAAATGTGGATAACTTCCGTTTGAAATGCGGTATTCCTTCTGGATACCGTGCCGGGAGGGTTCGGACAGTCCAGTCGTCCACGGACCTTGGGTCCGTCCTGAAGCTTGGTCGCCCCTCCCTTTCAGTCTCGCCCGTCCTGAACGGATGCTGGGGCACAGGGCCCGGATGTTGCGCAAGGACAGGAGAGGCGGGACATGAACGAACGCAGGGTATCGCCGACGGCCGGCGGCAAGAAAGGAAGGGACATGAACGGAAACGCAGCCGCAGACGGACCGATCGCAGGGATCGACGTCGCCAAGGGACAGGACTCGCCGTCATTTCGGACAAGCGCCATGCCCGTCCTCCTCGACCCCGGGTCGATCTTCAGGTCCAGGGGCTGCGGCCCATAGGCGCTAAACAATTCGGATTGGATGCCGGGGCGACGTGATCACCGTGCCTCACTTACGATTGCTGCCATTCGTCTCCTGGGCGCCGAAGGTCTGCTCAGAGCCCTTTCTACCGATTTCTGCAGTTTGACCGAACGGCTGGTATCGCCGTTCGGGTCGAAATCAAGCTGACTGTGTCACATTAACCGGAACTTCATTTTGGTTTGACGGTCGAATTCGCTGCCATCCTGCTTGTTTTTCAGGGGCATTCCTGGCCGGCGGCCACCGCTCAACCTGGCAGCCTTATGGGAACGCTCTGGTCCGGCTTCACTCCAAGCAGCTGGAAGGCCCGTTTCTGGACCGGGGTCGGCGCGGTCACGACGGACAGCAGGGTTTCGCCATGGCCCGGAAGGCGCAGCTGGTTCAGCGTCATGCCCGAGAGATCGTCGAGCAGGGTGCGGAAGCTGTGGACCGGCAGCCCGTCGGGGGTGAGCTTCGTGTCGGCCTTGGCCTTCGCGCTCTCCGCGACCTCGGCCTTCTCCACCGGTTGTAGCCCTTGTAGCCCATGGACTTCAGGTAGCTTGAGATTCGGCAGTAGGCGTCGGCGTATT
>JAJEAC010000124.1 GCA_022824315.1 Silicimonas sp.
GGTGTTCGGCTGAATCCTCCCGGTGGATTTATGGATCAAGCTTCACCGACGAATTCGTACGCCGGATAGATCGCCAAGGCCAAGATCAGAACGAACCATAACGAGTTGTTCCATTGCGTTCGAGAAGGTTCCAGCCGAAGCAAAGGCCAAAGATCGCAACCCGCCGCCATAAAGGCAGGAGGACTGGATCGCGCCGCCCGGGCGGAACCCGTTTCAATTTGCGGCACCCTCGGACAAGCGCACCGTCTCTCCAAGGCTGCGTCCGTTGCTTCTACGCGACTCTCGGCCACCAACGCGTTCGCGGCTTCGACCGGAACAGGTGCCATCTGGCCATCATGGCCGGACACTGACGGCGCCACCCTGTTGCAGCGACATTCACGAACGCGCCAGTCTCGTCCTTAGCCGCTTCGCCGAACCGGCCAGATCCGCGAGACTGGGCGGAAATCGAAGCCGGAACGCCAACTCTTGGCTGGCGTGAACCTGCAGGCGATCATCATGATTCGAACGGTCGATACTCGATCAAGGAGGACCGCCCGAGGATTTCCACAATGGTGACCGACAATTCCGCGCCATGGGCGTCCGTCAGCCGCATCGGTTTGCTCGGACGAAACGGCACTGGTTGCTGCCGGCCTTCGTCGATCGCGATGTTGTCTGCATACAGGTAGGTGCGGCCGGAAGTGTCGAGTATCGGGTTCAGCCGTCCACTCAGCCCAGGAAGTTGCCCCGTGCCCTGAGAAAAAATCGCGCCGCCGCCGGATTCAAGTGGCTTGAGTTCGAGCACCAGGCCACCCCGGTCGGGCGTCCATGCACGCTCAAGCCCGGCCGCGTACCCCGGTCCGGCTGCGTAGATCGTCATTGGCAGGTTGGTCGTGTAAAGGTCCAGAGCCGCATTGCCGGCCTCATCGGTCTTCGCCCGCAACCAGGTCTTGTTCGGAAAGAGCGCGAGGACCTCAATGTCGGCAAGGGGTTCGCCTCCGGAATGCACCGTGACTGTCGCGTCGGCGGGAACAAGTTCAAGCTTCGCTGCGGGAACGCGGAGCACCACGCTCGGCCCGTCGATCACTTCGTATTCCGGCAACAAGCCTGTAGCTTCTCGGGTTTCCGAAAGGATGATCGGCACGCCATCCCCCCGGCGTTCCATCAGATACCTGCGATGATCCGACCCTGCGACATTGGCAACAGGAATGCGACCGAACACGGATGCAATCACTTCGTTACGCGTAGCTTGGCTTGCTTCCATGGCGTCAATGGTCATGCCGTTCGGAAGCTGACCTGGAGACTCGATCTCCAAGCGGTCCTTGAACATGGACAGACGGATTCTTCGTGATGACATGGAGTAATCTCGGTGCACGACCGCGTTGACGACCGCTTCAAAAACAGCGGTCCTGCTATACTGGAAAATGTCTTCCCGTTCCGGAGTCTTGCGCGAGGAAACGCGCATGTTGCGAACGACGAACTGTACCGCATCCGCGATTTGCTGGGGAAGCGTCCCCGCGAATTCCTGCGCATCCAGCTGGCCCGAGGCACGATCCAGTCCGCGATAGTGCGTTGCGGTGATTGTCGCATGCGGCAACCAATCCTGTGGTGAAGGGGCACAAAGAAGTATTCCGGCAACAGTGGCCCGTTCCACGCCGGCGTAATCCCGAGCCAAGAGACGGAGATTGGCCAGGCCGCGTCGCGGGTTCGCCGCGCCTGCCACGCTGAGCATCGGCTCCCACAGGCGCTCACTGAGCGTCTCGAATCCGGTTTCAGGCACGGTCTGCTTGTCAAACCAGAGGTAGCGGTTCTGCGCGCGGTTTTGCTCCAACCTCAGACTTTCGTCCCTGCGCAGGCGTCTCTTGGTTGCACCGGCGCGGATGAACGCTTGCCCGCCCCGTTCATGCACGGCTTCACCGCGCGGGACCGCCACCAGCATGAATGCCTTTCCGTCCAGTTCCCGGTGATAGATGTCAACTCGCAACGGTGGCTCAATGGCATCGGTGCTGACCTCTACCAGCAGGCGGTTCAAGGCCACCATCTGTTCTCGCGACAGGTTCTGGATTGTTCCGTCGTCTGTTACTCCGCAAAGCAATATCCCGCCGTCCGCATTGGCGAACGCGCCAAGTTCGTCTGCCAGATCGTCTCTGCGCGGACTGGTCGGCTTGTTCCCGCTGAACTCGATTTTCTTGAACTCCCATTGGCTGCCCTCGGCCAAGCGGAGCTGCGTTCGGATTTCTTCGTCCTGGATCATCATGTGACCGCCTATATCACCATCCCGGCGTCGCGAAGACGGAATTCGCCGGAAATGATCCCATGTACGGAAGATCGCGCATTCCGGCGAGGGCAGAAGCTTCGTGGAAGCTGCTGTCGACACGATCAAGATACGGTTGCACGGTGTCTTGAAAGGCACGAACAACCCGCTCTGGACATATCCTGCGTTGCGCTGTCACCTTTTGCCTCGTGTGTGGCATTTGCTACCGGTCGATGTCCAATCCGTGTAATCTGGGAATTCAGTGGAGGAAAGGCTGGCAATTGCAGGTGCATTCCACTTTTGATTCTGGGGAACCACGACAACAAGTTTGGTCGGACAGATGCCTTCCAGCGAAGAAATTCCGGCCTTGTGGAAGTGCGCTCACAGGTTTCCGAACAGGACTTCTTCTCTCTTGAATTCAGTTTCCGCCGTTCCACGCTGATGTGTAGCACCTGCTGTAGTTGTCGGCGAGCCGAATGCCGCATCATGTTTCGAATCGGCCGCCTGCTGGCAACATCGCTCGCGAAGTACCTGTGGCGCATGCGGCTGCGCATTGCCTAAGCTGCAACACGACTACCAGTCGCCGGACGCCTAGGAAGTCAGGTCAGCTGGCGCGCGAGCACGGATTGCATCGTCAGTGGAATTTTCAAATGTCTCGGTGCCCTTCCCCGCCGGCACTTCAATGGGGTCTCGAGAATCTGGATGCACGCCGCCCCTCCCGTGGGGCGATGCGCAGCGGCACCTTCGACAGCAGTTGCGTGCGAGGATGCGGCCCACAGCTTCACTTGTCCAAGCCGTCGTCCGAATTCTCCGAGTAGTTTTCCGGATCAAACTTCAGGAAGAACTCGTACGCCAGATAGATCGCCAGAGCGAAGAACAGAATGAACCAGAACGGACTGTTCCAATACAGTTCGAGAAGGCTCCAGCCGAAGCAAAGGCCAAAGATCGCAACCCGCCGCCATAGCGGACGGAAGACCGGATTGTGCAGCCCGAGCGGGTCCCGTCTCATTTTGCGGCTCCCTCGGGCAACGGCGCCTTCAATTCTGACTTGTTCATTCCATCACCTCGTGGATTGCTACCGCGCGCCTCTCGGCCACAGAGACGTTCGCGGCCTCCGCCAGAACAAGTGCCATCAGGCCGTCATTACCGGACACTGGCGGTGCCGTCCCGGTTTCAACGACATGCACGAAGGCGCCGATCTCGTCCGCATAGGCCGCTTCGTAGCGCTCCATGAAGAAGTTCTTGAGCGGCGGGCGCACATAGCCGTCCGACGTAGCCGTCTCGATACGCGCCTCGTGCGCGTTCGCGGCGGATGCCATGCCGCGGGATCCCAGGACCTCGATCCGCTGGTCGTAGCCGTAAGCGGCGCGTCTCGAATTCGAAATCACGCACTGCCGTCCGGAGCCGGTCTTCAGAAGGACGTTCACGCTGTCGAAGTCCCCGGCTTCGCCAATGGCCGGGTCCACGAGAACCGAGCCCTGGGCAAAGACGCTTTCGATCTTCTCGTCCAGAAGCCAGCGCGCCATGTCAAAGTCATGGATCGTCATGTCCCGGAAGATGCCGCCCGAGCGCCTGATGTAGTCGATCGGCGGTGGCCCGGGGTCGCGCGACGTGATCGTCACCATTTCCACATCTCCGATACGGCCTTCGGCGATCACCGACTTCAACGCCATGAAGTCCTTGTCGAAGCGCCGCTGGAACCCGATCATCAATGTCGCTCCTTCCGCCTCGACGACGTCCAGGCAGGCGCGGACCCTGTTGACGGAGAGGTCAACGGGCTTTTCGCAGAATATGGCCTTTCCGGCCTTTGCAAAGAACTCGATCTGTTCCGCATGCAGGTCGGTCGGCGTGCAGATCAGGACCGCATCGATGTCATCGGCTTCCGCGCACGCCTCGACCGTCCTGGATTCGCAACCGTATTCGGATTGAATGGCGTCGGCTGCGGTTGCCACGGGATCATGGACAGCCACAAGGTCCGCCGTGTCGTTTGCGGCAATCGCGCGCGCATGCACCTGGCCGATCCGGCCCGCTCCAAGAATGGCAAGTTGCACCGCCATCAGTGAGTGTCTCCTGCAGTCATGAACATGCCGCTCAGGCAATCCCGCCGCATGGTCGCCGTCAAGTCGAATCGCATCGTGCCCGGCGCTGCGGCTTTTCGGCAATGTCCCGAGCCGATATGCACGTCACCATGGCCTTCGAACTAAAATCTCTGGTCAGCGGCGTGTCGGGTTTTGACATGGTGATCGACGTAAGGTCGCCATCGGAATTCGCTGAAGACCGCATCCCCGGCGCCATCAGCATGCCTGTCCTCAGCGATGCGGAACGGGCGCATGTTGGCACGATCTACACCCAGGAGAGCGCTTTCAAGGCCAGGAAAATCGGAGCCGCGCTGGTCGCGCGCAACGCGGCACGGCACATCGAGGGGCCGTTGGCAGAAATGGGCGGCGGATGGAGACCTCTTGTCTATTGCTGGCGGGGCGGGCAGCGGTCGGCGTCCTTTGCGTCGATCCTGTCCCAGATCGGCTGGCGGGCAGAGACCGTCGAAGGCGGCTATTCGAGCTATCGGCGCCTTGTCGTGCAGTTGCTCTACGAAACGGCGTTTCCCTCGCCCGTCGTGCTTCTTGACGGGAACACCGGCACGGCGAAGACCGAGGTGCTCAATCGCGCCGCAGAGATTGGCGTACAGGCGATCGACCTGGAACGGCTGGCCAATCATCGAGGCTCGGTGCTTGGCGGGCAGGGGGAGCAACCGAGCCAGAAGTGGTTCGAGAGCTGTCTGGCGACCGAGGTGGCAGCCCTGGATCCGGACAGACCTGTCGTCATCGAGGCCGAAAGCAGCAAGGTCGGAATGCTCAGCATTCCGCCGCGGGTGTTTGAGGCGATGAAATCGGCGCACCGCATAAGGATCGAGGCACCCGTCCCGGCACGTGCCATCTACCTCATGCAGGCGTACCGGAATCTGGTCAGCGACAAGACATTGCTGCTTGAGCGGCTGGGTCGGCTCCAGCGCATTCAGGGCCGGGAGAAGGTTGCACATTGGCAGGCGCTTGCCGATGCCGAATCCTACCAGGAGCTCGCCGAGGAACTGATCCGCGATCATTACGATCCGAGATACGCCAAGGTGCGTGGCCGGCGCTCGATGGGACCCGAAACCGTCATCGCGGCGGAGAGTCTCTGCGCCAAGGATCTGGACCAAATTGCAGGGAAGGTCGCCGAACTGGTCAGTCGGCGCGGACCATGACTTCGCCACCAGGTTCGAAGGCACCAATGATCCTGGCATCGTGCCCCATGTCACGCACTGCGTTCAGGACGGACTTCGTGTCGTCCGAAGGCAGCGCCGCAAGCAGGCCGCCGGCGGTCTGCGGGTCGAACAGCAGGTCGCTTCGACCGCTGTCGCGGAGGTCGATGCTGGCCGCCGCGCGGTTCGCAGGCCAGATCGAGGATCTCGTCCCGGCCGCGCAGAGGGCTTCGGCGCCCTCGTACATCGGGATATCTTCAAGGGTAATGCGCGCCGTCAGTCCGGATGCTTCCGCCATGCGGCCAAGATGTCCCGCGAGCCCGAACCCCGTCACGTCCGTCATGGCCGAGGCGCAGCCGGCCAGCAGGCGAGCCGCGTTTCCTTGGGACGTCGCCATGGTCTGAAGGGCGGCGGCGACATCATCCCCGTTCGCGTCGCCTGCCATCTCTCCGGCAAGAAGCGTTCCGGAGCCGATGGGTCGGGTGAGCAGCAGGGCGTGACCAGCCTGGGCGCCTGCCAAGGTGGTTGCCTTGCCACGCGTCAGGCCCGTGACCGTGAACCCGATGACCATTTCTGCACCGATCGTGCTGTGGCCGCCCGCGAGTGCGGCACCGGCGTCGTGGAACACTTCGGACGCTGCATGCATGATTTCGAAGAGCCAGGACTTTTGCAGGTCCTCTGCCATGGGCGGAAGCGTGATCTGCGCGAATGCGGCTTGCGGCTCGGCACCCATGGCCCACACGTCGCCAAGTGCGTGAAGCGCGGAGATGCGCGCGAACAGCCATGGATCATTCCAGAATGCGCGAAGGTGATCGGTCGTGATGACCTGTCGTGTTTCGCCGGTGCCGAGAATCGCCGCGTCGTCTCCGGGCCCAAGTTCAACATCTGCCCGCTCGTGTTCCGGCAGGTCGGCAAGCACCGAATCGAGCACACCGGATCCGATCTTGGAGCCGCAGCCCGTGCAAAGCGGCTTCGGTCCGAGTGCCAGGTCGACGCCTTCGGCGCGCGCGCCGGGCAAGTCCGGGACCTTCATTTCCGGCAGGGTGTTCAGCTTGTCCATGAAAACGCGGTCGATCCGGTCCTTCCACCGCCAGACCCAGTCTCCCGTGGCTCGCATTCCCCACTTGTCGGCCAGTGCAGACTTGCGTCCCAGCGAAACGAGCTTCAGGTAGTGCGACTGCGGTCGGAAGGCGCTCAGTTCCGTGCCGGACACGGCGGCGCGCAGGTTGGCCGTCAGGACAGGTGCGGCACGCACGGCGAACACCCCGGCCTTGGGTCTCGGCGCATGCTCCAGGTGCGCACAGTCACCGACCGCGAAGATCGCCGGATCCGTGACCGACTGCAGCGTCGCCCCAACCGTCACGAAGCCGTCTTTCAGGTCAAGCCCCGTTTCCTCAAGCCAAGGGAACGGCCTTGCCCCGGCGGCGCCGACCGCCAGTTTCGTGGGCAGTTCCCGACCGTCATCAAGGACAACCGCATCTGGCCTGATCTCATCGACCCGGTTGTTCTGGATCAGTTCGATGCCCTGCTTCGACAGCTCGGACAGGAGCTTGGCGCGGGAAGACGTGGCAATTCCTGCAAGCGGGACGTCCGCCTCGACAATGCGAATCTCGTCACTGCCCAGGACATGCCGCATGGCCATGGCTAGTTCCGTGCCGCCCACGCCGCCGCCGATCACCGTCACTGGACCGCCGCCCTGCTCAAGATGCCGGATCCAGCGCGTGGCAAAGGGTCCAAGCGGCTTGGCGGCGATGCCATGCTTGGAGAAGCCCGGAAGTTCGGGCATGTCCGACGTGATGCCTATGTCCAGCGACGCGACGTCGTAGGCCAGAGGCGCGCGACCCTCGATCGAAAGCGTGTGCTCTGTCCGGTCAATGCCTGTGACATGTCCGAAAATCATGCGGGCGTCGGCAAACCGTGCCAGCCGGACAAGGTCGATCTCCAGCGCGTAACGCGGATAGTGACCCGCAACGAAGCCCGGCAACATGCCGGTATAGGGTGCAGTGGCGCACGGGTTGATGACGGTCAGGCGTGCGCCGGGCAGCGGGGTCATGCCCCAGCTGCGGAGCAGAAGCGCGTGGGTGTGGCCTCCGCCAATCAGGACGACTTCCTTGGTCAGGGGCAGGGGCAGGGCGTGCATGTGAATTCCCTAGCCTGATGCCGACCGCTTGGCGAGAGGTCAGTAGCCGCTCATCTCGAGATAGCCTTCGCCGGAATGGCTGCCGATGGCCCGGACAGGGCCTTCCCAATACGAGATTCGGGTGCCCATCCAGCTTTGCGGGTATATCGCCTCGACGCGGATCGCGATGCCTCGCACCTCGTGCGCAATGTCCCAGGCGACCGGGAGCAGTTGTCCCGCAACCTCTGCCCATTCGACCGGAGTCATTTCGAGAGATCCGATTCGGAGCGGCTCGGGCAATCCGTTTGGGGCAATCCATGTTCCGACAACATATGCGCCCCTCGCTTGGTCGCGCATACGGTAGACCATCAGTTTTTCGCCGTCCGAGAGGTGCAGTGAAACCCAATCCCAACCGGTCTGGTCCGGGGCAAGGGGCTGGGAAGACCATTCCCGGTCCAGCCAAGCCCGTCCCGTGACCTGAACCTCGCCCTTTGGCAGATTCAGCGTGCCTGATACCGAGTAGAACGGCTGCGAGTAGTAGTGGCTGGCCTGCCCCACGAACGACTTGACCGAGTATCCGTCTTCGCCTTGCGGCACGAAGGGTCCGTTGCTCGACAATTCGAGGTCGTATCGGAATTCGTGGCCTTGGGCCGTAATGCTCACGGTTGCCAGGTCTGGGCCAGCCATGCGCCACTCGTCGATGAAGGCTTCGAACGGCGCCACTGCCACGCCAGCCTGCCCAATGCCGCCGCGTGCCAGGCGTTCGGCAAAGAGGTGGCCCGTTGGCGTGGATACGGCTGCATGTCCCATCCATGCCTGGTCTTCCGGCCTGCCGCTCGGCGAAAGCGCGTTCCGGAACAGCGTCCATTGGATTCCGTAGTCAGTACCCTCGGCATCCTTGAGATTTGCGGTCACGTACCACCATTCGATGCGAAACTCCGGGTGCGGGCCGTGGTCGTCCGGAAACGTGAAGCGCGTCGCAGGGTCGGGCAGGGCGTAGCCCTCGGATGTCTGCCCAAGCTCGGCAAAGCCCTGGGCCATGGCCAGGGACGGCGTGATGCAGAACAGCAGCGGCAGGAGTGCCCTAGCGTTCATGGCTGAACACCCTGGCGAGATCTGCGGGCGGGCGCTTGACGAGCTGGTATGCAGGCCAGATGCTCGCAAGTCCTGCCGCCCCGAGGGACAACGCCCCAAGCCAGGCCCAATCCAGCGGAAAGAGATGCATCGGCAATCGCCAGCCGAACGCCTCGACATTGATGATCGCCAGCAGCATCCATGCGAGACCAAGACCGACGGGCAGTGCGAACATGAAGGTGAGTGCCGCGAGAACCAGTGCTCGAATGAATTCGAGCCTTCCAAGAGTGGTCCGGGTGAGACCAAGCGCCCAGGCGGGCGCAAGTTGCGGCAGCCGCATCGAGGCGAGCGTGAGCAGGTTCGTCAGGATGGCCACGCCCGCGACGGCGAGGGTGAGGACGTTGAGGGCGGCCGTGACGGCAAAGGTCCGTTCGAAGATGGACAGCGAGAACGCCTTGATCGCGCCTTGGTCGGTGATCCAGTCCTCGGGCAGGCCGAACTCCTCGGTCAGCGCGGCCGTGAGGGCTTCCTTGTTTCGGTCGGGCACGAGGATGCCGAAATCGGAGCGATCCACGCCTGGATACCGGCGGGTCAGGGTCTCGAGCGGCAAGACCACCTGTCCCAGGGGATTGCCGTAGTCGCTGTAGATGCCGATGACTGTCGTCGTCCATCCGCCCGGAAGGGGCAGGGGGTCTTCAAGTGAAAACCCTTCGCGTCGCGCAAGCTGCTCGTTGATCAACGCGCCCGTGCCCTCGGCGATCCGGTCCCAGGTGTCAGGCTGGGCCGACAGGAGCGGCCAGTTCGCGGCATAGACGGGGTGATCGACCACGCCGTAAATTTCGGCCGGTGCGCCCATGACTTCGGCATCGACATGCCAGATAGGAAGCACGGCGTCGGACTTGTCTTCGAGAAACGCCATGAGTGCAGGAATGTCGGTTTCGTCCTCTACGGTCACGTAGAGGTCGCTGACGAGCCGCTGATCTAGCCAGCCCGCAAATGTGGCGCGGAAGCTTGCGACCATGGTCCCCACGCCGACATTTGCCGCAAGCGCCAACAGCAGCGCCATGAGTGCCAGCGAAAGGCCTGGCAGCTGCTGGCGCGTGTCCGCCCAGAACCATTGTCCGATCGGTCCCCTTGACCACCGAGATGCAACGGAGATGAGCGACGACAGGATTATCGGCAGGAGAAGCGCGGCAGCGGTGAGAAAGCCACCAACGAGCACGAAGCCGCCTACGAGCCCGCCGCCGAAAGCCACGGCGCAAATGGCGGCAGCCAGGCACACGGCCGCTCCCCCCGCCTGCCACCGCATCGCGTGACTGCTTGCCATGATCCATGCGCGTGGGCGGGCGGACGCGAGGGGAGGCATCCTGGCGACGCGCCACAATCCGTTCGCGGCGGCTACGGCCGTTCCGATGCACGCGATGCCGACGCCGCCCAGCCACCAGAGAGGCGAGAGTGTGAGTGCGTCGTTGACGGTTGCACCGTAGAGACCACGAAGCGTGGCGGCGACATCGGGCAGCAGTGCCGCTGCCATGACGTATCCGACAATGACTCCCAGCGCGCCGGCAACAAGCGCCAGTGTCAGCAATTCGAAGATCAGGCACATGACAATGCGGCGGGCGGAAACTCCGAGCGCCCTCAGCGTGCGCAGGACCGGGCGTCGCTGTTCGAACGCGAGACCCACCGAGCCGTGCACGATTGCGAGCCCGACTGCAAAGGACAGGAGCCCGAATGCAGTCAGGTTCAGGTGAAAGCTGTCGGTGAGGCGTCCAAGATCGTTTGCCGTGGCTGGCGGCCGGACCGTGAGTTCGGGGGCCACGGAAGCAAGATCGGGGCGTAGCAGCGGCTGGTCGGGCAACAGGAACATCCTGCTGAAGCCCGCCATGTCCACCAGGTCTTGCGCGGTCGTGATGTCTGCCAGGATCATGTTCGGAGCCAAGTCCTCGATGATGCGAATCCTGTCCTCGAGATCCGGCAGCCGGGCCGCCGTTGCCCGGTTGGCAAGAAGTATCCCGTTGGTCCCGACCAGTTCCGGATAGAGGCTCGGCTCGACGGAGGCCGCGATGCTTGTGTCCTGAGGAATCGTGAACGGATCCATGCCCAGAAGGCGGATACGGCCGCCTTCTGAGGACAGCCATCCGTCGACAAGCGGGCTGACAAGCCAGCCGGCTGTTCGGAGGGCTGCATAGGTCTCGACCGGAATCGTGCCTCCATCGGTCCGCGCGAGCTCGGAGAGCCCGCCGCCGCCAAGAATGCTGGCGGCCTCGGCATAGGATTTGCGCGCCTCGGCATTGAGTGCCTGCACTCCGGACCAGAGCGCGGTCGCGAGCGACAGTCCCAGCAAGAGCGTCGCCAGTTGGAACGGGCGGCGTCGCCAGTGGGACAGAAGCGCGGTGAGAACAGGTCCCGTCACGCTCTCAGCTTTCCGTGGCTCAGGTGCATCCGCCTGTCGGCGGCCTCCGCCAGACGCATGGAATGGGTGGCGATCAGGAGCGCGGCGCCCGTTCTCCGGGCGAGGGCCAGCAAGAGGTCAAAGACCGCCTGTCCGGTGCTCTCGTCCAGGTTTCCGGTGGGCTCGTCGGCCAGCACCAGTTTCGGTTCGCTCGCAACCGCGCGGCCGATTGCAACGCGCTGCTGCTCGCCGCCGGAGAGGTCCTCGGGAAACTTGTCGAGATGATCCGTGAGGCCGAGCCACGTGGTGAGTGCCGGGAGGTCGACCGAAGCGGCACGTCCGGCCAGGCGGGCATGAAAAACGAGGTTTTGGCGAACGTTCAGCGAGGGAATCAGGTTGAATTGCTGGAAGACGATGCCGATCGAGTTTCGGCGCAGCGCCGCCCGTCCGGCATCATCCATGCTGCAAATGTCCACGCCGTCGAACAGGACCGATCCGTCATCCGTTGGCTCGAGCCCCGCGATGACGTGCAGGAGCGTGGACTTGCCGGATCCGCTTTCGCCGGTCAGCGCCACGACTTCGCCCGCGTCGAGTGACAATGACACGCCGTCAAGCACCGTGATCGGGCGCTCGCTTCCGGGAAAGCACTTCTTCAGGCCGTGCACGTCCAGCAACATGATGCCAACCTATGTCCGAAATTTGCCAGAAGGACGAGACTAAACGATCGCGGGCTTTCCCTCTGGTCCGGGCGAACCTAAGGTCGCGCCATGAGCAGGACCGCCGGATTCGTTCACCTTCGCGTTCACACCGAGTATTCCCTTCTTGAAGGCGCGGTTCGGCTTGGGGAGCTTCCGGAGTTTTGCCGCAAGGCCGGCATGCCCGCCGTGGCCGTCACCGACACGAACAACATGTTCGCGGCGCTGGAGTTCTCGGTCTCCGCGATCGGTGCAGGCATCCAGCCGATCGTTGGCTGCCAGGTTGATGTGGCGCTTGATGGCACGGTTCCGGAGGGAGGCTTGACTGCTTCGGCCCCGGCACCTGTCGTCTTGCTGGCGCAGTCACGCGAAGGGTATCAGAACCTGCTGAAGCTCAATTCCAGGCTGTACCTTCGAGAGACCGGCGAACCGCATGTCGTTCTGGCTGACCTGGACGCCCATGCGGAGGGCCTCATCTGCCTGACGGGGGGACCGGACGGCCCACTCGGGCGGCTTTGCAGGTCAGGCCAGCGCGGTGCGGCCGATGCGCTTCTCGGGAAGCTGGCGGAGACATTCCCGAACCGGCTCTACGTCGAGCTTCAACGCCATCCGACCGAAACCGGGCAGCTTCCGGAGCCGGAGCAGCTCTCGGAGCGGCCCAGCATCGAAATGGCATATGAGCGCGGCCTGCCGCTCGTGGCGACCAACGACGTGCATTTTCCCGAGAGCGACATGTACGAAGCGCATGACGCGCTGATCTGCATTGCAGAAGGGACTTATGTTGATCAGCAGGCCGACCGGCGGCGGTTCACGCAGCAGCACTATTTCAAGTCCCCGGCCGAGATGACGGCGCTCTTCGCCGACTTGCCGGAGGCCATTGAAAACACGCTGGAAATCGCACGCCGCTGCGCCTATGTCGCAGAACGGCGCGACCCCATCCTGCCACGATTCGCCGATGACGAGGTCGAGGAACTCCGGCGCCAGGCTCGGGAAGGCCTCGACGCGCGACTGGCGGTCATCGAGCCGGCGGCTACTCGAGAGGAGTACGAACGGCGGCTCGCGTACGAACTGGACACCATCGAGAACATGGGATTCCCGGGGTATTTCCTTATTGTCGCGGACTTCATCAAGTGGGCGAAGAGCAATGCGATTCCCGTTGGTCCCGGACGCGGTTCCGGCGCCGGTTCGCTCGTTGCCTATGCGCTGACGATCACCGACCTTGACCCGCTCCGCTACTCGCTCTTCTTCGAGAGGTTCCTGAATCCCGAGCGGGTATCGATGCCCGACTTCGACATCGATTTCTGCATGGACCGCCGCGAGGAAGTCATCGAATACGTGCAGGAGAAGTACGGCCGCGACCGCGTTGCGCAGATCATCACGTTTGGCGCCTTGCTGTCCAAGGCGGCAGTGCGCGATGTCGGCCGGGTGCTTCAGATGCCGTATGGCCAGGTTGACCGGCTGTCAAAGCTGATCCCGGTCGAAGGCGTGCGGCCGGTCTCGATCGAACGGGCCCGGAAAGAGGAGCCTCGTCTCGAGGAAGCGGCACGCGCCGAAGAGGTTGTCGACCGCCTTCTGAACTATGGCCAGCAGGTCGAGGGTCTGTTGCGAAACGCGTCGACTCATGCCGCAGGCGTCGTGATCGGGGACCGCTCGCTCGACGAGCTTGTGCCGCTCTACCGCGATCCCCGATCCGAAATGCCCGCGACGCAGTTCAACATGAAATGGGTCGAGCAGGCGGGTCTTGTGAAGTACGACCTTCTTGGCCTCAAGACCCTGACAGTGATCCAGAACGCGCTGGACCTGTTGAGCGAACGCGGGATCGAGATCGACATCGGGCAGATCCCCCTCGACGACGAGAAGGCCTACGACCTCTACTCCAGCGCAAGAACCGTTGCCGTGTTTCAGGTGGAAAGCTCGGGCATGATGGACGCGCTGAGGCGCATGAAGCCCACGTGCATCGAGGACATCGTGGCACTTGTCGCGCTCTACCGGCCGGGGCCCATGGAGAGCATCCCGGAATATTGCGACGTGAAGAACGGGCGCGCCGAGCGGCAGGCGCTGCATCCGCTCATCGACCACGTGCTCGACGAGACCCAGGGCATCATCGTGTACCAGGAGCAGGTGATGCAGATCGCGCAGGAGATGGCGGGCTATTCGCTCGGCGGCGCCGACCTGCTGCGTCGCGCGATGGGCAAGAAGATCAAGTCCGCCATGGACGCGGAGCGGCCGAATTTCATGGA
>JAJEAC010000049.1 GCA_022824315.1 Silicimonas sp.
GCGGCGGTCCAAGGGTAGATCGAGTAGGCTCCGACGTCTCCCAGGATGTCCGCGTCCAGGGCAATGAAACGGCCATCGTCGTCGAAGGCCAGCGTTGCCTCGACCTCTTCTCCGAAGGCCTGGGAGCCGGAAGTCAGCTCCTCCATCCGGTCCGCGACATACTTGACCGGTCTTTCGAGCCTTCTTGCAAGATCGGAAACGATGACCTCTTCGGGATAAAGGGATCCCTTGCCGCCGAAACTGCCGCCGACATCGGGGGCGACCACGTGAAACCGGTTGCCGCCGAGTTCCAGCAGCCGCCCGATTGCGTCCCGAACTATGCCTGGGACATTTGTCGAGCCGTAAAGCGTAAGCACATCCTTGCCGACGTCGTGCTCTGCGACATATGCGCGAGGTTCCGTGGACATGCTCGTCTTGCGCGTAAGGCGGAATTGCCCCGAGACGGTGTTGGCGGCGGCGTCCATCGCGGCGGCGCAGTCGCCGGCCGAGAACCGCCGCGTGAACACGGTGTTGGACTCCAGCTCTTCATGCAGCCTTGGCGCCGCAGGATCAGATGCCTCGCGCGCCGCAACCGCAACGTCCAGGGGATCGTAGTCCACGTCAATCAGGGCCGCAGCGTCCTCGGCGATGTACCGGCTGACGGCGACGATCGCGACCACCGGTTCACCGACGTAGCGGACAACGTCGCGTGCAAGAACCGGGCAGGATGTCGCCTGATAGTTCGGCATCCGCGACGGTGCCCTGATGTCCGGGACATGCGCGAAGTCGGCGGCGGAGAAGACGCCGATGACGCCGGGCAGGGCGCGCGCTTCGTCCGTGTCAATGCCGATGATCCGTGCATGGGCCTGGTCCGAACGGACAATGGCGAGGTGCACCATGCGGGGCAGCTGGATGTCGGCGGCATAACGGCCCCTGCCGGTCAGTAGGCGGGGGTCCTCCAGCCGCCTGACGGGCGTCCCGACATACTTGGGGCGGGTGAAGGGCGTGGCGTCAGTCATAGCAGTCGTCCCCCATCTTCAGGCTCCGGCACTGTTCGTCGTCGTGCCCGCAAACGACCATCGCACCTGTTGCCTCGATCTTGCGGATGACCTTGTACGAGTCCAGCAGCGCCTCGGCGTCCCAGGCGTTTTTTGGCACTTCGTCCCTGTCCAAGTTGCGGCGCAGCGACACGGCATCCGAGACCAGCAGCACCTGCCCGGTGTTTTCCAGGAACGCCCTCAAGCCCATTGTGCCCGGCGTGTGGCCCGGCAAGTCGACCGTGACCAGCAGGCCATCGCCCATCACGTCATGGCCGCCGACGCAGCCCTCCATCGGCATGGGATGGTCCCACTCCCCTTGCATGTAGCCCTGCATCGCGGCGTCTTCGGCGCGGGCGGCGGCAAGCTCCCTTTCGTGCACGAAAAAGCGCGCATTGGTGAAGAACTCGTTGCAGCCGCAGTGGTCCGGATGGAAGTGCGAGTTCACCACCACGTTGATGTCACCGGGCGCCAGGCCGAGCGCCCCGAGGCTGTCGATCACGTTGCCGGAATGGTCGCTAATCGGCTGCATCACGTTCGCCAACCTGCCCCAGCGGCCCTCGGCGTCAGTCGCGGCGGAGGGATGGCATCCGGTGTCGTACAGGATGTTTCCGTCGTGGCGGCGGAACAGGATCGCGATAACCGGCAGTTCGATCATCTCTGCCTTGTCGGAGCACTCCGGCACGTAGATGCGCTTCTTCATGGCGAGGCGGCCGCCATCGAGAATGTGCATTTTCATGATGCCGCTCCATCCCGCTCGTCGACCAGGGTGCGCACGGCCTTGACGATGTGATCGTATCCGGTGCACCGGCAAATGTTCCCGCTGAGCGCATCGCGGATTTCCGCATCAGTGCGCAGTGGAAGGGATTCCAGAATGTCGCACACCGTCATCAGGAAGCCGGGCGTGCAGAAACCGCATTGCAGGGCATGATGCTCGTGAAATGCCTCCTGAATGCGGTGCATGTCCCTGATGGTGCCGAGCCCCTCGACGGTCTGCACTTCTGCACCGTCGAGTTGAACGGCCAGCATGAGGCAGGACCGTGCGCTGACACCGTTCATCATTATGGTGCAGGTCCCGCAGACGCCGTGCTCGCAGCCAACATGGGTGCCGGTCAGGCCTAGCTCGTCGCGCAGGAAATCGGCCGCCAGCATCCGGGGCTCGACATCGGCCTCGAACGGCTCCCCGTTCACTGTCAGGGTGATGCGGGCCTTGCCGGTCATTGCGTTGCCCTGTGCAGGGCGCGGATCAGGGCGCGGCGCGCCAGGACCGGCACCAGCGACAGCCGGTAATCGGCCGAAGCGTGCAGGTCGTCATTGGGTTCGAGATCCTCGATGGCCAAGGGAAGCGCGGCCTCCAGCTCCTCCGCCCTGGCGCGTTGGCCCGTCAGCGCGCCTTCTAGGGCGCGGGCCCTGACGGATGTGTCAAACACGCCCCCAAGCCCCAGCCGGACCTCGGCGAACGTGTCGTTTTCCACGCGGACCATGGCGCCGGCGGCCACTACGGCAAAGTCGCCTGCACGCTGTGCGACCTCTTCAAATGCCATGCCTGACGGACCTGCAGGCAGAGGAAGATGAACCCCCGTGACCAGTTCCTGCTCTTCGATGTCCGTGACCAGCGGGGCCAGGAAGAATTCCGACGGCTCCGCCGAGCGATGGCCATCGCTGCCAAGAATCTCGATCTCGCCATCCAGCAACGTCACCAGCAGGGGCCATTCCGCCGAGGGATCGGCATGGCACAGACTGCCGGCGACGGTTCCCCGGTTGCGGATTGCCACATGGGCCACGTGCCCCATCGCCTCTGCAACGATCGGGAAATGTTCGGCCAGAAGCGGGTCGCGCGCGGCATTGGCGTGGCGGGTGAGCGCACCGATGCGAAGACCGGTTTTGGTCCGCTCGATCCGTTCCAATTCGGTGATCCGGTTGATGTCCACGAGCCGTTCGGGCTGTACCAGACGGAAGTTCATCATCGGCAGCAGGCTCTGGCCGCCTGCGATGATCCTTGCGTCATCGTGATCCAGCGCGGTCACGGCCTCGGCCAGAGTCTCGGGACGGACGTATTCGAATGCTGCAGGTTTCATCATTCCCCACGGAACGCCGGAGGGCGCCTTTCTGCGAAGGCGTTGCGGCCTTCTGCGTAGTCAAGACTGGCAGCCGCACCGTCGATCAGGCCATCCGCCCTGTCGGCGTCGAATTCCTGCAAGGCCACGCTGTTGAGAATGTATTTCGCACCACCTTGCGTCAGCGGCGCCTTCGCTGCCATCGCGCCGGCGAATTCCATGGCGGCCGGCAGCGGGGCCTCGGACACGTGATCGACAAAGCCGATCCGTCTGGCATGCTCGGCACCAAAACGCTGCGCGGAATACAGGATGCGCTTCGCTTCGGTGAGACCAACCAAGGCCAGGAGCTTGCGAGTGGCCTGCACGCCATAGACGACGGAGAGGTTCGCCGCCGGAATGCCGAACCTGGCTTCCGTATGGGCATATCGAAAATCGGCGGACATGGCCAGATGAGCACCGCCGCCCAGCGTGTACCCCAGATTGACCGCGATTACGGGTTTGGTGCAATGCGTGATCGCAGCGCATCCCCTGTCGACAGCCACCTCGTACTCCTTGGCCTTCTCAAGATTTTCCCTGATCTTTCCGAATTCGCTTATGTCGGCGCCTGCGGAAAAGTCGCTCCCTGTCCCGGTCAGGATGGCCGACCGCACGGATCTGTCCGTCGACAGCCACGTGAAGATTTCGGCAAACTCGTTCCACATGTCATACGTAACGGAGTTGCGTTGCTCCGGGCGATTGATCTTGACGGTCGCGACCCCGTCTTCCTGTGCAACTAGAATGTCAGTCATGGCAACGACCAGGCTTCCCGTTTGAGGCTTTCAGGTGTTCGCTTCGGTGACGACGGCGGCAAATTCGTCGAAGAAGCTCTTGGCCAGTTTCCTCGCCGTCTTGTCGAGCATCCGGGCGCCAAGCTGTGCAATCTTGCCGCCTACATCGGCCTTTGCATCGTAGTGAAGAACGGTTTCGGCCTCTGAGACCTCCTCCAGACGGACGTTGGCCGAGCCTCTTGCGAAACCGGCGACGCCTCCCTTGCCTTCGCCGGACAGGACATAGCTCTCTGGCGGAACGATCTCGCTCAACGCAACCTCGCCGGCAAACCTTGCCTTGATCGGGCCGACCTTGAGCGTCACCTTGGCGGCCAGCTCGGTCGGGCTGTCCTGCTCAAGTTCCTCGCAGCCGGGAATGCAGCGTCGCAGGACGTCGGGGTCGTTCAGTGATCGCCAGACCGTATCGCGTGCGGCCGGAATCGTGACGGATTCCTTCATTTCCATGTGCTTGTCCTCGCTGGTCTTGCGTTCTGGCCTGACATGCAGGCCAGAACGATTCGTGAGATGAGCGTTGGCTCGGCCTAGTTGTTGACCAGCGGGCACTCGCTTTCGGACAGCGGGCGGAAGGCCTCCTCGCCGGGAATGACGGCGACCGCTTCGTAAACGTCCCATTCGTGCCGGGATTCGCCAGGCGACTTCACCCTGTACACGTACATGTCGTGCACCATGCGACCGTCCTCGCGGATGAAGCCGCCCTGACCAAAGAAATCGTCCACCGGCAGTTCGCGCATATTGGCCATGACCGCCTGCGCGTCGGTGGTGCCGGCGGCCTCGACGGCCTTGAGGTAGTGCGTCGTCGAGGAATAGTCGCCCGCGTCGCCCATGTGCGGCATGAGGCCCGTGCGCTCCCTGAAGCGCTCGGCGAAGGCGCGGGTGTCTTCGTCGCGATCCCAATAGAAGGCGTTCGTCAGCAGCATCCCCTTGGCCGTTTCAAGACCCATCGCCTTTACGTCCGTCAGCCAGACAAGCAGGCCGGCAACCGACTGGCCTCCCTGGGTCACGCCGAACTCGTTCGCGGATTTCACGGCGTTGATGAACGTGGTTCCGGATCCGGCAACCGCGACCACCTTGGCGCCCGAAGCCTGGGCCTGCAGGATGAAGGCCGAATGATCGGATGTCTCGATCGGGTAGCGCGCCGCGCCGAGAACAGTGCCGCCGGCCGCCTCCACGATTGCCGATGCATCGCCTTCCAGGGCGTGACCGAAGGCGTAGTCGGCCGTCAGGAAGTACCAGTCCGTCAGGCCCTCTTCCACAAGCCGCTTCGCAGTGCCGTTCGCCAGGGCGTATGTGTCATAGGCGTAATGGATCGAGTTTGGCGTGCAGCCCGCATTGGTCAGGCGCGACGAACCGGAACCGGTGACAATCGCAATGCCGTCCTTCTCGGCGGCGATCTGTGCCACGGAAAGGGCGATGCCTGAATTGATCAGGTTGCCGATCAACGACACGCCCTCGGATTCATACCACTCTTGGGCGGTCGCAGCCGCGATTTCCGGCTTGTTCTGGTGATCCGCCACCAGAACCTCGATCGGACGGCCAAGAACCTCCCCGCCGAAGTCCTCGACGGCCATCTGCACGGCGGTAACGGCACCCTTGCCTGATTCGTGGCTGAACTGGCCGCTGATGTCCGTAAGCACGCCGATCCTGACGGCGTCATCCGCCGCGGCTGGCAACGCAGCCAGCGCCGGAACCAGCGCCGCCGCCTTCACCAGATTTGCCAATGATTTCCGTTGTGTTTGCATGGGCTTCCTCCATTTTTTCTCTATGGTAACTTGCATTACAAGACTATATTTCAAGACTTGTCAGAGCAAGTTGCTTGTATAACAAAGTTACGTCAGTACCACTTTTCACCATATTGACTTGCAATAATAGACTAATAATGCTATAGGCGTCAAGATGCGTTTCAAGCTTTCCGATTTTCGGCGATGGAGGATGCCGTGAGGCGGAGAGCCCAAAGGGAGGGAGCCTTGATCTCAGATGTCATTCTCGAGACGCGCGGCCTCACGCGGGAGTTCGGGGGGTTCGTTGCCGTGGACAACGTGGACTTCTCCGTTCAGGAGGGTTCGCTGCATGCGTTGATCGGGCCCAACGGGGCCGGAAAGAGCACGATGTTCAATCTGCTCACCAAGTTCCTGCCGCAAAGCGCCGGGACGATCTTCTACAAGGGCGTCGACATATCGTCTGAAAGGCCGGCGACCCTGGCCCGGCGCGGCATGGTGCGCTCGTTTCAAATCTCTTCAGTCTTTCCTCACCTGAGCGCGCACGAAAACATCCGCATCGCCCTGCAGTCCCGTTTCCGCGAAACCCTCGATTTCTGGCGCTCGGACCGGGCGCTGAACGCGTACAATGAACGCGTCGGGGAGCTGATGACGGATGTCGGCCTCGTGGACTACGCCCATACGCTGGCGGCCGAACTGCCATACGGGCGCAAGCGGGCATTGGAGCTGGCAACCACGCTTGCCATGGACCCGGAGTTGATCCTGCTGGACGAGCCAATGGCCGGAATGGGCCAGGAGGACATTCAGCGGACCGCAAGACTGATCAGGGAGGTCGGCAGGAGCCGAACGATCGTAATGGTCGAACACAACCTTAAGGTCGTGGCTGACATCTCTGACCGGATCACGGTTCTGCGCCGCGGAAAGGTGATCGCGGAAGGCGACTACGATACCGTCTCAGGGGATGCGGAAGTTCAGAAGGCCTACATCGGAGGGGGCCATGACTGATTCACGCGAGCGGCGACTGGAACTGAAGGGCTTGCACTCCTGGTATGGCGAGAGCCATGTTCTGCACGGAACCACCTTGCATGTGAACCGAGGTGAAGTCGTCACCATTCTGGGACGCAACGGAGCTGGCAAGACCACGACGATGCGGACGATAATGGGGATCGTCCGCAAGAGAAAGGGCGAAGCGCGCCTGGACGGGCACGACCTGATCGCGACACCGCCGCACAAGGTCGCCGGGCTAGGCTTGGGGTACGTGCCCGAAGAACGGGGGATTTTCTCTTCGCTCAACGTCGCGGAAAACCTGACGCTGCCCCCGGTCGTCAAGTCAGGCGGAATGGGTCTCGACGACATATACGAACTGTTTCCTAATCTTGAGGGTCGCGACAAGACCGTCGGAACGCGTCTGTCCGGCGGCGAGCAGCAGATGCTGGCCATGGCACGCATACTGCGCACCGGAGCCGACTTCATCCTCCTTGACGAGCCGACGGAGGGGCTGGCGCCGGTAATCGTGGACGAGATCGCGAAAGCCCTGGTCAAGCTCAAGGCCCTGGGGCTGACCATCATCCTGGTCGAGCAAAACCTGAAATTCGCCACCGCCAGCGCCGACCGCCACTACGTCATGGATCAAGGCCAGGTCGTCGACGAGTTCACCAACGAACGGCTCGTGTCCGACATGGCGCGGATCAACGCCCATCTCGGCGTGTAAGGGAGAAGAAGATGCCAGACATATTCGGAATGCCCGTCGCCGTCCTGTTGGGGCAGGTGTTGCTGGGGCTGATCAACGGGTCGTTCTACGCGCTGCTGAGCCTCGGACTGGCAATCATCTTTGGAATGCTCAACGTCATCAACTTCGCCCACGGTGCGTTCTACATGTTTGGAGCGTTCGTCACCTGGATGGTCATGAGCTGGCTTGGACTTTCCTACTGGCCGGCCCTGGTTGTCGTGCCGATCGTTGTCGGAGCCTTTGGCGCTGCGATCGAACGCCTGTTTCTCAAGCGCCTCTATCAGGTGGATCACCTCTACAGCCTGTTGTTCACGTTCGGCCTTGCCCTGGTCATGGAGGGACTCTTCCGCCATGTCTTCGGCTCGGCAGGCAAGCCCTATCCGGTCCCGCAGGAACTGACCGGCGTGCTGAAACTGGGCTTCATGTTCCTCCCGGTCTACAGGGGCTGGGTGATCATCGCCGCCCTTCTGGTTTGCGTTGCAACCTGGCTGGTGATCGAGAAGACCCGGCTTGGCGCTTACCTGAGGGCCGCGACGGAGAATCCGTCATTGGTTCAGGCCTTCGGCATCAACGTGCCGCTGATGCTGACCATCACGTATGGCTTCTGCGTCGGACTGGCCGGTTTTGCGGGCGTGCTTGCCGCGCCGATTTATCAGGTCAGCCCCGGCATGGGGTCAAATCTCATCATCATCGTTTTCGCAGTGGTCGTGATTGGCGGCATGGGGTCGATCGGTGGAGCGATCCTTACGGGATTGTCTCTCGGCGTGATCGAGGGGCTGACCAAGACGTTCTATCCTTCGGCTTCGTCGATCGTGATCTTCATCGTGATGGTGATCGTGCTGATGCTGCGCCCTGCAGGACTGTTCGGACGGGAGGCCTGATCGATGCAGACCAACAAGCTCCTTGTTCCCGCCGTTGCCGCTGGATTGGGCATCCTGCTTGCCGCGCCAGCCGTTGTCTTTCCGCTGTTCCTGATCCAGCTTCTGTGCCTTGCCCTTTTCGCCTCGGCGTTGAACCTGGTTCTCGGCTATGCCGGGTTGCTGTCACTTGGCCATGCCGCGTTCTTCGGCGGCTCGGCCTACGTCACGGCACATGCCGCGAAGGCTTGGGGCCTGCCGTTTGAGCTCGCAGTCCTGCTGGGCGTGGCCTTTGCAACGCTTCTCGGGCTGGCCTTCGGCGCGCTGGGCATCCGGCGTCACGGCATCTACTTTGCAATGGTGACGCTGGCGCTGGCGCAGATGATCTACTTTCTGGCCGTGCAGATGCCCTTCACGGGAGGCGAGGACGGGATTCAGGCCGTGCCGCGCGGGAAACTGCTTGGCCTTGTCGACCTGTCGGACACCACGACGATGTACTACGTGGTGCTGGTGATCGTCGTTGCCGCTCTCATCCTCGTTTGGCGCGTGGTGCATTCGCCATTCGGACATGTGCTGGCGGCAATCCGCGAGAACGAAGCGCGCGCGGTGTCGCTCGGGCTGAATGTCGAGCGATGCAAGTTGATCGCCTTTGTCATCTCGGCCGCACTGTCCGGTCTGGCGGGGTCGCTCAAGGTGATCGCGTTCCAGCTGGCGTCGCTCAACAATGTTTCCTGGCACTTGTCGGGCGAGGTCGTGCTCATGACATTGATCGGCGGGGTTGGCACGTTCTTCGGACCGATTGTCGGGGCGGCGTTCCTTGTGAGCCTGGAACACTTCCTCGCGACCAGCGGCCTGCCCATCGCGGCAATCATCGGTGCGATTTTCATGGCCTGCGTCATGGTGTTTCGTCGCGGCTTCGTAGGCGAATTTCTCCACCGAAGGAAAGACTGAATTGCCAGGTGCCGCGCAGGGCGGCGTCCGCTCCTGACCTGCGATGACGGCGCGCCCGAGGGTTCCGTCGCCCAATGTGCAACAAGCTCGATTGACGGGAAGATCGGATCGATGTCAGACAAGCCAACGGCAAGCAACCCGCTTATGGATGCCTGGCTCGCAGGCCAAAAGGCGTTCCTTGATGCGCAGGCGCCATTCTGGCAGGAACTGTCTCAGGGAAGTTTGCCCGACACTTCGGACCCGGACCAGCTCTCGATCCTGTTTCGAAGAGTCAATGAGCAGTGCAGGTCGCTTTTCGACGCGATGGCTGCCATTGGAGGCCTGGAGGACGAGCCGGAGGAGAATGTCGCCCGCCAGACCCTGCGGCGCATGCTGGACCCCATGCAGTTTTCGTATGCAGGCGTGGACGAGGTCAACCAGGTCTTGCTGAATCTCGTGGAGGGAACCGATGTCCCGGACCTGATGGAGCTTGAAAGGCAGCGACTGAAGGCGACCCGGGAATGGGCCGTCCTGAAAAGGGAAGGCACGGAGTACCGCGCGGTTACAGCCATGGCCTGGGCACGGGTGTATCGCAGGTTTCTGGAGGAAGTCGGCGAGGATCTCGCAAGCAGGACAGGAATCCCGTACCAGCACTTCGAGACCTGGCTGCGCATTGCCAATGACGAACTCATCAGGATGCAGCGTAGCGAGGAGTATCTGGATGCCCAGCGCCGCGTGTTGCGCGCCGGGCTGAACTATCGGGAGCGGGAACGCAAATTGATCGAGAACTGGTGCGAAACCCGGTCAATCCCGACCAGGTCCGAGATCGATGACCTGCACGGCATCGTTTACGGGCTGCGCAAGGAGGTTCGAGCGCTGAAGCGGCAGGTCGCCGAGAGGCATGGCACGGTCAGAAAAAGGGTGAACACCGCCAATGGAACGTAACGAAGCCCCGGACCTCCGCTCCGTTCTGGAGAATTTTGGCACAGCCGCGGACTTCTTGGAGGGGGCAGGCAGGCTGGCCGGCATCGCGGACAAGGATGTCGAAGTCGCGACCACTCCCAAGGAACTGGTCTTTCGGCAGGAAAAGGTTTCGCTTTATCGCTACAGGCCGATTGAAGGCGTCGAGGTCAGGACCGGTCCGGTCCTGATCGTATATGGCCTGATCGGGCGGTACACGATGATTGACCTGCAGGAAGACCGGTCGCTGGTGCGTAACCTGCTGTTGCGCGGCGTGGACCTTTATGTCGTGGACTGGGGCCATCCGACGCGGGCAGACCAGAACCTGACCCTGGACGACTACGTGAACTGGTACCTGGCCGACTGCGTCGATCAGATCCTTGACCGCGCGGGACGCGAGGAGATTTCGATCCTGGGGATTTGCGAAGGAGGCGTCCTTTCGACGCTCTATGCCGCGCAAAACGGTGAACGCGTCAAGAACCTGATCCTGACAATCACTCCGATCGATTTTCACGGCGACCTGCGCGACACAGACAGTTCTCACGGCTTTCTCAATGTCTGGACCCGAAGCCTGGACGACAGCGACATCCGCAAGCTGGTGGACACTTTCGGCAACCTTCCGGGTGAAATCACCGCCAGCATTTTCCAGATGATGACGCCGGTCAAGACGCTGACAAAGTACAATCGTGACTTGCTGGCGGTGACCGCCAACGAAGAATCGCTGCTGAACTTCCTGAGAATGGAAAAGTGGCTGGCGGACAGGCCGGATCATCCTGGTGCGGGGGCGCTGCAATGGCTCATAGAACTGTACAAGGAAAACAGGTTGATCAAGGGAACGTTTGAGCTTTCCGGAAAGCCGGTGTGCCTGGAGGCGCTGACAATGCCGATTCTCAATGTCTATGCCGAGCATGACCATATCATTCCATCACCCTGCAGTACCCGCCTCAAGGAACTGGCTGGAACGGACGACTATACGGAACTTGCGCTTCCCGGGGGTCACGTCGGCGTCTATGTCAGTCGCAAGTGCCAGGGGATTCTGAGTAGCACGCTCTTCGAGTGGCTGATCGAGCGCCAGAAGTGATTTCCGTTTGCCCTACTGCAGGGCGCAGCCGAAAGAGCAGGGTCACGAACATGACATGCGGATGCACCAAGGGAGGCGGCAGCAGCGCGCCGGACCAGTCGGATGGCGCTCTTCCCAGGGAAGGGTGCGTGCAATGCATGTCGACGGGCGGGTTCCACAGGATGGCATACCGCGACTGGGGGGAGAAGCGGGCGGAGGAAAGGTTCCTGTGCGTTCACGGCCTGACCCGAAACGGCCGGGACTTCGACGCTCTCGCCAGGCGCCTGTCACGAAATGCACGTGTCATCTGTCCGGACCTGGTGGGTCGCGGCAGGAGCGGGTGGTTGTCCAATGCCACCGGCTACAACATTCTTCAGTACAACCTTGATGCAAAGGTCCTGACGGCACGCCTCAACCTTGAGTCATTCACCTGGATCGGCTCCTCCCTGGGCGGCCTGATGGGAATGGTCTTCGCCGGGCTCGAAAGCTCATCGATCAGACGACTGGTTATCAACGACATCGCGCCCGAGATTCCGCACGCCGCCCGGGCACGGGTGAGCATGTACCTGGGTCGGAGGACGACTTTCGGGTCTCTTGCCGAACTGGAAGGGCATCTGCGGAAGACCCTGGCATCCTTTGGCCCGATGACCGACGCGGACTGGGCCGAGATGGCCCGGCAGAGCTGTCGCAGGTCAGGCGATGTTCTCACAATGCACTACGACCCTCGTATCGCGCAGAATTTTCGCAACTTCTGGTCCTACATGCCGCTCCGGCTTTGGGCCTTTTGGGACCGGATCAGGTGTCCGGTGCTGATCCTGCGCGGGGAACGGTCCGACTTCCTGACCCCGGCCCTGCTGTCCCGGATGGTGGCGCGATTGCCTCATGCGGATGTCCTGGAGTTCGAGGGCGTCGGTCATGCGCCCACTCTCAACGCTCCGTGCCAAATTGATCCCGTGATCGAATGGATCGCAGGAAACTGAGTCAGATGTCCAATGTTTAGGTCAGTTCGCAGTCCGACTTGAACGCGCGAATCGGGGTCTTGCATTCGTTGCAGGTCGCAATCGCCTTGAAATGCTGAACGCACTTTCGGTGGCGCAACGGCGACCGCGCACTCGCTGCCGCTCGTGAAGGTTGCGGCGGCAATTGGCTGCCACCGCGGCGTGACGTGCAAGGTGCGCTGGAGGTGGCCGGGTTCGGTCCTGCGCATCAACGGAGGGAGGGGTCTTGTGACCATCTGTCCGGGAAGGGCGACGGCGGCACGATCAGCCTCGCGGTCCACGCCGACGGGATTGCCTTCCGCCAGGCTGTCGCCTTTCTGACGGTGAGATTGCTCCGGCGGCCGGCTCCCGGCAGGAACGTCTGACCGACATCGAGAGGAAGCCTTGTCTGGGCGGACCCGAACAGAAAGGTTCGCGGCCCGGCTCGCCGGAGGAGCGGGCCTGCGCAGAAGAATGGCGGATCCGTGATCGCCGGGACCACCGCGAGGCGCTCGCCCAGCGGCATCTTCCGGTAGCCCTCTGCCCAGCGGGCGGCCTTGCGCTTGATGCGCTGGCGGTCGGTCATGTCCCGCCCGGCATGGTCGGCCCAGTGCATCCGGCCGGGCGCGAAGTTGAACCAGGCCACCTCGGTGCGGACCTGGCCCTGGGTCGACACCTGAAGCGCGATCCGGCGCCAGTCCCGCAGCATGTCCTCGTACAGCGCGGGTGCGTTTCTGATATGGGGTAAGTATTCCCGTTCTGTTCACTTTTCAAACGCCACATGTTCGCCTGTCCGTGTAAGTCCGCGCCGTTGAGTCACGATTCCCGCTTTCCGGGCCGCCCCTTCGGCTTCTCAAGGCGTGCCGTCCCATGCATCAGGAGCGATGGATTCCGATCGCCCCGCCACGCTTCCCGAGTGGACCGCCATTGCCCCGATTGCGGATCGATCAGATACTCGCTTGCCAAGAACCGCAGGCCCATGCCTAATTGGTGCAAGGACTGCCGCGCCTACTTCTCCGTCCGCAAGGGAACGGCGATGGAGTCCAGCAAGATCGGGTTCCAGAATTGGGCAATCACTTTCTACATGATGACAACGGGCATCAAGGGCACTTCGAGGATGAAGCTCTACTGTGAGGTCAGCGTTCGACAAGGGACTGCCTGGTTCATGATGTAGCGCATCCGCGAAGGCTTCATGGGCGGCATGGACAAGCCTTTCCCGGCCCTGTAGAAGCCGACGAAACGGCAATCGGCGGCAAGATCAAGAACATGTCGAACAAGAAGCGAAAGGAACGCAAGGAAGCCGGAATCGGGCGCGGGACGGCTGGCAAGGCGATTGTCGCGGGCGTGAAGGACCGCGAGACCAAGAAGGTGAGCGTGGCGGTTGTGCACGGCACGGACGCCAAGACGCTGCAAGAGTTCGTCAGGGATTGCACCGAGGAAACGGCAACGGTCTACACCGACGAGGCCGGAGCCTACAAAGGCATCGACAGGGCGCATGAGAGCGTCAACCACAGCGCTCACGAGTATGTCAGGGATGGACACGTGTACACGAACGGCATTGAGGCCCTGTGGGGCCTGTTCAAGCGCGGCTATCATGGCACGTTCCACCACTTTTCGGATTCTCACCTGCCCCGCTACCTCGCGGAGTTCGAGGGGCGTAACAACATTCGCGACATGGACACGATCGACCAGATGGCATTCATCGCCCGTGGCATGGTCGGGAATCGGATCAAGTATGACGACTTGGTTGCCAAGGCAGAAGCGGCGGCATGATGACCTTCAGGAACATTGCCATTCTCGCTGCTTTTGCGTTACTCGCCGTGTCATGCGCAGGATGCCAGACGCACAACCTGCCGTGGCACCCTGCGGACATGTTCGCGATTCCCGTCGATCCCGGACCTGGCCCGTATCTGGACCAATGAAGAA
>JAJEAC010000107.1 GCA_022824315.1 Silicimonas sp.
TGAATACGAGACCTCCAGCGAGCCCGTCCCTGCACACTTTCAGTCCTTGAGCCGACCACCGGTCGTGAAGCGGTCTTTCGAGATTGACCATTCGAATGTACACTTCCGGTCATCATGCAGACCAACGGACTCATCGCGCTCAAGAAACGCGCTGACTACCTCAAGGCCGCGGCCGGCATGCGTCGCACCACGCCCGGGTTTGTTCTCCAAGCCCGAAACCGCGGCGAGGAGGAGCCGGAGAGCATTCGCGTTGGCATCACCTGCTCAAAGAAAGTGGGAAATGCCGTATCGCGCAATCATGCCAAAAGACGGCTTCGTGAAGTGGCGCGCCTGATATTGCCCGAGCATGGCCGGAACGGCTTTGACTACGTCCTGATCGGGCGTCGCCACGCGACGGCCAGTCGCGACTTCGCGACAATGCTCGAAGACCTGAAACATGCTCTGGCGAAGATCCACAAATGAGCCCGCTTGCCTGGATCCTGGCCCTGGCGGTCCGGACCTACAGGCTGACACTCAGCCCGTGGATCGGGCATAATTGCCGCTTTCAGCCCACATGTTCGGAATACGCCCTTGAGGCGCTTGCAAGACACGGCGGATTCAAGGGCGGCTGGATGGCGCTCAAGCGCATCCTTCGATGTCATCCATGGGGTGGATCCGGTATCGACAACGTGCCCGACCGGTGATTTCACCGAACCAGAATTCGTGCATCGGAACGGTCGAAACCAGCGAAAATGCAGCGAGCCGGTTTCAGCGCTGCGTCCGCGCCGCAGCGGACAGGCACAGGTCTTGACGGCCCGAAACGACGCGCCATAAGCGGCCATGCCAATTCAGCATGAAAGCTGATCCCATGCAGCCAAATGAAGCCGATGGCACGTTCTGGGCACCACGAGAGTGTTTGCGGTGTCCAATTCCCGAGACATTCGAGGCGGCGATGCTGCTCGATCGTGCCGTTGCCCTTCACATGGCCGGCAACCGCAACGAAGCCGCCTTCCTGATCCTGCAGACCGACAGGAAGGACATCAGGGCCTTCACGGAATCCCTTTGGGGGTCGAAGGCGGCGAACCCTGACCAGCCAACATACATCCGGTGGCGTCCTGTCTCTGGAATGCCTGAGCCGGCCGAAGCGGGCCTTGACCGAAAACGAAAGCCGAACCGCTCTGACGAGGACGCAATCGTGGACCGATGGGGTCGCCATTGCGTCTACTGCGGCGTGCCGCTGATCCGAAGCGCCGTACCGAAGGCGTTGCAGGCCGCTTATCCCGATCTCAGGATCTGGGGGTCCAGCAACAGGAACATCGAGCAGCACGCCGCTTTCCAGTTGACGTGGATGCAATTCGACCACGTCGTGCCCCACAGCCGGGGAGGACGAACCGACATCGAGAATGTCGTAGTGACGTGCGCGCCATGCAATTACGGGAAGGGAATCTACATGCTTGAGGAACTTGGCCTCATCGATCCACGATTGCGACCGGCAGTCCGAACGTCTTGGGACGGACTGGAACGACTGCTCGTTGACGGCTGAAGCGCTCTCCGGGTGCACAGGCCAATTGAGGACGAACCAGATGTCAAAGCGCACGAAAATGCGAGATGCCGAGGACACTGACACGCCCGAACTGTTCGGGTCGGACACGGCATGGGCGCCGACACAGGTGCTTGATGCACAGGCCTTGGGAGTACGTCATTTCAGTCTCGAAGAGTTCGCGCGGTATCGGTGCATTCGGATCCTCACCTATTCGGCGAGCGTTCCAATGCTCGCATCGCTGCTCGACCGGTTCGAAGATGCAAGTGTCGAGGTGGTGATGGGCCATTCGCGAACCGTGAATGACATGGCCGCGCTCATTGCGCTGCAGACGGTCGCGATGGAGGATGTTCGCAAGGCGCTCCAGAGCATTTCCGCGTCGCGCCGGGAGGAAATTCTCGAGCGCATTCGCAGCGGCAGATTGCGGGTGTGGGTGGTCGAGGGGCATGTTTCACACGCGAAGATCTTCCTGCTCTCAGACGGGCCGGATGGCGGCCGCTCCGTGCTGACCGGCTCGGCCAACTTCTCGACATCGGCGTTGCTCGGCGATCAGCATGAAGTGCTCATGCGGTTCAATGACGAACTCGCTTGGGACCATTTCGAGGGCCAGTATCGACGCGTCCGGGATCATGCATCCGCCGAAATCCCGCTCGCGAAGCTTGCCGAAGACCGGCGCGACCCGGCAGAAGGCATGTCACCGGTCGAAGCGCCGGTTCTGGCACCCGACCGCGGGTTGCAGGTAATTCAGATCGCGAAACCGGCAGAGGCCGAGGAGTCGGTCGAGCGGGGACGTCGGCTGGAGAGGATTTACGACCTGGTGCTGCCGGCACTGCGCAAGGAAAAGCCGAAAACCGACAAGATGAGGGTCAGGCTGGACGCCTCGGTACGCAAGCGGTTCTCCGGGATGATCCGGCGCCAGACCAGAGGTCAGGCTGCCATCCACCCCACCTTCTCCCTTGACCTGGACAGGCGGCAAGCCACCGTCTCCGGCGCCGACTGGCCGCTCGACAGCGAGGACGAGCATGTGAGCCGGGATGCCGCCGCGCTGGTGAGCTTCTGGGAAACCTATGGCGAGGCCTTTCGCGGCGACGTCGGGAAATTGCAGAAGGACTATTTTGTCTTTCTGTGCTGGATCTTCTTCTCGCCGCTCATTTGCACATTGCGTCGCCAGGCTGCGATCGAGGACCGGGATGTCATCCGCTATCCCAGGGTCGGGATCATCTATGGCAAGTCCAACTCCGGGAAGACGCAGCTCGTGGACATCGCGGGAAAGTTCATGTTTGCGGACGACTTCCCGAGCGCGGTCCGGACGCCGATGACGGGCTTGGTGCTGCGCGAGATCGACGCGTCATTCCGACGCATGCCCGCCTTCTTTGACGATATCGGCTGGCGTCGGTTTCGGGACCATGCGCCGGAATTCATCAAGGACGAAACCCTGCCGCCCCACGACGAGAGCCCGTGCATGGTGGTCTCGATGAACGCCCGGGTCGGCGCATTCCCGGACGAAGTCGCAAAGCGCTGCCTCCTGATCTACAGCTCTGCCTCACTCCCAAGCGAAGACGAAGATGGTCGCATCACCATGGCCGACCGGCTGGCCACGATCGTGCCCACCACACATCTCTACCGACGCTATCTGAGCACGGTGCTGGACCGCCTCGACACGGACGGTACCGACTGGCTTCGGCTGTCTTCCGAAGTCCTGTCAAGCATCCTGATCGAGTGTGGCCACGATCCTGCATGGGCGAACCCGGTCACCTGGCAGGAGTATGCGTCCACGCGGTACGATGCCCTGCGCGAGCAGTTGCGCAGCCTTCTCGATCCCGCGCGGCGCCAGGCAGCCCGTCCGGCCACCGACAGCGAGGGCTGGTTTGCCGAGGGAGGCAAGGTCTGGATCCGGGTCGGAACCAACAGTTTCGGACATCCCGACTTCGAGTGGCGAGATCTGCCGACCTACATGCTGCACGAACACGAGAGCCGCGCGGCCGAGTTCGTGCTTGATGTCACGGCGGTCGAGAATTTCCTGGGCGCAAGACTTGAGCAACCACGCTGGCGTTTCCCGTTTCGGCTGCGGTCCGCCAGATAGTCGGCCCGCGCCAAGCCGCGTCCCGCCCTTTGTCGTTGGGTGCCATCAAGGAGTCGCAGCCCAGAGTTGCAGACATGCTTCGCGACGGGGAGTCCTGCCCTTTGCACTTCGCACCCTTCGCTATGAGCGTGGCGTTCCGATTAAGGCGACGCAGGTGTCTGGAACCGGCGCAGTTCGCACCTTGCCGGAATCGCGCGATCGGAACAGGACCAACTCAACTGCGGGCTGACCGTGCCGGGTGAGGACGAAGCGCTCGCCCACCTGTCCGCGCCGACGCAGTCGCGGAAAGCGTGTCCTCGCCTCAGAACGCCAATTTCCGATGCAGTCACACCCTCCTGTGCCAGTGCGTGCAAACCAATTACCGCCTGATCCAAGCTGCCTGCAAGGCCAACTACACGAGACGGGCATTGTCAGACGGGAAGCAAGACGTGCCGTCCCTTGTCCTGCAATCCTGAATTCACTATTGCCACACCATGCTTGACGAGGCTGACGACATCCATCCGCTCTTTCACGGCGCACCTTCGACAACCGAATTCCGAAAGCTCCGAAAGCGCATCGTCCGCAACGTGCGCGAGGCAATCGAGCAATATGGAATGATCGAACGCGGCACACGCTGGCTGATCTGTCTTTCGGGCGGCAAAGACAGCTACACGCTCCTCGCTGCGCTGCATGAACTCAAGTGGCGCGGACTCCTGCCGGTGGACATGCTTGCCTGCAACCTGGATCAAGGACAGCCGGGCTTTCCGTCAACCGTACTGCCGGAATTCCTCGACCGCATGCAGGTCCCTCACAGGATCGAGTTCCAGGATACCTTTTCCATCGTCACCGAGAAAGTCCCGGCCAACAAGACATACTGCGCACTCTGCTCTCGGCTGAGGCGGGGACATCTCTATCGCATTGCCCGCGAAGAGGGGTGCTCGGCGATCGTGCTCGGCCACCACCGAGATGACATTCTCGAGACCTTCTTCATGAACCTCTTCCATGGCGGCCGGCTGGCGACGATGCCGCCGAAACTCCTGAACGAGGAAGGCGACCTGCTTGTCTGTCGCCCGCTTTCCCATGTGGCGGAGGCTGACTGCGCACGTTTTGCCGCAGCGATGAACTACCCCATCATTCCCTGCGACCTGTGCGGTAGCCAGGACGGGTTGCAGCGCCAGCAGGTCAAGGCGATTCTGGATGATTGGGAAAGGAACGCGCCCGGTCGGCGGCAGGTCATGTTCCGCGCGCTGATGAACGCGCGGCCGTCGCACCTTCTCGATCCCCGGCTCTTCGATTTCACGGCGCTTGCCATCAAGCCCAAGGACACCAATGGCGTCGATCAACGTGGATTCTCGGCGGTCCCATCGCCCTGAAGCACTCCGTCAAATACCCACCTTCCCTGCCTCGGTCTCTCCGGCGGGCGTTTCTGCTGCAGCCCGCCCCATTCGGGGGGACGCAGATCCCGAGCGCTTCAAGCTGATCTCGTGACATCCGGACAAGCGAATCATCCCACGACCGGCCAGCCTGCCAAGACCAATCAACGAGGCGTCGAACACTGCGTCAAAACTGCCGTTGATCGCCCTCTTGGCGAATTTGCCCACGAACGGCCTGAACACCCGTTCTCCATGACGTGACATTCACGGATTGCGCGACTGCGCAAAGGCGGTTGGGAGACAGGGTCCTGTTTGGCGGAACCGCTTGCGTTCGTGCCTTCGGCAAACTCTGCACGCTGAGTTCGGCTGGAACAATCGTTCCAACGCCCGCTCACATGCCAGAAAGCAGGTCGCGCCAATCCCTGATCGCGTATCCGCATGCCGGACGACATCGCACCTGCAACTGGAAGGCATCGCAGATGCTTGGCCGCGAATGGCGCGACTCCGTCTCGCTGCAGGGAAGAGGTCAAGACGCCCCGTCGGCGATCAAGCCGTTTGCCGGCCTCGGCCGAGGCCTGGACCTGACATCTGGCTCAGCGTGGACATGGCCGCGGAAACAAGGCCGACCAAGGTCTCGCAGTGTTCCAGCAAGACGACGGCGAGCGGCACCTTGACGGGACTCCTCCTCGCGCCCGGGCAGTGGGCCCAATTGTGATGCCGTTTTCCGGCGGAGGCCAAACGGATTGCAGGCTTCCCTGCATGCGGCGTCAACCGGGCTCCGTACCAAAACGCCTTGACCTTTTGGTCGCCGGACTATTGAACCACGAACGCGGTTTGGGAAACTCCGGAAGCGACCATGGACGATCAGAACAAGAACTTGATCCTCGCGATGGTACTGAGCTCCCTTGTGCTGGTCACATGGATGATTTTCTTTGCGCCGGAGCCGGTCGAGGCCCCGGGAACCCAGCCAACGGACGCTTCCGCCACTGGCACAGCAGACAGTCGGACAACGATTCCCGGTGCCGAATCCGGCGCTGAGGCCACTGCTGCGGCACCGCAGGGATCCACGAACGAGTCACCCGAAGCCGACCGCATTCCGATCGAGACTCCAAATGTACAGGGATCCGTTTCGCTGGCGGGCGGCCGCATCGACCAGCTTTCGCTTCACAACTATCACGCCACGCTGGATCCCTCAGCCGAGCAGGTCACGCTGTTTGCTCCCGTCGGCACGCAGCACCCCTACTACGCGGTGTTCGGCTGGGTTCCCGGCGGTGCGCTTGGCCCCGACGACGTGCCCGCAACCGACACGATATGGAAACTGGACAGCGGGACGACGCTTGCGCCCGGAGCACCCCTGACGCTTCGCTGGGACAGCCCGTCAGGCCTGGTCTTTCGGCGCCAGATAGAAATTGATGACCGCTTTCTGTTCACCGTAACGCAGACAGTCGAGAATCCAACCAGTCAGGAGGTCCGCCTCGCCCCATACGGTCTCGTGGAACGCCACGGCGAACCTCAGGACCTCTCCGGCTTCTTCATCCTTCATGAGGGAGCGATTCGGCGGAACGACGGTCAGCTTGACGAAATAGACTACTCCGACATGCCGGATCTTGCCTACGATGACCGTTGGGGGCCGAGTGCGGACGTTGTCCAGGTCGAGTCCAGCGGGTGGGTGGGCTTTACCGATCACTACTGGATGACGGCGCTGATCCCGGAGCAGGGATCGCCCTTCACCAGTGTCGTCCAGTACCGGCCCGACGTGGACATATACCGCACCGCAGCCCGAATGCCGACGGTGGCGGTTCCTCCGGATGGCACATCGAGTGCGACGACCCGCCTCTTTGCCGGGGCAAAGGAGTGGGACACGATTCGCGACTACGAAGCCGGTCGCCGAATCGAGGGCTTCCGCGACTCGCTTTACTATTTCATGGGCTTCGGCGGCGACGCGCAGGTCGAAGGCTTCATCGATTCCATCGACTGGGGCTGGTTCTATTTCCTGACCAAGCCCATCTTCTTCGCCCTGCACGAACTCAATTCCGTGATCGGCAACACGGGTTGGGCAATCATCTGCCTGACCCTGCTGATCAAGGCACTGCTCTTCCCGCTGGCGCGGAAGTCATACGTCTCGATGGCCCGAATGAAGGAACTGCAGCCCGAGATGCAGGAGTTGAAGGAACGCGTCGGCGACGACCGCCAGAAGATGCAGCAGGAAATGATGGCGCTCTACAAGAAGGAAAAGGTCAATCCCGCCGCCGGATGCCTGCCCATTCTTCTGCAGATCCCGATCTTCTTTTCGCTCTACAAGGTGATCTTTGTCACGATCGAGCTTCGCCACGCCCCGTGGTTCGGACCGTTTCAGGATCTGTCCGCCCCCGATCCGACATCCATCATGAACCTGTTCGGCGTCCTCCCGTTCCCGGCGCCCGGACCCGACACCATTCTCAGCCTGATATTCATCGGCATCCTGCCGATCATCCTCGGTGTCTCCATGTGGATGCAGCAAAAGCTGAACCCGGCCCCTACGGATCCGACCCAACAGATGATCTTCGCGTGGATGCCCTGGATTTTCATGTTCATGCTCGGCAGTTTCGCAAGCGGGCTCGTGATCTACTGGATCGCCAACAACGTGATCACCTTTGCCCAGCAGTACATCATCATGCGGGGGCACGGATACCGGCCGGACATCTGGGGCAACATTCGCGGAACGACAAAGTCCCCCGAACCCGCCGCCGCCAAGAATGACGGTGCATCGAAAGCGGAAACGGAAGCAGATGAACCCGCGGATCAGTCGCCGGCAAAGCCTGCACACAAGCCGTCCCGAAAGCGCTCGGGCAGGAAGAAATCCCGCAAGAAGCGATGACCGCAGCGCTTGACCGCATCATCCGACACCCGCTGAAGGCGGTCGGACGAGAGGAACTCACCCGGACCATCCTGACGCGTGGCCAGTGGCTTCCGATGGACCGGGTCTGGGCAGTGGCCCACGAACGTTCGAGACTGGATCAAGGCTGGGCTCCCAAGGCGAACTTCCTGCGTGGCGTGACCGAGCCGAAACTCATGGCCGCCACCTGCGCTTGGGATGACTCTCTTGCCCGCCTGCACCTCGCCCACCCTGAGGCGGGCGAGATTTCGATCTGTCCCGACTCCGAGGCGGACACTGCTGTCCTTCTCGACTGGCTTTCGCGTATCTGGCCCGAACACCTGCCCCGACCGACAGGCCTCTATCGCGCCATGGACGCGAGTCTCACGGATGTGCCAGACCCCTGGATTTCGATCAATTCGTTGGCATCGAACCATGCCGTGTCACAAATGGTGGGAAACAGCCCTTCGATCCACCGCTGGCGTGGCAACCTGTGGATCGCTGGCCTGGCACCCTGGGAAGAGAAGGGCTGGGTCGGCAAGGAGATTCGGGTCGGCGAAGCCCTGTTGCAGGTGCATTGCGAAATCACGCGATGCAAGGCCACCATGGCCAATCCCGACACGGGACGCCGCGACGCGGACACGCTCGGGGCGCTTCAGGCGCTTGGCCATCAGGAATTCGGAGTTTACGCCGAAGTGATCCAAGGCGGCGACATCGCAACGGGCGACGCGGTCGAAGTCGTGACATGACCTCGCTTGCGTTTCCGCTGGCCACGGCAAATGCCCCGGATCTGAAAGCTGGTCGTGAGCTTTTTGCCAAGGGCACGGACTTTCTGAAAGGCGTGGTGGCCATGGACGGACTGCCACCGGCCGACCGAATCGAGTTCTGCTTTGCGGGCCGTTCGAACGTCGGCAAGTCCACCCTGATCAATGCGGTGACGGGCAGAAAGGCACTTGCCCGCACCTCGAATACGCCGGGCAGGACGCAGGAGATCAACTTTTTCACATTGGCCGACAGCCATTACCTTGTGGACTTGCCGGGCTATGGATTTGCAAAGGCGCCACTGGCGGTGGTCGAGAACTGGCAAAGGCTGCTCAAGTCCTATCTTGCCGGACGCGCCACGCTTCGCCGCGCATTCGTTCTGATCGACGCGCGCCACGGCATCAAGCCGGTCGACGAGGAAATCCTGACCCTGCTGGACATCTCGGCGGTTGCCTTCCAGATCGTGCTGACCAAGGCCGACAAGGCGAAGGCAAAGGATCGGGACAACTTGCTTCGGCGGGTGCGAAGCGCACTTCAAACGCACCCGGCTGCATTCCCGGAAATCGCGCTGACGTCCTCGGAGACAGGTGAGGGCGTCGACGTGCTGCGCGCGATCATTTCCGGTTCGGCTTGAGCCCGGCAGGGCAAAGTCGTACTGAATTCCTGAAAAGGGACATCCGATGAGACCGAGAGCCATGAATCGCGACTGGATCGCCACGGCACGCACCCTGAACGAAGCATTGCCGTATCTGCAACGCTACGACGGTGCGACCGTTGTCATCAAGTTTGGCGGCAACGCGATGGGCGATGCCGACGCCATGGCCAGCTTCGCGCGCGACATCGTGCTGATGCGGCAGGTTGGCGTCAATCCGGTGATCGTTCACGGCGGCGGGCCGATGATCGCGGACATGCTCGACAGGCTTGGCATCAAGACCGAGTTCGTGCGTGGAAAGCGGGTTACGGACCAGGCAACTGCCGAAGTCGTTGAAATGGTGCTTTCGGGGCTCGTGAACAAGCGGATCGTGCAGGCCATCAACGCCGAAGGCGGAAGGGCGCTCGGTCTTTCCGGAAAGGACGCCAACCTGATGATCTGCGACCAGGTCGGATCGGACCTCGGTCTCGTGGGCGAGCCTGCCGAAATGGACCCTGGCATCCTGCGCACGTTGATGGACGCCGAGGTGATTCCCGTCATCGCGCCCCTTGGAGCGGGGCGGAACGGCGAGACGCTCAACGTCAATGGCGACACCGCGGCGGGCGCCATTGCGGCAAGCCTGGACGCCGACCGGCTGCTGCTCCTGACCGATGTCACCGGCGTCATGAATGCCGAAGGCGACGTCGTGACCGAGATCACGCCTGAGCACATCCGCCGGCTGACAAAGGACGGTGTCATCGCCGACGGAATGGTGCCCAAGACCGAAACCGCGCTGACCGCCATTGACGGGGGCGTGCGCGCCGTCGTCATCCTGGACGGGCGAACGCCGAATGCCTGCCTCCTTGAACTGTTCACCGAGCACGGTGCCGGCAGTTTGATCCGCAAGGCGAGATAACTGCGATCTCAGTGGTCGCGCATACTTGCACCGACGCGGTCCATTCCAACATTCCAGTGAATCTGTTGCTGCCTTGTCCGCCTGCCCGTCCTGCGCCGGCTTTCGACCTTTCCAATTGCAGCAACCATGTCGCTCAACCGTGAGTTGAACACGTGACAGGTTGACAATACCGTTGGAGCGAACTGGGGAATCCCTCGGCATGCGGAGAAGACGCAATGTCGATCCTGAATGAGAGCTCTTCGAAGCGGGTCCGGGGAACAAGCCCGCCTCCTGAATCTGCACCTTGCGCTTCGGGAGCGCCGCTCGACGGCCGGTCCCACGTCAAAGGCGAGACAAACGCTGGCCTCGAGTGCGTCACGATCCCCCAGCTGCTCCGGAGGGCCGTGGCGCGCCATGGGCGGAGGGATGCCCTGGTGTTCTGTCAGACCGGTGAGCGGAAGAGCTACCAAGAATTCGACAGGGAGATCGACGCCCTTGCATCCGGGCTTCTCGCCATGGGTCTGCAAAAGGGGGACCGCGTCGGAATCTGGTCACCCAACAGGTACGAGTGGGTGCTGACCCAATTCGCCACCGCCCGGATCGGAGCGATCCTGGTGAACGTCAATCCCGCATACCGGACCGGGGAACTGGAATACGCGCTCAACAAGGTCGGCTGCAAGGCGCTCGTCCTGGCACCGTCGTTCAAGTCGTCCGACTATGTCTCGATGATCCGGGAACTGGCCCCGGAACTGGAGACCTGCGAGCCAGGCCAACTGAGCGCCGCAAGGCTTCCGGCCCTCGAAAGCGTGATCGTAACAGGCGCTGAACCCGGGCCAGGCGCGTTCACCTTCGACGAGGTCCGCGACCTTGGCGGCCCGGCGCAGCAACTGCGGCTCCAAGCCATCGACGGCTCGCTCGGCCCGGACGATGCCATCAACATCCAGTTCACCTCCGGTACCACGGGTGCGCCGAAAGGGGCGACTCTCTCTCACCACAACATCGTCAACAACGCGCGCTTCGTGACCGACCGCATCATGCTGACGGATGCGGACCGGCTGTGCATCCCGGTACCGCTCTATCACTGCTTCGGCATGGTCATGGGGGTGCTGGGCGCGGTGAGCAAGGGGGCGGCGATGGTCTTCCCGGGCGAGGCATTCGAGCCGCGCGCAACGCTTCAGGCGCTGTCCGGAGAGCACTGCACGGCGGTCTATGGCGTGCCGACGATGTTTGTCGCCATGCTGCAGGAGCTTGAGGGCGAGAGCCTTGATCTCGGATCCCTGCGCACTGGCATCATGGCCGGCGCTCCCTGTCCGATGGAAGTCATGGAGCAGATCACAACACGCATGAACCTGCATGAGGTGACGATCTGCTACGGCATGACCGAGACGTCGCCCGTTTCCTTTCAGAGCCTTGTCGACGACCCGATGGACAAGCGCTGTGCCACGGTGGGCCGCGTGCACCCGCATCTTGAAGTGAAGATCGTGGACCCCGAGGGCAATGTCGTCCCCGTCGGCGAACGGGGCGAACTGTGCACGCGCGGCTACGCGGTCATGAAGGGCTACTGGAATGACGAGGAGCAAACCCGCGAGTGCATCGTCGACGGCTGGATGCACACGGGAGATCTCGCGACCCTTGACGACGAAGGCTTCTGCTCGATCGTCGGCCGCGTGAAGGACATGATCATCCGCGGAGGCGAGAACGTCTATCCTCGCGAGATCGAGGAGTTCCTGTTTCGCCATCCGGATGTCTCGGTGGCGCAGGTGTTCGGCATCCCGGACGAGAGATACGGCGAGGAAGTGTGTGCCTGGATCATCCCGAAGCCGGGCGCGTCACTGACGGAAGACGCGATCAAGGAGTTCTGCCGGGAGCAGATTGCGCACTACAAGATCCCCAGGCATGTCCGCATCGTCGACGAGATCCCGATGACCATTTCGGGCAAGCCGCAGAAGTTCGTGATGCGGGACCGCATGGTGGAAATGCTGTCCAGTCAAGCGACATGACGGTGTCCGGCCGCCCAAGATGCGTCCAGCGCAGTGTGGCCGAGTTGGGGTCAGCGGCTCCCCTCGGCACCCCATGATGGTCGAGGACGTGGCGAAAGCGGCCCTCTCGGAGCGACTGGACGTGTTCGGGATTTTGCACGCGGAGCCGGACGATGGCATCGGGGAGGGAACCATAGTTCTCCTCGGCCCCGCCGAACCCGGGTTCTGGCCCCATGTGACGGCCACTCCCGAATTCGGCGACGGCGAGCCCGATCCCCTGGATCGCTGGTCCGCACGCGTGGTGAAGCGAATAGCAACTACCACGGGTGGTCGGGCGCTGCTTCCCTTCGGAACGCCGGTACGGCCATTCACCCGCTGGGCACTCAGGAGCGGGCAGGCATTCGTCTCGCCGGTCCTGCTTCTGGTTCATGCCCGTGCCGGTCTCTTCGTGTCATATCGAGGCGCCATACTGCTGCCGGAGCTTCTGGAGATTCCGAAGCCGCCACCCCACCCCTGCGATTCATGCGAGGGGAGACCCTGCCTCGCGGCCTGTCCGGCTTCAGCACTTGTCAGCGACCGCTATGACCTTTCGGCCTGCCACGCCTACCTTGACACGAACGCGGGCCAGACCTGCATGGTCCGGGGATGCGCCGTACGCCGCTCTTGCCCACAGGGTCGCAACTATCCCAGAATGGAGATGCAGTCGGCCCATCACATGAAGGCGTTCCATCCATGACACTCACGCTCATCCTGACGCGACATGCAAAATCTTCATGGGATGATCCTACGCTGGACGACTTCGACCGCAGCCTGAATCGCCGGGGCCGGAAATCGGCGCCACTGATCGGGCGTTGGCTGGTCGAGCGGGGATACGTGCCGGAAGTCGTCGTTGCTTCGGGGGCAAGACGCACCGTGGAAACATGGGAAGGCATGGCATCAGCCATGCCCGACGCAACAGTTCTGGAACGTAACACGGCACTCTTTCACGCAGGCGCAAGCACCATTCTGGCAGTCCTGTGCGAACAGGCTGCCGCCAAGGTCATGCTGATCGGCCACAATCCGGGATTCGCTGACTTCGCGAACCGAATCGTCGCGCATCCCCCCAGGCATGACAGGTTCAGTGACTATCCGACGGCCGCGACGGCCGTGATCGGATTCGAGGGCGAAAGCTGGACGCAGGCGCGCTGGGGCCGCGGAAGAATCCTGGATTTCGTCGTGCCCCGCGACCTGGCGTGACGCCGGCACGGAATCCTGATGTCGCCCAAGGATGGCCTCGGGTCAGCGGGGGCGTCGGGACAGGGATTTCTCGCGTCAGTGGCCGAGAATCTGGCTCAAAAACAGCTTCGTGCGTTCCGATTTCGGATTGTTGAAGAACTCTTCCGGCTCGTTCTGCTCCACGATCTGGCCATCATCCATGAAGATGACCCGGTTCGCGACCTGCCGGGCAAAGCCCATCTCGTGGGTTACGCAGAGCATGGTCATGCCCTCCTCGGCAAGCTCGATCATGGTGTCGAGCACCTCCTTGATCATTTCCGGGTCAAGGGCGGATGTCGGCTCGTCGAAGAGCATGATCCGCGGCCGCATGCACAGGCTGCGCGCGATCGCGACCCGCTGCTGCTGGCCACCGGAAAGCTGGCCCGGGTACTTTTCGGCCTGCTCCGGGATCTTGACCTTCTCGAGGAAGTGCATCGCCGTTTCCTCGGCCTCCCGTTTCGGGATCTTGCGCACCCAGATCGGGGCCAAGGTGCAGTTCTCCAGGATCGTCAGATGCGGAAACAGGTTGAAGTGCTGGAAGCACATCCCGACTTCGGATCGGATCTTGTCGATGTTCTTGAGGTCGCTTGTCAGTTCCGTGCCTTCGACGACGATTTGCCCCGTCTGATGCTCTTCCAGGCGATTGATGCAACGAATGAGCGTGGACTTGCCCGACCCGGACGGACCGCATATCACGATTCGTTCGCCCTTCTGTACCGTCAGGTCTATGTCCCTCAGCACGTGAAACATGCCGAACCACTTGTTCATGTCCGTGATCTGGATCGCGACCTCTTCGGAAACCTGCATCTTTCTCCGGTCGATTTCGCGTTCGACCATGGTGTCATGCATGCTCTCGGCCATAGCCAGTCTCCTTCAGTCGTTTTCGGTCTTGAGCTTGCGCTCAAGGTACATGGAGTATCGCGACATTCCAAAACAGGCGATGAAGAACATCAGCGCAATGAACGCGAACAGTTCCCAATAGATGCCGTTCCAGTCGGTGTCCGCGCGGATCGAGTTCGAAAGCCCCAACGGATCAAGAAGCGCGATGATCGAGACGAGCGTGGTGTCCTTGAAGATGCCGATGAACGTCGAAACGATGCCGGGAATCGATATCTTGAGCGCCTGCGGCATGATGATCAGCCGCTGCGCCTGCCAATAGTTCAGCCCAAGCGAATCCGCGCCTTCATACTGACCCGTCGGAAGGCCGGCCAATCCGCCCCTGATCACTTCGGCCATGTACGCGGCCGCAAACAGGGTGACCATGATCATCACCCTCAGGATGATGTCAAAATTCGTGCCTGGCGGGAGGAAAATGTTCAGGAGCGTGGACGCAACGAAGAGCAGCGTGATCAGCGGCACGCCACGAATGAACTCGATGAAGCCGACGCAGATCGCCTTGACGATAAGCATGTTCGACTGGCGCCCGAGAGCGAGAAGGATTCCCAGCGGCAACGAACAGCCAATGGCCACGACGCCGATCAGGACGGAGAGCATGAAACCGCCGAAATTCCGGGATATAACGGTCTCCAGCCAGAACGGGGCGATGTCCGGCGAAATCGTCGCCAGGCTCTTGCCCAGCCCAGCGCCGAGAATCTCTCCCAGACCTGTATTGAAAACCTCTGCCTGGATGGGGAACCCGAGCCATAGCATCCACCAGATGATGGCGGAAAGAATGCCAAGGACAAGTCCTGGCACCGAACCGTCCAGCTTGCGGCCGACGAGATAGGCCAGGACGAATCCCGCTGCCACACCGATCGGCATCCAGATGGATCCCCCCCACATCAGCCAGGGCATCAGGAACGGATACGCTGCCGTAACGTACAGGAGCCTTGGCGACACCTTGTCGGCAAAGAGAACCGGTGCGAGCGCCACGAACAGCAGCAGCAATGCAAGGATCGGCCGATAGTACAGTTCGGGCGGATAGAAGCCGAAGAGGAGCTGCAGCCAGCGATCGCCGATCACGCCCCAGCAGGCATGACCATGCGTGCTGCCCCAGGTCGCGATCATGATTTCACGGCATTCGTTCAGGGAGCCGGCGTTCCAGACGGAACGCAATGTCCAGCCCAGAAGACCCGAGAGAACATACCAGATCACGGCTAGGCAAAGCACCGTCAGGATCGCGTTCCACCAGTTCGAGAACAGGTTGGCCCGCAGCCATCCGATCACACCCACCGAGGTCGGCGGGGGATCCTGCTCGGAGAGCATCTCTGTGCGGACAAAGGATGCATCGCTCATGTCATCGCTCCACCAAGGCCACCCTCTTGTTGTAAATGTTCATGCCCACGGAAATCGACAGCGAGATGAACAGGTAGATGAGCATGAGAAGCAGGATGCATTCCAGCTCACGCCCGGTCTGGTTCAGCGTGATCCCGCCAAGCGTGCCGGTGATGTCCAGGTACCCGACCGCGATCGCCAGGGACGAGTTCTTCGTCAGGTTCAAGTAGTTCGAAATCAGCGGCGGTATGATCACGCGCAACGCCTGCGGAAGAATGACAAGGCTCATGATTCGGTTAGGCCTGAGGCCCAGCGATCCGGCCGCCTCGGTCTGGCCTTTCGAGATTGCAAGAATCCCGCCCCTGACGATCTCGGCAATGAATGCCGCCGTGTAGAGCGAGAGCGCGATCCAGAGCGCAATGAGAGAATTCCTGAGATGGGTTCCGCCCGCGAAGTTGAAGCCCTTCAGTTCGGGCTTGCCGAGATGGAACCCAAGTGTCGCCAGGAGAACGAAGGTCGGGACGACAAGCACCGCAATCTGGAAATGCCAGGTCGTCGGCCGGTTGCCGGTCTCGTTCTGGACACGTTCAGCCCAGGCCCGGATGCGGCGAAAAACGAAAACGGAGGCGGCAAGAACGGCAATGATCGCGATCAGGTCAAGCGACACGTCGAAGCGCAGCGAGCTTTCGCCAAACAGGCGCACGTCGCCCAGGCTTCGGGAAAACAGGGCCTCCGGCACATAGACGCCGCGGTTGGTGATCGCGATGCTGTCATTGAGGATGAGGGATTGCGTTGCGTTCTCTCCCCTGAAGGCGCGCGGTGACGGCAGGCTCTCGATCAGGATCGCCATCGCGAACACGATCCAGAGCAGCACGGGCACATTGCGGAACATCTCGACATAGACCGTCATGATCCGGGCGATCAGCCAGTTCCGGGAAAGGCGCGCGACGCCGACAAAAACACCGATGACCGTTGCGGTTATGCAGCCCAGGACCGCCACGACCAGCGTGTTCAGCAGCCCTATGAAGGACGCGCGAAGATGCGTGTCGCGACTGGTGTATTCCAGGAGCCTCTGGTTGATGTCATAGCTTGCCGGCTCACTGAAGAAGCCGAATTCGACCTCCTTGCCGAGGCCGGCGAGGTTCTGGACGGTGTTTGAGATGATCCATGCGACGAGAAGCATGAATGCGAACAACGCGATCACCTGGATTGTCAGCGACCGGTATCGCGTATCGTAGATGAGCATGGAAAGCCTGAAGCTTTCACGCGGCGGGTTCGTCATCGTCGCCATGGCGAACCTGTCCCCCCTGTCTCTCCGCCATCGCTGGACACTGCGCTCTCGCGGCGCTTTGCCCGATGCCGAGCTTTGCGTGTCAATCTACGCAACGCAAAGGGCGCGGTGGTCAACCGCGCCCTTGCTGTCGTCTTACCGGAACGGTGGCGAATAGATCAGGCCGCCTTCCGTGTATTGCGCGTTCAATCCGCGCGCGAGGCCAACCGGAGTGTTTTCGCCGATGTTCGTCTCGAAAATCTCCCCGTAGTTGCCTTCCGCCATGATGGCGCGCTGGGCCCACTCTGAATCAAGGCCGATCATGTCGCCGAGGGTGCCCTCGGAGCCAAGCAGCCGGTTGATTTCCGGGTTGTTGGTGCCGCCTGCAAGCTCGCTGACATTCGCCGACGTGATGCCGAGCTCTTCGGCCGAAATCAGGGCGTTCAGCGTCCAGCGGACGATGTCACCCCATTCGTTGTCGCCATGACGCACGACCGGGCCGAGAGGCTCTTTCGAGATGATCTCGGGCAAGATCACGTGATCGCCCGGGGACTCGAAAGCGGCGCGGGTTGCGGCAAGGCCGGACGCGTCGGTCGTGTAGACGTCGCACGCTTCAGCGAGGTATTGCTGCTGTGCTTCGGCATTGGTCTCGATCGGCACCGGCTCGTAGCTGATGTTGTTCACGCGGAAGAAGTCCGCAAGGTTCAGCTCGGTCGTGGTGCCGGTCTGGATGCAGACCGTCGCGCCGTCAAGGTCCTTGGCGGACGTCACGCCAAGCGCCTTGGGCACCATGAATCCCTGGCCGTCGTAGTAGTTGACGCCGATGAAGTCGAGCTTGAGATCGGTGTCGCGCGAGAAGGTCCAGGTCGTGTTCCGGGCCAGCATGTCCACTTCGCCGGACGCCAGCGCCGTGAAACGCGTCTTGCCGGTCGTCGGAATGAACTCAACCGCCTGGGGGTCACCCAGAACGGCCGCAGCAACTGCGCGGCATACCGCCACGTCGAATCCTTCCCAGTTGCCGCTGGCATCCGGAGAGGCAAAGCCGACGAGGCCGGTAGACACACCACAGTTCAGATTCCCACGTGCCTTGACGTCATCGAGGGTCGCGGCACCAGCCGCACCACCGAGGACAACGGCAGCAGCAAGCGCGCAATAGAATACGGATTTTTGCATGATTTCCTCTTTCATGATTTCACTTCCTGAGTTTCCACCATCGCTGGCGATCATCCTGAAACCGGCTCATGAACCCGGTTCCGGGGATTTCTTTGGCGATCATTCCGCCTAACAGTCGGAATGTGGAGGGATTCCATACCCTAGGTCAAGACCGCGACGCCCAAAAATGCACCGAGGCAGTCGTGTTCGGGAATTTGTCGCAGACGTCGAGGCCTGCTCATCCGGCAAGGCGGAAGAGCTCGGCAGCATGGCGAAACGCCCGCATCTTGCGTACGGCCTCCCCGGCTGCCTCAACATCTTCGCCCCATTGCTCGACCTGCCAGTTCTCGTCGAGGCGGGATGCCGTCCAAAGGACCGACACCGGAAATGCCCCGTCGGCGGCGGCAAGCGCGATCACGAACGACCCCGAAAGGGTCACGAGATCATAGAATCCCGTCAACTGGAAGCTGGACATCGGCTCCATGCGGCGCGCGAGCCTTGAGATGCACGCCGATTCCTGCTCGATCGGCATCACGCCCCGCGTCACCTCGAAGCGCACGCCATGACGCGTTGCCACCCAGTCGAGCAACGGATCCCACGTCTTCTTCTGCCGCAGGACAAGCTCGACCGGTTCCGAGGCCCTGTAGCTCAACAGATCGGTGCCGGCGTAACCGGCGAGATGGTCCACGACGTCGCGCCGTTGCGTTTCAAACTTGTCGATGGCCGCGTTTGCCGAACGGGTCCAGGGCATGGTCGCAGGGTCAACCTGGTCCTCCTGCGCGTCCCATTCGGCTGCGACGTGCCTGGCAATGGCTTGCGTCGGCAAAACGAACGCGCGCTTCGCCGGTGTCAGTACAGGTCGGTCATCCAGCCGGATCGAGAAGCCCTCCGGGACGGCCGCCACGGACACGGTGCTCCAGAATCGCTTCGAGCCCCATTCGCTCATGGGCGCCCTGCCCCCTGAAACGGGTCTTCAGGAACTCGGGACCCGTCCCAGTCCAGCATCTTCCATGTCCGCTTCATGTGAGGTGGCAAGGGGGCAATGAGTTCAAGGCGGTCGCCGGTCACGGGATGGTCGAGCACGAGGGAGCGTGCGTGCAAATGCAGCTTGCGGCTGAATTCGCCGCCCAGTCGAGAGCCCCAGCCGTCGCCTGGGTTCTCCTGACCTGAACCACCGTATTTTCCGTCTCCGACGACGGGATGTCCGATTCCTGCCATATGGGCGCGCAACTGATGGGTGCGACCCGTGACCGGGACGAGCGCAACCCAGCTTGCCCGGTTCCCGAGCGCGGCAAGAACCGAGTAGTCCGTGGTCGCGTGCCTTGCGTCCGGCGTTCGCTCGACATCTTCCGGCAGGACGACTCGCGCCTTCTCGCCTTCGCCGGCCATTCCATGCCCGCGTGCCTTTGCGAGGCCATAGCGAATCACTCCTGTACGAGGATTCGGGACGCCTGCGACAGCAGCCCAGTAGATCTTCCTGACGTCGCGGGCGCGAAAGGCCCCGGCGAGCGCATGAGCCACGGCGCGGGCTCGCGCAAGAAGCAGGATGCCCGACGTGTCCTTGTCCAGCCTGTGGACGAGGCGCGGCTTGTCTTCGCGCCCGAACCTGAGCGCTTCGGCCAACCCGTCTACGTGCCGGCGCTGCTTCGAGCCGCCCTGAACCGCAAGGCCGGGCGGCTTGTTGAGCGCAATCAGGTGTTCATCGCGGTAGAGGACGGTCTTCCGGATCATCTCCGCATCAGCTGGACTCACCGGCCCTGCGGGCTTCCTTGCCCGGTTCTCCGCGACGGGCAGAGGCGGAACACGCACGGTTTGACCGGCCTCTACCCGTACGCCCGGCCTTGCCCGCCGTCCATCAATCCGGATCTCCCCCTTGCGGCACATCTTCTCGATCCGTCCCTGCGGTACGTGCGGGAAACGCCGCCGGAACCATCGGTCAAGCCGCTGGTCGCCTTCGCCCGGAGCGACGTCGATCCATTGAACGCCCGTCATCGTGACGGCAAGACGGAAGCCGGCCAAGGAATTTCTGCAGGGCCCGCGTCAGGAATGGTCGCGTCAGGAAAGGTATGGTGCCCCAATCGGAATGTCCGCTTCATGAAAGCAACACGCGTGCAAGGGCAAGCCCGGACAGGAGACCAAGGATGGAAAGCGCGACCGAAGCCGTGACATAAATCATCGATGCCACGACGTCGCCGCGTTGATAGAGAAGGACGGCCTCAAGCGAGAAGGCCGAGAACGTAGTGAACGCCCCCAGGAAGCCCACCACGAAAAAAGGCGAGAGATGGGTCAGCCCGCGCTGTGCGGCCAGAACGAAAAAGAACCCGATCAGGAAGGAGCCGAGGACATTGACCGTGATGATGCCGAGAGGAAACGTTGTCGGACCCAGAAGTCGCAGGAATCCAAGGCCGGTCAGGTGACGGGCCATGGCTCCCAACGCGCCGCCGCAGGCAATGGAAAACAGGGTGCCCAGCATAAGCCCGGGTCTGTCTTGACGCGTCATGCTTGTCAACTCTGCCGCTTGGCGCGCAGGTTCGCGAAGTAGTCGAGACGGCGCCTGAGGTCCCGCTCGAATCCTCGCTCCACCGGCTGGAAATAGGATGCGCGCTCCATGCCGTCCGGAAAGTAGTCCTGACCGGAAAACCCGTCCTCGGCATCGTGGTCGTAGGCATAGCCCTTGCCATAGCCATGATCCTTCATCAGCCGCGTCGGTGCGTTCAGGATGTGCTTGGGCGGAGGCTCGGAACCCGTGGCCTTGGCCGCTCTCTGTGCGGCCTTGAACGCCACGTAGCCGCTGTTCGACTTGGGGGCCAGCGCTAGGTAGATCACCGCCTGGGCCAGCGCGAGTTCCCCCTCCGGGCTGCCGAGGCGTTCGTAGGTGTTCCATGCGTCGATGCAGACGGACTGTGCCTGCGGATCCGCAAGCCCGATGTCCTCGACGCTCATCCGGGTGATCCGGCGCGCAAGGAACCGAGGGTCTTCGCCGCCGTCGAGCATCCGGGCAAGCCAATAGAGCGCCGCGTCGGGATCCGACCCGCGCACGGACTTGTGCAGCGCGGAAATCAGGTTGTAGTGGGCATCGCCGGACTTGTCGTACTGTGCCGCACGTCGTGCAAGCCGCCGCGCCAGTTCCCTCTGGTCGAGCCTGCCCTCCACGGACCAGCCCGATACCTGCTCGATCAGGTTCAAGAGGGCGCGCCCGTCCCCGTCGGCGAGGTCCAGGAGCGCCGCGCGTGCCGCAGCATCAAGCGGCAAGGTCCGTCCCAGCGCTTCCTCGGCGCGTTGTGCGAGACCTTCAAGGTCGGCCAGGCCAAGACGGTTCAGCACCATGACCTGTGCGCGGGACAGGAGCGCCGCATTCAGCTCGAACGACGGGTTCTCCGTTGTCGCACCAACCAGGAGGATCGTCCCGTCCTCCATGTGCGGCAGGAACCCGTCCTGCTGAGCCTTGTTGAAACGGTGAATCTCGTCAACGAACAGAAGCGTGCCGCCACCGTTGGCGCGACGGATCTTGGCAGCTTCGAAGACCTTCTTGAGATCCGCAACGCCAGTGAAGATCGCGCTGACCTGCACGAAGGCGAGATCGGTGACATCGGCCAGAAGCCTGGCAATGGTGGTCTTGCCAACCCCGGGCGGTCCCCAGAGAATCAGGGAGCCCAAGGTGTCGGCACCGAGCATCGTGCCAAGCGGACCGTCAGGGCCGAGCAGCTCGTCCTGGCCAATCACCTCCTCCAGCGTGCGCGGGCGCAGCCGGTCCGCCAGCGGATGCCAGGCGGGCTCGGGCTCTGGTCCGGAACTCTCGAACAGGTCTGCCATGTGCCGTGCAGGCTACGCTCCGGTCGTGCGAACGAAAAGAGTGGAGTGATTTCGATCCGGACGCGATGGGCGCCCGCCCCTGGCACGGCGCCGCGCGCTTGCCGGCCATCCTGGCATCCTGCGCTGCCATCCCGCCCGGGGATTCCGCCTGGCGGCCGCCGCGTCCGTGGACAGGCTACTCTCCGGCCCCCTCTTCCGCCTCCGCAAGACGCTTGCGGTCGGCGGCACCCTTTGCGTCGGCATCGCGGTCCACGAGTTCGATAATGGCCATGGGCGCCATGTCGCCATAGCGGAATCCGGCCTTGAGCACGCGGGTATAGCCGCCGGGGCGTTCCTTGTAGCGCGGTCCGAGCACCTCGAAAAGCTTGGACACGTGCATGTCCTGCTTCAGCCGGGCCGCTGCCTGGCGCCGGGCATGCAGGTCGCCGCGCTTTCCAAGCGTGATCAACTTGTCCATCACGCGCCGGAGCTCCTTGGCCTTGGGCAGGGTCGTCTTGATCTGTTCGTGTTCGATCAGCGATCCGGCCATGTTGGCGAAGAGCGCCTTGCGGTGTTCATGAGTGCGGTTCAGGCGACGTTGGCCTTTGGCGTGACGCATTTTCCTATTCCCTATTTGTGCTTTGTCCGGCGGGGGATGCGCGTCTCCCGCTCACCTTGGGGCTTCCGCCCATGCTGTTCCGGTCTCCCGGACGATTTGCTCCTCAGAACTGATCCTCGAATTTCTTGGCGAGATCCTCGATGTTTTCGGGCGGCCATTCCTCGATGTCCATGCCCAGATGCAGGCCCATGCCGGACAGCACTTCCTTGATCTCGTTGAGCGACTTCCGGCCGAAGTTCGGCGTCCGGAGCATTTCGGCCTCGGTCTTCTGGATCAGGTCGCCGATGTAGACGATGTTGTCGTTCTTCAGGCAGTTCGCGGACCGAACGCTGAGTTCCAGTTCGTCGACCTTCTTCAGCAGGAGCGGATTGAACTCGAGACCGTCGTCCTCGTCGGCACGCTGCGCCGATTCCGGCTCGTCGAAGTTGATGAACGTCGACAGCTGGTCCTGCAGGATCCGTGCCGCCAATGCCACGGCATCTTCCGGAGTGACCGAACCGTCGGTTTCGAGCTTGAGCGTCAGCTTGTCATAGTCGAGCACCTGGCCTTCCCGGGTCGGCTGTATGTCATAGCTGACACGCCGAACAGGCGAATAGATCGCGTCGACCGGCATCATGCCGATCGGAGCGTCCTCGGGGCGGTTCTTGTCGGCCGCCACGTAGCCCTTGCCTGTCTCAACGATCAGTTCCATGTAGAGGTTTGCGCCCTCGTCGAGGTGACAGAGCACGTGATCCTTGTTCAGGATATCAATGCCGGCGATCTCAGAGATATCCCCGGCGGTGACGATCTGGGGGCCCTTGGCGCTGATGGACAGGCGCCTCGGCCCCTCCACCTCCATGCTGATGGCAACGCCCTTGAGGTTCAGGACGATGTCGGTCACGTCCTCGCGCACCCCGGCCACGGAGGAAAACTCGTGAAGGACGTTGTCGATCTGAACGCTGGTGATGGCGGCGCCCTGAAGCGAGGACATAAGGACGCGGCGAAGCGCGTTTCCCAACGTCAGGCCGAAGCCGCGCTCCAGCGGCTCCGCGATCACGGTCGCCTGCCGAAGGGGGTCGTTGCCCGGCTTCACGTCCAGTTGCGTCGGCTTGATAAGTTCCTGCCAGTTCTTGTGGATCATGTGAATCTCCTCAATCCCTGCGCCCGGCCCATGTCCGAGACCGCGCGCTCCCGAGGTACTGCGAGCCGAAATGCGGCCCGCGGCTGAATTCAGACACGGCGGCGCTTCGGCGGCCGGCAGCCATTATGTGCAATGGGCGTCACGTCGCGGATCGACGTGATGGTGAAGCCGACCGTGGCCAAGGCGCGCAGGGCGCTCTCCCGGCCCGAACCCGGGCCCTGCACCTCGACTTCAAGCGTGCGAACGCCATGCTCCTTCGCTTTCAGGCCAGCATCTTCCGCGGCCATCTGCGCAGCATAGGGCGTCGACTTCCGGGAGCCCTTGAACCCCATCGTTCCGGCTGAAGACCAGGCAATGGCATTGCCCTGGACGTCCGAGATCAGGATCTTGGTGTTGTTGAAGGAGGAATTCACATGCGCCACGCCAGCGGCAATGTTCTTTGATACCTTCTTCTTGATGCGGCGATCACGTGCCATGCTCTCTGCCCTCCCCTACTTCTTCTTGCCGGCGATCGGCCTCGCCGGACCCTTGCGGGTGCGGGCGTTGGTGTGCGTGCGCTGGCCGCGCACGGGGAGGTTCCGGCGATGACGCAAGCCGCGGTAGCAGCCCAGGTCCATGAGGCGCTTGATGTTCATCTGCACCTCGCGCCGCAAGTCGCCTTCGACGCTGTAGTTCGCGTCGATGTGCTCGCGAATTGCGAGAACTTCGGCATCGCTGAGTTCGTTGATTCGGCGCGAGACGTCTACGTTCGTCGCCTCGCAAATGGCCCTCGCCGAGGACCGGCCTATGCCTGTGATGTAGGTGAGTGCGATCGGAACCCGCTTTGCAGTCGGGATGTTCACGCCAGCAATACGTGCCACGGATATTTTCCTTTCGTTGCGAGCCCGTGATTCCAGGCCCTTTTTTCACAACGGAAGCCCGGGACTGTGCCGACCCGGGCTTGGTTCATGATTCTCTTTCAAGATGGCGGTACGTATGCCTTTGCCCGCAGCGGGTCAAGGGGCGAAACGCCGCCATCCGCACTTTCCGTTCCGCCGGCCAATCCGCCCGTCACGCACCCAGCGACGCCGCGATTTCGCCTTTCACCTCGTCGATCTCGCCAAGCCCGTTGACCGGCCTCAAGAGTCCCGCATGGTAGTAGTACCCGATCAGCGGCGCGGTCTTCTTGTAGTACTCCATCAGGCGGGTCCGGAGGCTTTCCTCGTTGTCATCCGCACGACGCGTGAAATTCGAGGCGCCGCAGTTGGAGCACTTGCCATCGTCCGGAATCGGTCGGGTGATGTCGTTGTAGACTTCTCCGCAGTTGGCGCAGGTCGAACGGGCGGTGATCCGCGCGACGAGCGCGTCATCGTCCACCTGCATCTCGACAACGGCACCCAGTTCCTTCTCGTTCGCCCTGAGCAGGTCATCCAGCGCGGCGGCTTGCGCCAGCGTGCGAGGAAAGCCGTCAAAGATGAACCCGTTTCCATCGGCCGACTGAAGCTTCTCCTCGATCAGGCCGACGACGATCTCGTCGGTCACGAGACCGCCTGCGTCCATTATGTCCGCCACCTTCTTGCCCATTTCGGTGCCGGACGTGCGCGCCTCGCGGAGCATGTCACCCGTCGAAAGCTGGATCATGCCGCGCTCTTCCTCAAGGATTCGCGCCTGCGTTCCCTTTCCGGCCCCGGGAGGGCCGATGAGAATGATGTTCACCGCCTTGCCGTCCCTCTTTGCTTGCCACCGCGCTTTCGTCCGCGCAGTTGGGATCGTTCGATCAATCCCTCGTACTGATGCGCCAGCAGGTGGGACTGGACCTGTTGAATGAAGTCCATGCCGACAGACACGATGATCAGAATCGACGTGCCGCCAAAATAGGCGGTGATTGCCAGGCTGCCCCGGACCATTTCCGGGATCAGGCAGACCAGCGCCAAGTAGGCCGAGCCCAGAACAAGGACGCGGACAACCACGTATTCCAGGTATTCCTCGGTCTTTTTCCCCGGGCGGATGCCAGGCACGAACCCGTTCTGGTTCTTGAGATTTTCCGCCACGTCGTCCGGCTTGAACGAGACGTTCAGCGTGTAGAAATAAGTGAAGAAGATGATCATGCCCGCAAAGAACAGCAGGTAGAGCGGCTGTCCCGGCCCGAAATAGGCAAGAATCCATCCCATCACCGGACCGGCCGAGCTGCCGGAAAATGTCGAGAGCGTCGTGGGCAGGAGCAGAAGCGATGAGGCGAAAATCGCGGGAATCACGCCGGCCGGGTTGACCTTGACCGGCAGGTGCGAGGATCCGCCGTCATAGACCTTCATGCCGACCTGACGGCGCGGGTACTGGATGTGGATCTTGCGCAAACTTCGCTCCATGAAGACCACGAAGACAAGGGTCGCGAATATCATCGTCAGGATCCCGAGGATCACGCCGGTCGACAGCGCGCCGACGCGGCCCTGTTCGAAGAACTGGGCGAAAACGCCCGGAAGCTCGGCCACGATTCCGACATAGATGATAAGCGAAATCCCGTTGCCGACGCCGCGCGCAGTGATCTGCTCGCCCAGCCACATCAGGAACATGGTGCCGCCCACGAGGGTGATCACCGTCGAAATGCGGAAGAACCATCCTGGATCGGTCACCAGATTGCCTGCCTCCATCGACACGGCGAGGCCATAGGCCTGGAATGTCGCCAGTCCCACGGTCCCGTACCTCGTGTACTGGGTGATCTTGCGGCGCCCTTGCTCGCCTTCCTTCTTGAGCTGCTGCAGGGGACCCCATGTTGCCGCCAGCAACTGAATGATGATCGAGGCCGAAATGTACGGCATGATTCCCAACGCGAATATGCCCATGCGGCTGAGCGCGCCGCCGGTGAACATGCCGAGCACACCGGCAATGCCGCCAGCGGCCTGCTCCATGAATTCGCGCAAGGCGACGCCATCGATCCCTGGAACCGGGATATACGTTCCGATGCGATAGACGATCAGAAGCCCGATCGTGAACAGCAGCCGATTGCGAAGCTCGGTTGCCTTACCCAGCATGCCCCAACTGACGTTGGAAGCCATTTGCTCTGCTGCAGACGCCATGCGAGGCCTTTCCTGTATGCCGACACCGCCCGCGCGCGCGGTCAGCGGTTCCGGACGTCCATGGACATGTAGGCGGCGGCAAGGCCGCCCGCAAGCCGTCAGCCGGTCACAGACGCGGACGTGATCGTCAGCGAGCCACCTGCGTGCTCGACCGCGGCAATCGCGGACCGTGACGCGCCGGTCACCTCGATCTTCGCCTTGGTCGAGAATTCGCCCTTTGCCAGAACGCGGATCCCGTCCCTCTTGCGGCGCACGAGCCCGCTCTCGACCAGCACATCTTCGTTGATGTCCTTGCTGGCGTCGATCTTCCTGGCGTCGATGAACTTCTGAATCAGGCCCAGGTTCACGACGGCGTAGGACTTGCGGTTCGGCTTGTTGAATCCACGCTTGGGAAGGCGCTGGTAAAGCGGCATCTGGCCGCCTTCAAAGCCTTTGAGTGCCACGCCTGAGCGCGACTTCTGGCCCTTTGTCCCGCGCCCGGCGGTCTTCCCCTTGCCGGATCCGGGTCCTCGACCAACGCGCTTCGCCCGCTTTGTGGCGCCGGGATTGTCCCGAAGTTCGTTCAGTTTCATGTCGCTTCTCCTGACCGGACTCGCCCCCGAAGCGAACTGGGACGGCCACGGCGTGTTCCTGTTTCGGGACCGGCATCGGCCACCGGAGGCGTATAGACGAGCGCAAGCCTCGCTTCAAGGCAGGGCCCGCCCAGACCCGGGGTCGCTAGCCGCGCTCCTCGACGATTTCGACCAGATGCGGAATCTTGGCGATCATGCCGCGCACGGAAGGCGTGTCTTCCAATTCGCGGGTCTTGTGCATCTTGCCAAGGCCGAGCCCGATCAACGTCCGCCGCTGGATGGCCGGCCGTCGAATCGGTGATCCTGTCTGCCGTACGACGATTGTCTTCGCCATGGTGATCACGCCTCCTCGACTTCGGCCGTTTCGGCCTTCGCAGGCTCCTCGCGCTTCGGCAGGATGTCCGCAGCCTTCTTGCCCCGACGCTGAGCCACCGAGCGCGGCGATGCCTCCTTGCCAAGGCCGTTCATGGTGGCGCGGATCATGTTGTAGGGATTCTGTGTACCGATCGACTTGGCGACAACGTCCTGCACGCCCAGCATCTCGAAGACGGCACGCATGGGTCCGCCGGCAATGATGCCGGTTCCGGTCGGCGCGGTCCGCATGACGACGCGGCCAGCGCCATGGCGGCCCTCAATGTCGTGGTGAAGCGTCCGGCCCTCGCGCAGAGGGACCCGAACCATCTGGCGCTTGGCCTGTTCCGTGGCCTTGCGGATGGCCTCGGGCACTTCCTTGGCCTTGCCCTTGCCAAACCCCACGCGACCCTTCTGGTCGCCGACGACGACAAGCGCGGCAAAGCCGAAGCGCTTGCCACCCTTCACGGTCTTCGACACACGGTTGATCGCGACCAGGCGATCGCCGAATTCAGGCGCTTCGTCGCGGTCGCGGCGCCCCCCGTTTCTTGGTTCCCTGGCCATACGGCCTTCTCCCTCTCTCGTGCGCCGAAGCGCGGTTGTCCGACCTCGGTGCCACTTGCGGCCCAGGCCATCGGGGCGGCGTGCCGCCCGCAGTTCAGATCTTCAGTCCGGCCTCCCGGGCTGCGTCGGCCAAGGCCTTGACCCTTCCGTGAAACAGGAAGCCGCCCCGGTCAAAATACGCCTCCTGCACGCCCGCCTTCCTTGCGCGTTCGGCTATGGCGCGACCAATGGCCGCAGCGGCCTTTACGTCGCTTCCGCCCTCTGTGTCGATACCCTTCTCAAGCGACGACGCCGAAGCCAGGGTTCTGCCCAGCTTGTCGTCGATCACCTGAGCGCTGATGTGCCTGTTCGAGCGGTGCACCGACAGGCGCACGCGCCCGGCGCTGGCCTTGCGAAGCTTGTTCCGGACACGCATCCGGCGCTTTTCGAACAGTTCTCTCTTGGAAAGTTCCATCTGACCGGTTCCTACCTTTGGGGAATTATGTACCTGATGGATCATTGACCCATCCCGCATTGATTTCACGGGCCAGTTGAGGCCGCCAACGCAAACGCCTCTCGCCGTGCAGGTGCGCCGATCCCGGACGCCTCGTCACGTTCCCGCAATGCGGTTCATCAACGGCGCGGCATGGCCACGCAAAGCCGTGTCGAAAATCGGCAGCAGCCCCGCCCTTCTGGCCCGCGTCGGAATTGTCATGTCCCAACATTCCAGTCAACTTCAATGCTCCCGGTGATCCGTCATCCATATTCCCTACTTTTTCTTGCCTTCCTTGCTGAAGACATACTCGCCCTTGTACTTGATGCCCTTGCCCTTGTACGGCTCGGGCTTCCGCCATTCGCGGATGTTGGCCGCGACCTGGCCGACGAGCTGCTGGTCAATGCCTTCGACAACGATTTGGGTGTTCCTTGGCGTGGTCACGGTGACGCCTTCCGGCACATCGAAGATCACGTCATGCGAATATCCGAGATTCAGCGTCAGCTTGTTGCCTTGCGCCTGCGCCCGGTAGCCGACGCCAGTGATCTCGAGTTCCTTCCTGAACCCGTCCGTGACGCCCGTGACGAGATTCTGTACCTGGGTGCGGCTCATGCCCCACTGCTGGCGCGCCCGCTTCGACGACCCGCGCGGATCAACGCTCACTGCGTTGTCCTTGACAGTGATCGTGACGTCGTCAGTCGCCGTGAACTCGCGCTGACCTTTCGGACCCTTCACGGTCACGGTCTGGCCGGACAGCGTGGCTTCCACGCCTGTCGGCAACTCCACCGGTTTCTTCCCTACTCGAGACATGTGTCCTGCTCCCTAGAAGACCGTGCAAAGCACTTCGCCGCCAACGTTCGCGGACCGGGCGGCCGTGTCGGACATCACGCCCCTGGATGTCGAGACAATGGACACGCCAAGGCCACGACGGACTCGCGGAATGTCATCCGCTCCGAGGTACACGCGCCGTCCAGGCTTCGAGATCCGCTTGAGCTCGCGAATCACCGGCGCTCCATCGTAGTATTTCAGGCTGATCTCGATCGCCGGATGGCCACGATCATCGGTGACCTCCTGATAGCCGCGGATGTAGCCTTCGTCGGCAAGGACATCCAGAACCCATTTGCGCAGCTTCGAGGCCGGGGTCGTCGCCGTCGACTTGCCGCGCATCTGTGCATTGCGGATGCGGGTCAGCATATCACCCAAGGGATCATTCATGCTCTCTACTCCTCACCAGCTCGACTTCACCAGGCCCGGAATCTGGCCCTGGCTGCCAAGGTCCCGCAGCGCGATCCGCGACATTTTCAGCTTTCGGTAATATCCGTGCGGGCGCCCGGTCAGCTGGCAACGGTTGTGAAGCCGCGTGGTCGAGCTGTTCCGCGGCAGCTTCGCGAGCTTCAGACGAGCCTTGAAGCGCTCCTCCATCGGCTTGTCGCGGTCATTTGCGATCTCTTTCAGCGCGGCCCGCCTGGCGGCATGTTTCCGAACAAGCATCTGGCGCTTTTTCTCACGCTCGATCATCGCTTTCTTGGCCATATACCCTCTCCCGAACCTAGCTGTTGAACGGCATGTTGAAGTGCTTCAACAGCGTCCTGGCCTCTGCATCCGTCTCCGCCGTCGTGCAGATGACGATATCCATGCCCCAGACCTCATCGACCTTGTCGAAGTCGATTTCCGGGAACACGATGTGCTCCCTGAGGCCCATGGCGAAATTGCCGCGACCGTCAAGCGAGCTCCCCTTAACGCCCCGAAAGTCGCGAACCCGGGGCAACGCGACGGTGATGAGACGGTCAAGGAAATCGTACATCCTGTCGCCGCGCAGCGTCACCTTGGCACCGAGCGGCATGTTCTCACGGACCCTGAACGCGGCAATGGACTTCTTGGCCCGCGTGATCACCGCCTTCTGGCCTGCAATCAGCGTCAGGTCTTCCTGCGCCGAGCGGGCCTTCTTTGAATCCTTGACCGATTCGTTCCCTGTACCGATGTTCAGGACGATCTTGTCCAGGCGCGGGATTTGCATGTCGTTCTTGTAGGAGAACTCTTCCTTCAGGGCGACCCGCACTGTCTCCCAGTATTGCGCCTTGAGACGTGGCGTGTAGCTGGCTGCGTCGAGCATCAGACTGCCTCCCCCGTTGTCTTGGCAAAACGGACCTTCTTGCCGTCCTCGAACCGGAACCCGACCCGGGTGGGTTTGCCGTTGCCGTCAAGCAGTGCCAGGTTAGAGAGTTCGATCGGCATCGCCTTGGGCTGGCGTCCGCCCGGATCGGTCTGGGTCTGCCGCTGGTGCCGGATGGCAATGTTCAGCCCGCTGATCACGGCCTTGCCTTGCTTGGGCAGGACCTGGGAGATTTCGCCCTCCCTGCCCTTGTCCTTGCCGGCAAGCACCACGACGCGATCACCCTTCTTCAGTTTCGCAGCCATGTCAGAGCACCTCCGGAGCAAGCGAAATGATCTTCATGAAGTTCTTCGCACGAAGCTCCCGCACGACCGGCCCGAAGATGCGAGTGCCGATCGGCTCGTTGTTGTTGTTGATGATCACGGCGGCATTCCGGTCGAAACGGATGGCGGTGCCGTCATCACGCCGGACTTCCTTGGCGGTGCGCACGACGACGGCCCTGCGAACGTCGCCTTTCTTGACGCGACCGCGCGGAATGGCTTCCTTGACCGAAACGACGATGACGTCGCCCACGGACGCGTACTTTCGCTTGGAGCCGCCGAGAACCTTGATGCACTGAACGCGACGTGCGCCGCTGTTGTCAGCAACATCCAGATTGGTCTGCATCTGGATCATGTGGTTCCTCCCGACCTTTGGGGACGCGGCCCCAGGGTTTCGATCAAAACGGGCATGCGAGCGCTATTCCGCGACCACTTCCCATCGTTTGGTCTTTGAACGCGGAGCGCACTCCTGAATGCGCACGAGGTCTCCAACCTTGAACGTGTCCGCCGCATCATGTGCACGGTACTTCTTGGACCGGCGCACGGTCTTCTGCAGGAGCGGATGCTTGAATCGGCGCTCGACTTTGACAGTGACGGTCTGCGCATTCGCATCAGAGATCACGACCCCATGAAGAATTCTCTTGGGCATCTATCCGGCCTCCTTCACCGCCGCCGCGGCCTTCTCTTTCAGGATCGTCTTGACGCGCGCCGCGTCCCGGCGGACCTTGCGCATGCGGGCCGTGTTTTCCAGCTGGCTCGTGGCCTGCTGGAACCGGAGGTTGAACGCCTCCTTCTTGAGGCTGGCCAACTCATCACGAAGCTGGTCGGGAGTCTTCTCCCGCAGTTCTTTGGCGTCCATCGCCGATCATCCTTTCAACATCACCGGGAGGCCGCTTTCGCGTCACCCCTTGTGTCCGGTGGAGATCAACAGGTGAAGGCCGCCCCTTAGGGTGGTTCGCCGCGCATTGCAAGCCTTTTTCCTGCCAGATTGCCGTTTTCGAGATTCAAGCGGCGTTCTCACGCCCCTTGCCGAGCGCCATGTGTCTCAACGGTAATTGAAACTGACACTGATCCTGTGGTCTTCCGCGAGATTCATCGGCACTTCGTGCCTGAGCCAGCTTTCCCAGAGAAGCACGTCGCCGGCGACCGGTTGAAAATAGACGAACTGCTGGAACTCTTCCGCCGCATGCCTTTTGCGGGGAGGCGCCGCCATCATCATCGCCAGTCTCGGATCTTCGAACTTGAGAGCCGCGCCCCCTGCCGGCATTGCGACATAGGTCGTTCCACTGATCACGCTTTGCGGATGAATGTGCGACGTGTGGATTCCACCGTCCGGAAGGATGTTGATCCACAGGTCCTCAAGCGCAAGCGGCTTGCCTTCGAGATCAAACGCCAGTTCATCCGCAAATGCCGCGACATGCCAGTCCAGTGCCTTCCGAACCTGCTCAAAAATCGGGAAGCGCCAAGGAAGGTCCGCGAGGCTGGAGTAGCTCGTGTAGCCGGGAAATCCGTTTTCCTCGCACCAGCGCTGGCCGGCCTCATCGTCCTCGGCGATGGAGCGGCATGACGCCTCCAGTTCCTGAACGTCAATCTCGTCCGGAAGCCGCGCATGATAGACGCGTGTGGCAAACAGGGAGCGGGTGGTCATGTGTAGGTAATATCGCGACGGGCGAGGCATGGCGAGACCGACCTCGCGTCCGGGAACCGCAATCCCAGCATCGAAGAGCCAGGCATTACGCCCAACGACACGCCGCCACCCCGAGCGCCGACGCGGGCAAGGCAGGCGCGGGCAAGGCAGGCGCGGCCCCTGATCATCCCTGGATTCAGGCGCGGCCGGACGGTCCGTGAACTACCAGTCCTCGCGCACGACGGTACGGGTCTTGACCGGAAGCTTCATCGCGGCAAGCCGCAGGGCCTCTCGGGCGACGGTGTCATTCACGCCGTCGATCTCGAAAATGATGCGACCGGGCTTCACCTTTGCCGCCCACCGGTCGACCGAACCCTTGCCCTTTCCCATCCGGACCTCGATCGGCTTGGCCGAAATCGGCGTGTCGGGGAAAATGCGAATCCAAACGCGGCCCTGACGCTTCATGTGGCGCGTCATTGCCCTTCGGGCCGCCTCGATCTGCCGTGCGGTGACCCGCTCCGGCTCGATCGCCTTGAGGCCGTAGGAGCCGAAATTCAAGTCCGAGCCACCCTTGGCCTCGCCGTGAATGCGGCCCTTGTGCATCTTGCGGAATTTTGTGCGCTTTGGCTGCAGCATCGTTCTGGCTCCCTAGTTGCGACCTCGGGCCGCACCGCGTGGCGCGGGGCCGTCCTGCAGTTCCTGATGACGCCGGTCGCGTGCCTGCGGATCATGTTCCATGATCTCGCCCTTGAAGATCCAGACCTTGACCCCAATGATGCCATAGGGGGTCGGCGCATCCGTCCGCGCGTAATCGACGTCGGCGCGAAGGGTGTGCAGCGGCACCCGGCCCTCCCGGTACCATTCCGTGCGTGCGATTTCCGCGCCGCCCAGACGGCCGGCAACGTTCACGCGAATGCCCAGCGCACCCATGCGCATCGCGTTCTGCACGCCCCGCTTCATGGCCCGGCGGAACGATACCCGGCGCTCCAACTGCTGGGCGATCGACTCGGCGACCAGCTGTGCATCCAGTTCGGGCTTGCGAACCTCGACAACGTTCAGGTGCAATTCGCTGTCCGTCATGCGTGCGAGCTTGCGGCGCAACGATTCGATGTCCGCACCCTTCTTGCCGATGATGACGCCCGGCCGTGCCGTGTGGACGGTTACGCGGCATTTCTTGTGCGGTCGCTCGATGATGACGCGCGACACGCCTGCCTGCTTGCACTCTTCCTTGATGAACGCACGAATCTCCACGTCCTCATGCAGCAGATCCCCGTATTCCTTGGTGTTCGCGTACCAGCGACTGTCCCATGTCCGGTTGATCTGCAGGCGCATTCCGATCGGATTGACTTTCTGGCCCATTACGCTTGCTCCTCAACCTGGCGGACCTTGATGGTTAGCTCGGAGAACGGCTTCTTTATCCGTCCGAAGCGACCGCGTGCCCGCGGGCGGCCACGCTTCATCACGAGGTTCTTTCCCACATACGCTTCCGCCACGACCAGTTCATCCACGTCAAGGCTGTGGTTGTTCTCGGCATTGGCGATTGCGGCCTGAAGGCATTTCCGTACATCGATTGCAATCCGGCGCTTCGAGAAGGCGAGATCGGACATGGCCTTCTCGACTTTCTTTCCACGGATCATGGCCGCAACCAGATTCAGTTTCTGAGGTGACGTGCGCAGCATTCGTGTCTTTGCCATCGCCTCGTTGTCTGCCACGCGGCGCGGATTCCTGCCCTTGCCCATGGCTTATTTCCTCTTCGCCTTCTTGTCGGCCGCGTGGCCGTAATAGGTTCGCGTCGGGGAATACTCGCCGAATTTCTGGCCGATCATGTCTTCGGTCACCAGAACCGGAATGTGCTTCCGGCCATTGTACACCCCGAAGGTCAGGCCGACGAATTGCGGCAGGATGGTCGAACGACGAGACCAGATCTTGATGACCTCGTTCCGTCCCGACTCCCGTGACTTTTCGGCTTTCTTGAGGACATGGCTGTCGACGAAAGGCCCTTTCCAAACTGAACGGCTCATATGCTAGCGCCTCTTCTTCCGGGCGTGACGCGAACGCAGGATCAGCTTCGACGACGCCTTGTTCTTGTTGCGGGTGCGGGCACCCTTGGTCGGCTTGCCCCACGGGCTGACCGGGTGGCGTCCGCCTGAAGTGCGGCCTTCTCCGCCGCCATGCGGGTGATCGACCGGGTTCATGACGACGCCGCGGACGCTTGGCCGCTTGCCCAGGTTCCGGCTCCGGCCAGCCTTGCCCAGGTTGGTGTTCGAATTGTCCGGGTTGGAGACGGCACCGACCGTTGCCACGCATTCCTGGCGCACCATGCGGAGCTCGCCCGAGGAGAGCCTGATCTGGGCATAGCCTCCGTCGCGGCCCACGAACTGTGCATACGAACCGGCTGCCCGCGCAATCTGCCCGCCCTTGCCTGGCTTGAGCTCGATATTGTGGACGATGGTGCCGATGGGCATGCCCGTGAACGGCATCGCATTGCCGGGCTTCACGTCGACCTTGTCGCCTGCGACAACCTTGTCTCCGACACCGAGTCTCTGCGGTGCGATGATGTAGGCCTGCTCGCCATCCGCATACTCGATCAGCGCAACAAAGGCCGTCCGGTTCGGATCGTACTCGATCCGGGCCACAGTTGCCTCCATGTCGCGCTTGGCGCGCTTGAAGTCAACGATGCGATAGAGACGCTTCGCCCCACCGCCACGACGTCGCATCGTAATCCGTCCGGCATTGTTCCGACCGGCCTTCTTTGCCAAGCCCTCGGTCAGGGCCTTGACTGGCCGGCCACTCCAAAGCTCCGAACGGTCGATCAGCACCAGCCCGCGCTGGCCTGGCGTCGTTGGATTGTACGACTTGAGTGCCATGCTTCCTGTCTTCCGTCTGCCTAGGGTCAGCGACCCGGTTTCAAACAAGCTCGGCCCCCTTCATGGGGGCCGTGCAATCGCGGCTTTCTATCAAAGCCCGGTGGTTACGTCTATCGTGTTGCCTTCTTCCAGCGTCACGTAAGCCTTCTTCACGTCCTTGCGACGACCGCTGGTGCCGCGGAATCGCTTGGACTTTCCCTTCGTGATGGCCGTGTTCACCGCCTTCACCTTTACGCCGAAAAGACCTTCGACGGCCTCCTTGATCTGGGGCTTGGTGCTGTCCATCGCCACTTCGAACACGACGGCACCGCTCTCGGACGCCATGGTTGACTTCTCGGTGATGATCGGCTTGCGGATCACGTCATACTGTTCTGGGGTCGCGCTCATTTCAGTCGGGCCTCCAGGGCTTCGACACCCGCCTTCGTGATCACCAGCGTGTCACTTCTCAGGATATCATAGACATTGGCACCCATGGACGGCAGCACGTCGACATCGGGCAGGTTGGAGGCGGCAAGCGCGAAGTTCTGGTCCACTTCGGCGCCGTCAATGATGAGGGCGCGCCGCCATCCGAGATCCCGGACCTTCTTGGCGAGGGAGCCTGCCTTGTGCTCCGTCGCCGTTGCCGCGTCCAGGATGACAAGATCCCCGGTCGCGGCCTTTGAAGACAGCGCGTGGCGCAGGCCGAGTTTTCGGAACTTCTTGGGCAGTTTGTGAGCGTGGCTGCGCGGCGTAGGGCCCTTGTAGACGCCGCCCTTGCGGAAAATGGGCGCGTTCCGGTCGCCGTGGCGCGCTCCGCCTGTGCCCTTCTGGCGATAGATCTTCTTCCTGGCGTAACTGGTTTCCGATCGGGTCTTGACCTTGTGGGTGCCGGCCTGAGCCTTGTTCCTTTGCCAACGGACGACGCGGTGCAGGATGTCGGCACGGGGTTCGAGACCGAATATCTCGTCTCCGAGGTCGACCGACCCGGCCTTCTCGCCGTCGAGCTTGATCACGTCGAGTTTCATTCCTCACGATCCTTCCGTTCCGCCGCATCTGAACCGGCGGCTTCGGCTTCAGCGGCTTCGGCGAGCGCGACCTTGTCCACCTTCGCGTCTTTGGCTTCCGCCGCGTCAAGGGCTGCCTGTTCCGCCTCTGACGCACCGGCCGCGGCGGCTTCTGCCTCGGCTGCGGCGACTTCGGCGGCTTCCTCGGCGACCTTTGCGGCCGCCGCTGCGTCCGATTTCAGCGCAGCGGGAAGTATCACGTTGTCCGGCGCCGGCTTCTTGACGGCATCGTTTATGGTGACCCATCCACCCTTGGATCCCGGAACCGCGCCCTTGATCATTATCAGGCCGCGATCAGCATCCGTACGGACAACCTGGAGATTCTGAGTGGTCACGCGCACGGCGCCCATGTGGCCGGCCATCTTCTTGCCCTTGAACACGCGTCCCGGATCCTGGCACTGGCCGGTCGAGCCATGGGACCTGTGACTGATCGAGACCCCGTGCGAAGCGCGCAGACCTCGAAAGTTGTGACGCTTCATGGCACCGGCAAATCCCTTTCCGATCGACGTGCCGCTCACGTCAACGAACTGGCCCTCGAAATAATGGTTCGCCGTAATCTCCTCGCCGACCTCGATCAGGTTTTCAGGATCGACACGAAATTCCGCGATCTTCCGCTTGGGCTCGACCTTTGCAGCGGCGAAGTGGCCTCGCAATGCCTGCGAGGTTCGCTTGGCCTTCGCCGCACCGGCCCCGAGCTGAACGGCTGCATAGCCGTCCCGTTCAGGCGTGCGTTGCGCAACCACCTGAAGCTTGTCCAGCTGGAGCACCGTCACGGGAATCTGCTTCCCGTCATCCATGAAGAGCCGGGTCATGCCGACCTTTTTTGCAATTACACCGGAGCGCAACATCTGATCGCTCTCCTTATACGGAAATCTGGACGTCCACGCCCGCCGCGAGGTCGAGCTTCATGAGCGCGTCCACCGTCTGTGGCGTCGGATCAACAATGTCGAGAAGGCGCTTGTGCGTCCTGATCTCGAACTGGTCCCGTGATTTCTTGTCAACATGCGGACCGCGAAGCACCGTGAACTTCTCGATCTGGTTCGGCATCGGAATCGGGCCGCGCACGGTAGCGCCGGTGCGCTTGGCCGTATTCACGATTTCCTGCGTCGAGGCATCAAGCACGCGGTAATCGAACGCCTTGAGGCGGATCCGGATGTTCTGGCTGGCAACTGCCATTGTCTTGTCCTTTCGTTGAGAGGTGGAGCCTGTGGCTCCACTTCGAACTCTTTCCGAGCCAAGCCCGCCTGCGCCGGCCCGTTGTCGCGCCGCTCAGTCGAGGATGTTCGAGACGACCCCGGAGCCGACGGTCCGGCCGCCCTCCCGGATGGCGAAGCGCAGGCCCCTCTCCAGCGCGATCGGCGCGATCAGCTCCGCCGTGAACTTCAGGTTGTCACCCGGCATCAC
>JAJEAC010000082.1 GCA_022824315.1 Silicimonas sp.
AGCCTGTCCACATGGACGATGTGGTAGATTTTCGGCTGGCCAGGCGGCGCCATGCTAAGCCCGCCTTCTCAGCCTGCTCGCCGTCCGCCAGAATCGCGTCCAGAAGGCGCGGTACGGTCATCGGTAGGAAACGTCAGGGTACTTGCCGCGCGCACAGAGACCCCGCAACATGTCGTCGGTGATGCCGCTGATGCAGTTCACGATCCAGTTGAAGTCGCCGTTGCTCACTCGGTGACTGCCCTTTTCTCCGTGCTGTCGTTGTTTTGGACGAGGACAGCGCGGTGGGCAATACCTCGTCTTGCCATGCGCGAGGCTCTGGCGAACGCGCTTGCCATCGCGACCATTCGATCAGTGGCGGTTCCATCGGCGTGGCAATCCATTACGACCTTCCGGAGTTTATCTCGACGGCCTCGTTAAATTTCGGGTTGTCTCCCGAGAACATGCCACTCATCCGGCTCGACCCCGGGCAGGAATCAGGTTGGCGAATGCAGGGAATTTGGCGGCTTGAAAGCCGGGACTTCAAGCGCGATGCAAAATGGGCGGAAAGCGATGTCGGCCGTTTCCGGAATTCAGATTTCGAGGCTCTCGGCGGGCTTGCCTTTGTCCATTGCCTCCCTGAACCAAGCTGGCTGGCGCCCACGGCCGGATCAGTTCTGGCCGGGATCGTTCGGGTTCCGATATTTCGCCGACAGAGGGGCCTTGCGGGAACTTCTCCTCTTGCCCAGGACTTCGCTGACGGTCAGGCCATGCTTTCCTGAGATTCTCTGGGCCGCGTCCTGCAGTTCCTGCGTTGCTGCGGCAATCGTGCGCGTACGGCTGGTCTTGAGCTCGTTCTCAATGCCGCGCTTCAGCGCCATCAACTCCTTTTCGGACAGCTTTCCGAGGTTGATTTTCGCTGCCATCCGGATCTCCCTAGTTGCGATGACGCAATTGGCAATTCGGTACCCGCTTCGTGCTAAATGTTCTCTATGGCGATCCGGGAAGGACTCGAACCCTCAACCTGCTGATTAGAAGTCAGCCGCTCTATCCAGTTGAGCTACCGGACCGCATGCTCCGTCATAGCACGACCCGCTGCCATCACAACATCGACTGCATGAATCCCATGGAATCGGAATGCGAACCTTGCAGCCTTCAGTCCGGTTCGGTGCATTTCACCCGTCATGCTGCGACGCAACCCGTACCGTCTCAAAATGCAGGCATCCGCTCGCCAACTGCCTGACGACGGTGCCAATCAAGCCGCTGGTCGATCTTCAGTCGTCAATGAGTCCAAGCACCGCGCCGGTCGGTCGCAAAATTCTCGCCATATCCGCGACGGCGGACATTCGGCTTTCTCGCCTTCGGCTCGCGCACTGTCGCGTCGATACCATGCCTTTCGGCATAATCCAGCGCCGCTTCCCGTGTCGGGAATCGCATCTGAACCTGCGCCCGGGTGTCAGCCGACGAGGTCCAGCCCATCAGCGGGTCGATTTCGCGACCAGCCTCGTTCACGAACTCAAGCACCCAGTCCCGGGACCTTGCGGTGCCGGACGACATTGCAGATTTCGCAGGGCGGTAGATGTGTGCAGTCATTACGACTCTCTATCGACAAATGCAGGCTCGGATCAAGTGCCTTGCGAAATCAAGAGCGGAACAAAGTTGCCGCGCTGAACCGTCCGCAGTCGAAGCAAGCTCTTGTCCAACCCCAACATGCGTTTGGCGGATGTTCGCGAAGTTTCCGCAGACTTGCGTGCCCGCAAAATGCAGATCGGACAAATGAATCTCGATATCTCGATGACCAGCCCCATTGCCTGCAACCTGACCGCAGGCGGCAAGGTGATGCACGTCAAGAGCCGAACGCGCCGGATCTCGCACGGAACCTGCCGCTTCCGATGTCGTGTCATTGTGGCAGCTACCACGCCGTCGTGAAGACGCGGAATCCGAAGGAACTGCATCCCGATTCCGCATGATGCGACGCCAAGGTTGGCGCGACCTGAATCCGACGGCACCCGGCCATGCAAGTGCCAAGCGCCTCCTCGTGCTCCCAGCCGGATCTGTGGTCGAGGATGGGTTGCGAAAGCCACGTTGTGCCGGGCAGGCAGCAATCCGGGCGGGAAATTGAACCAATGTACGCCGATGCAATTCCGGCGGGCATGCCCTGACGAAGATCGATGGCGTCACACCGACTCCACGCTTGCAACCGAGCCGCCGAAGACCGAATGTGACTCGGTCCCGGAGAATCCAGATCCATGTCCGCAACCGACACCCAGACCCTCAGTTCGCAAGCGTACGAACCCCAGATCCGGGAGAAGCTCGAAGGCGGACATCCGTTCGTCATGGAGTCGGAATTCGAACCCGCCGGCGATCAGCCAACCGCGATTGCCGAACTTGTCGAAGGGGTCACGGGAGGCGAACAGAACCAGGTACTTCTGGGTGCCACGGGCACCGGAAAGACCTACACGATGGCCAAGCTCATCGAGGCGACCCAGCGCCCGGCCATCGTCCTTGCGCCGAACAAGACGCTCGCGGCGCAACTCTATGGCGAGTTCAAGGGTTTCTTCCCCTCGAATGCGGTCGAGTATTTCGTCAGCTACTACGACTACTACCAGCCGGAAGCCTATGTGCCGCGTTCCGACACCTACATCGAGAAAGAGGCCCAGATAAACGAGCAGATTGACCGGATGCGCCACTCCGCCACGCGCGCGCTTCTCGAGCGCGACGACGTGATCATCGTCGCGTCGGTGTCCTGCATCTACGGCATCGGCAGCGTCGAGACCTATGGCGCAATGACCCAGGACCTGCATGCAGGGCGTGAATGCGACCCCCGCAAGGTCATCGCGGATCTCGTCACCCAGCAATACCGCAGGAACGATCAAGCCTTCCGCAGAGGCACCTTCCGCGTCCGGGGCGACGTGATCGAGCTTTGGCCCGCGCATCTCGAAGACCGGGCATGGCGGTTGTCCTTCTTTGGCGAAGAGCTCGAGGACATCACCGAATTTGATCCGCTCACCGGCGAAAGGACCGACAGGTTCGAGCAGATCCGGGTCTACGCGAACTCGCATTACGTGACGCCAAGGCCGACTCTCCGGCAGGCCGTCAAGGGCATCCAGGAAGAGCTCAAGATCCGCTTGTCCCAGCTCGTCGACGAAGGCCGGCTTCTTGAAGCGCAACGGCTTGAGCAGCGCACGAACTTCGACCTCGAGATGATCGAGGCGACGGGATCGTGCAATGGCATCGAGAACTACTCGCGCTACCTGACGGGGCGGGCGCCCGGCGAGCCGCCGCCCACGCTCTTTGAGTTCATTCCTGACCACGCCCTCGTCTTTGCCGACGAGTCCCATGTCAGCGTGCCGCAGATCGGCGGCATGTATCGCGGCGACTATCGGCGCAAGTTCACCCTCGCCGAACACGGCTTCCGCCTGCCCTCATGCACCGACAACCGGCCGCTGAAGTTCGAGGAGTGGGACGTCATGCGCCCTCAATCGGTCTTCGTCTCCGCGACGCCCCAGTCCTGGGAGCTCGAACAGACCGGCGGCGTGTTCGTCGAACAGGTCATTCGCCCAACCGGACTGCTCGACCCGGAAGTGGAGATCCGCCCCGTCGAAATGCAGGTCGACGACTTGCTGGACGAGGTGCGCAAGGTGGCCGTCAACGGCTACCGCACCTTGGTGACGACCCTCACCAAGCGCATGGCGGAGGACCTCACCGAATACCTCCACGAACAGGGCATCAGGGTGCGCTACATGCACTCGGACATAGACACGCTCGAGCGGATCGAGATTCTGCGCGACCTCCGGCTCGGCGCGTTTGACGTGCTCGTCGGCATCAACCTGTTGCGCGAGGGCCTGGACATTCCCGAATGCGGCCTCGTGGCTATCCTGGACGCTGACAAGGAAGGCTTCCTGCGAAGCGAGACCTCGCTCATCCAGACCATTGGCCGTGCCGCTCGCAACGCCGACGGGCGAGTCATCATGTATGCCGACCACGTCACGGGGTCCATGGAACGCGCCCTGAAGGAAACGGAACGGCGGCGTGCCAAGCAACTCGCCTATAACGAGACACATGGCATCACGCCCGAAACGATCCGGAAGAACGTCGCCGACGTGCTCGAAGGCCTCTACAAGGGTGACACCGATACGGCCCGCATCACCGCCCAGGTCGACAAGCCGATGGTGGGAGCCAACCTGCAAGCGCATCTGGAAGGGTTGCGCGAGAAGATGCGCAAGGCGGCTGAAGACCTTGAATTTGAGGAAGCGGCACGGCTCAGGGACGAGATCAACCGCTTGGAGACCGTCGAACTCGCGGTGGCCGACGACCCGCTTGCACGACAATCGCAGGTGGAACTGGCCGTGGAGGATTCGCGTGCGGCTCATGGCCGATCGTCGGCCGGAATGGCCGGCCAGCGGGGCGGCAACGTGCGCAGACGGAAGAGAAAGTCGCGGTAGACCCTGCCGGGCAAGGCCCCGAGTGCTGCTTGCCCGCCCTTCTGCTGCCTTGGGTCAGGCCCCGATGTCCGGCTCCCGCAGGATGTGCACGCCATTGATCCGCCAGCGACCGTCAATCCGAACCATCTGGTAGTCGAGCAAGTGAACGCCTCCCGCCCGGTCGCGGATCAGCACCCTTTGCCACAGCGCACCTGCCACCTCGCGCAGCTTGAGATAGCGCACGTCGGCCGGCCGCCAGACCATCGGGTATCCGTTGCGCACCATTTGGCCGAACCGCTGGTGGTTGACGAAGAGTCCCTGAATGCCTGGCGACGCGAAGGAGAAGGCACGCGCAAAGTCATCCTTCAGGAACGCGTCGATCTGCGAATCTATGGTTGCCTCTATCCCTGGCTCTCGTGCCAGCACATCTGCGGCCGACGCCATGCCGGCCCAGCACAAGGCAATCATCACGACAACAGAACGGAGAACCGTTTTCATGGCGCGTCTCCATCGCAAGAGATGGACGTCACGCATCCTGTCCTCGCGTCCCGCCTCTGTCAATCCAAGCACGGCAGTCCATCGCAAGGTCACTGCAACCGGTGACGAACGCGAGTCAGGGCGACGCGGGAGGCGGTCACGGCGATGTGCAGCTGAAGCCGGAACCCCCGCGCTCGTTGCCGACCACATTGGGATCCGGCACGTACGCGATCCCATATGAGTCGAATCCCCCTGCCGTCTCGGCAACCTCCCCGACTAATCTGGAGATCCGACGACGACGTCCCGAACATGATGGCCGTTTCGGACCAAGGTTCGGCGTCCATCCTGCTGGAGAGTCGGCCCCAATGGTCGGCCCCGGCGTTACGGTTGACGGCACCCCACGAACGTGACCTCTCAAGGTTGCCCCGACGAACATGGCGCGCTATCGGCGCAAGACTGAAGAGTTGGCATCCAATCGGCGGATGAAGGCTCTCTTTCCGCCATGCTTCATTCGGATGGTGTCCAACCTTTCATGGAAACCTGCAAGATTGCCGCCTTCTTCCGCCAATGCGTGCATGTCGAGAACCATCTCCAGCGCCTGATCGTAGCTCCTGCCGCTGCGTCCGGCGATCTCCGTCTCGATTTCGCTCCATACCCCGTCACCCCTGACCCGCAAACGGTCCAGGCGCTTGCGGCGCGCCTCTTCCAGCTCCTTTTGACGCCGACGCTGCTATTCCGCCTCCGCTCGCTCCCTCGCGACCCTGCGTTCCTCGCGGATTGCCGCCGCACGCGTCCGCAGCTCCGACAACGTTCGGAACTTCGCGCTTCCGGCCGCGATGTCCGAAGTCGCCGCAGGCCGCACGCGTCCTTGAAGATCCCTGTGTGCAAGGAGGTCACACATGAAGAACCGATGCAACAGTTCGGTCTTCTCGTCTTCCGGCATCTCCTTCAGTGCCGCGAGTGCGGTTTCCGGCGAGATTTCGCCGCAATCCGGGCCGGCGGTCGTTTCCCCGGCAGCGCGGACAAGGTTAGGGTCGATGCCAAAGTATCTGCCGAACGCTTCCAGGCCCTCGGTCAGCGGGCCGACGCCCGCAAGCGGCTCCTGAGCATCATCCCGAAGCATTTCCCTGTCTGCGGCCGCCAGCCAGAGGAGGTACGGCAATCGCAAGTCGCCCGAGAGCAATTCGGCTCGCAACGGAGCCAATGCGTCAAGCCAGCCCGGACCGTCATCCCATTCGTCATAATCCGCACCATCGTCGTAAACGAACATGTCGAGGAGACAATCGTCGCCAATGTCGATGAACTCGGCAAATTCGCAGCAGCCGACGATGCGTTCGACAGTCTTCCGCTTGGCGAACCGGGCAGGAAGCCTGATCATGAGCCGGCGCGTCCCCCCGGCCGCAAGATAGAGATGCATGTCGAACCAACGCGTGAGAAACTCCTTCTCATCGCCCTTGAAATCTCCGTAATGATAGTGGGTGGCAAAGCCGGTGGACGTGATTTCAGCTCTGGACGACACCTTTCGCAACGCGTCCCTGTCAGTATCGCTGAGCAAGCGATCCATCGCCCGGAACTCGTAATACTGGTAATAGCTCATGCCGTGTCCTCCCTCGTTTCCGATTCAAAGCGCGATGCAGGATATTTCCAGAGCAAGGCCGGAGACAACGGCCCGCAGACAGGATTTGCGCCTCCTTGCCGACGACTCTTCGCGCTGGAACCTGCTGAAATCGTTTGCGGCTGCAGTGCAACCTTGCCCACCGGCTGAAGTGTGATTCTCGCGATGCAGTGGCTGCGGCAGGAGAGGTCTCTCGCGCGTCTGGCCAGCCCATATGGGAGATAGCGGAAAATTCAGCCAAGGCATTGCGTCGAGGCTTGGGCATCCAAGCCGGTCCCCTGAAAAACACGCGTTTGTCGGAATTGCTGAATACGTCGAAGATGCATTTGGGCGGCAGGGAATCGGAGCCGACCGGTCGACGCTACGGCCTAAGACTGAAAGGCGAGGACGGCGAAAGCAGTTTGGTCTCGCTGTGCGCTCGCTGGTTCCAAGGAAGACGCTTTGAACTATGCAGAACTCTGGGCGATGCGATCTGGTCAGGCAATGACGCCTTGGGTCCGATTACGCGTGCGAAAACCGGGCGCCGGAAATTCCAACGCGCCTTCGCGCAATGCCTGCTTTGTCCCTACGAGGACCTCTTGGCATACGTGGATACGGATGCGCCGTCCGAAGACGATGTTACGGCGGCCGCACGCAATTTTCACGTTTCGGAGCGGGAGATTCAAACCTTGCTGGTGAACAAGGGGGCGATAGGCAGACGCCAGTTCGACGAGATGGTGGAGGCAGCGTGACCTTGCGAAAGGACACGAAGGATCCGGCCTGGCCGCGTTTCAGCGGAGATCGCCGTCCAAGGCATTCTCGATCAGCACGACGGATTCTCCAATGCCATACAACGCGATGAACACACCGAAACGCGGCCCCTGGCTCGAGCCCAGAAGCACTTCGTAAAGCGCCTTGAACCAGTCACGAAGAGGGTCGAACCCGTGCTCGCGGCCAACGGCATAGACCATGGACTGAATCTCTTCCGCGTCCAGGCTGCCGTCCCAGGTTTCGAGCCGCGTCTTCAAGTCCTCCAATGCGGACCGCTCCTTCCCTTCCGGATCACGATAGGTCCTGTGCGGCCGCACGAGATCGTTGAAATACGCGACCGCAAATCCAGCCGCCGCATCAAGATCGGGGTGCGTGTCCGGTGCCGCATCGGGTGCATAGCGCTTGATGAATCCCCAAAGCCGGTCCTTGTCCTCCGCCCCGGAGACGCTGGCAAGGTTCAGGAGCATCGAGTACGGCACGATCAGGTTTGAGCCCGGCACGTCGCCCGAATGCACATGATAGACAGGGTTTGCGAGCCTTGCGGCATCGTCCTGCCCCTCGTAGGCGCGAAGCTGCTGATGATATTCGTCCACCGCCTTCGGAATCACGTCGAAGTAGAGCCGCTTCGCGGTTCGCGGCTTCAGGTACATGAAATATGCAAGGCTCTCCGGAGCGGCATAGGCCAGCCAGTCCTCCAACGAGAGGCCGTTACCCTTGGACTTCGAGATCTTCTGTCCGTGCTCGTCGTTGAACAGCTCGTAGTTCAGAAGCTCGGGCGGCCTCGTGCCCAATGTCCGGCAGATCCGGGATGAAAGTTCCGCGGACGGGATCAGGTCCTTGCCGAACATCTCGTAATCGACCTCAAGCGCGGCCCAGCGCATGCCCCAGTCCGGCTTCCACTGCATCTTGACGTTGCCGCCGGTCACGGGGACTTCCACCCGTTCCCCGTCCGGTTCCTCGTAGACGATCGTGCCGGTCGAGTCGTTCCGCTCAAGCGTCGGGACCTGGAGCACGTGCCCGGACTTCGGGCTGATCGGAAGAAACGGCGAATAGGTCGACTTCCGGTCCGCGCCAAGCGTCGGCAGCATGATTTCCATGATGCTGTCGAAGCGATCGAGAGCGGTCAGCAGGATGTCATCAAATTTGCCCGACCTGTAGGCTTCCGTCGCGGACACGAACTCGTACTCGAAGCCGAACTCGTCCAGAAAGGCGCGAAGCCGGGCATTGTTGTGAGCACCGAAGCTCTCATGGGTGCCGAACGGATCACGGACCCGCGTCAGCGGCAGGTTCATGTCCTCCAGCATCTGCTCCCTGTTCGGCACGTTGTCCGGGACTTTCCTCAGCCCGTCCATGTCATCCGAAAAGCAAACGAGCTTCGTCGGAATGTCGCTGACCAGCTCAAATGCGCGACGCACCATGGTCGTCCGCGCCACCTCGCCGAAGGTGCCGATATGCGGCAGCCCGCTTGGCCCGTAGCCGGTTTGGAACAGGACATGGCCCTTCTCGGGCAGGCCAGTCTCGCAACGCCGGAGCAGCCGGCGGGCCTCTTCGAATGGCCACGCCTTCGAGGCCAGTGCCGCATCTCGCATCGCGGTCATCGGATCGATCTCCAAAGAACGGACACGGTGTCCTATTGCAGCGGCGCTGGCACGTCAATAAATTCCCGGGCAGCATGAGAGAGGAGGCCCGCCTTGGCCCTGAAACCCGCCAACTTCACCCCCGAAGACACGCTGCTTGCCGTCATGATCGCGGTTTCCGCCACGGACGACACGATTCGCACGTCCGAACTTGTCTCGATCGAGCGCATGGTGAACCATCTCCCCGTCTTCAGCAATTACGACATGGACCGCTTGAAGCAGGTCTCTGCCGCAACCTTTGACATTCTCGCGGAAGAGGACGGGCTCGACATCCTCTGGGACACGGTACGCAGGAATCTCCCCGAACGGCTCTTCGACACGGCCTACGCGGCAGCCTGCGACGTTGCCGCTGCGGACGGCACCGCACGCGAGTCCGAGCTCAGGCTCCTCGCCGACATGCGCTACGAGTTGAACATCGACCGGCTGCTGGCCGCCGCAATCGAGGCGGGCGCGAGGGCGAGACACCGGATCCTTTGACAGCCCGGTGACGGCAGGCTCAGGCAGCCACGCCCAGTGCGGGAACGGCACAGGCAGCACCCGGCCGACAGATCCGGATTCGCGATTCATGACAACAGCAGCCGACAGCGTGTTCCCCGGACTCGTTGCCGAATTCTTCAGCCGTGCGGCCAACCGCCGATTCCGCGGATGCGCGTGGACGAAAGATCGCTCATTGGCACATTCAGGAATGTCCAGGTCGGCGGGTCGGCAAAAGCCAGTCGCGATGCCGCACGTGCGGGAAGCCGCCCGTGCCGGAACCGGCGCGCTGCCGGAGCAAACAGCGGCGACACTCGATACCCCGGCCTGGCAAGAACGGCTACCGGCGCCAGGGTCATGATCTCCTCCCAGCGTTCCCAGCGATGCAGGTCCGCCAGATTGTCGGCACCCATGAGCCAAACGAAGCGGACTCCGGGAAATCGCTCCGTCATCCGGCTGAGGCTGTCGCATGTGCGTCGTGTCGCAAGCCGCACTTCCAGGTCCGTGACGCGGACGCGAGGATGCTGCATGACCGCCCTTGCCCGCGTCATGCGCTCCGGCAACGGGGCGGGCCCGCTTTCCTTCAACGGATTGCCCGGCGACACCAGCCACCACACCTCGTCGAGGGCAAGTCGCTTCAGGGCTTCGCGGGTGATGTGCGCATGACCTTCATGGGCCGGATCAAACGATCCGCCAAGCAGCCCGATGCGCATTCCAGGCCGCGCGAGTGGGAAGCCTCTTTCCATGAAACCAAGGTCGTGTCGTGCCCGCCCGCAATTGTCCAGCGGATTTCGGATCGGGAATCGCTGCGACATGAACATGAAACTCGTTCTGGACGTGCCATTCGAGACCGCCTAGGTTCGCCCTTCGAAAGGATCCGGTCCATGGCATTCGGCACAAACATACGCACATATTTCGAGGGCAGGTGGCACGACGGTGACGCCTTCGTGATGAAAGCCGCAGATCACGGCGCATGGCTCGGTTCCAGCGTCTTCGACGGCGCGCGCTATTTCGACGGGGTGGCTCCCGACCTCCTGGCCCATTGCGACAGGGTCAACCGGTCCGCCGAAGCCCTCATGCTGATCCCGACGCATACCGCCGAGGACATGGTGGAGATCATTTGGGACGGACTGGACTCGTTTTCCAAGGACGCCGCCGTGTATGTCCGGCCCATGTATTGGGGCGTCGACGGCGACGAAACGGCGATCGTGCCGGATGCCGGGAGCACCGCCTTTTCCGTCTGTCTCGAGGAAAGGCCGCTGGCGCCCGAGGACGCATCGACCCGATTGACCACCACGCGATTCCGTCGCCCGGTCCTGGAGAGCACGGTCGTCAATGCCAAGGCGGGGTGCCTCTATCCCAACAACGCGCGCATGATCGCCGAGGCACGGGCAAAGGGCTATCCGAACGCCCTTGTGGCCGATGCCATGGGCAACGTCGCGGAAACCGCCACCGCAAACATCTTCATGGTCAGGGACGGGGAAGTCCTGACCCCCGTCGCGAACGGCACCTTCCTGGCCGGCATCACGCGTGCACGCCACATGGCGAATCTTGCTGCCGACGGCTCATCCGTCCGCGAGGCCGTGCTGAGCTTCGACGACATTCGCGGCGCGGACGAACTCTTCATGTCAGGCAACATGAACAAGATCACGCCGGTCATCGAATTCGATGGAACCGAGTTCCAGCCGGGACCCGTCACGCGCCGTGTGCGCGAGATGTACTGGGACTGGGCGCTTTCCGCGGGCGACTGACCGTCTCCTGCATCCTGACAGGCCCTGGCGTGACGAGCGCCATTCGGCACCCGCGCCGCACCCTGATGCGTCAATGACGCCGCGATTCGGCATATGGACACGTCCCCGAACCTCCTCCACGCTATTCCAGAGTCAAAGAAGGCGCACCACCGATGGCATCACATGAAAGCGGCGGTTTCCTCTACCTGCCGGACAGCGCGATCGAAGCGCTTGCGATCCCGCCTGGCGAAATCGCCGATGCAATCGAGGCCGCACTGATCGCAAAGTCCGAAGGCCGACTCCACGTAACGCCAAAGTCCGTGCTTCTGCCGGGCGACGGACGTTACATGATGTCCACGCTTGCCGTTGGCGACGAGGGACTGACCGTCCTCAAGACCGTCAGCGTCAGCCCGGACAACCCTGGGCGGGGCCTGTCCGCGATCAACGGGGCCATCCTCGTGCTCGATGCCGAAACCGGCCTGTTGGATTCGGTCATGGGAGCGAACTGGATCACGGCGCACAGGACGGCGGCGCTTTCGGCGGTCGCGGCGCGGCGTCTGGCCGATCCCGCCTCGGCGTCGATCGGCTTCGTCGGCTGCGGCGTCCAGGCGCGAAGCCATCTCGCCGCGTTTCGCGCGCTCTTTCCCCTGCAACAGGTCTTGGCCTGCGGAAGGAGTGCGTCCAGTCGCGACACCTTCTGCGAGGAGGTCCGCGCATTGGGACTGGACGCCTGTGCAGCGGATGCGGAAGAGACCCTCCGCGAGGCCGACATCGTGGTCACGTCCATCACGCTCGACTATTCCGTCGAGCCTTTCCTTGACGCGGCCTGGATGAAGCCCGCCGCCTTCGCCGCGATCACCGACCTCTGCATTCCCTGGCACCCCGACAGCCTGGCCCGCTTCGGCACCGCCGTTATCGACGATCTCGAACAGGAGCGAACCGCTGGGCGCCCCTTGATGGGTACGCACCCCATTGCCGGCGATCTGACGGATCTCGTCACGGGCCGCATTGGCAAATTGACGCAGCCTGCGGCCTTTGCGTTCCGGGGGATCGCCCTCGGCGACTACGCCGCTGCAGTTCTGGTGCATTCGCGCGCGCGGGAGACCGGGGCGGGACAGGTCGTCACGGATGCCGCGATGGACAGGGGCTCCTGATCTGCGCATCTTGCACCTGGCTCCGGAGGCAACGCATGAAAAAATCCCCGGTGATCCTCGATGACAGCCGCGAATGCCTGAACGCGATGCGGTTCGCGGCCATGGGCGCCGCAAGAACAGGCGGGGGCGTGCAGAGTCTCGCGATCATCCCGCCAGAGGAGTTCCAGCACTGGATCGGCGTTGGCGAAATCATGCGGGAGGAGGTACGCGAGCGCATCCACGCGCATTTCGAGGTTTTCGCCAAGTGGATGCGCGATCGGCAGGAGGTGGAGCCCGAATTGGTGATCCGCGAGGGAGAGGCCGTGCCCGAAATCCTGGCGCAGATCGAGGAAGACGGCGGAATAGGGTTGCTCGTGCTCGGGGCCAGCGCCGAAAAGGGCGGCCCAGGGCCCATCGTGACGGCTCTTTCACGACGTCTTGGATCCCTGCCGGTGCCGCTTGCCATCGTCCCCGGAGATCTCTCGAAGGAACAACTCAGCGAAATTTGGTAGCGCCGCCAGACAGAGGAACTTTGGACGAGCCACCTCATTCGATTTCTTCGGAACCCTACCGTGGACGGGTTTCCGAAGTCTGGAGATTCCAGTATCGGTGCGGCACGGCAACTCAGCATGCAAAGGTCGTAGAGTCGTGTCGGCACGAAGCAAGAGATCCATTGGAACAAAGTTCCCGGAGCGTCAGATGGTAAGTAAAGACGACTCGGACAGCGACCCCTTAAAGCTCATGGTCTTATAAGAATCGGTCAACTACACGGGCAATCCGCAGCACAAGAGAAATCCGGGGGACTTTGGTCTCTCGCCGCCAGCGCAACCTCGGCGTGACAAGAGCCTATGTGACAATGTCGGCATTTTCGATCATGCAACTGCTGAGCGCCTGCTCAAATGCGGAGCGCAATAGGGACTGATCAGCCGAAATAAGAGCAACGGATACCCAAAGATCATTTGGTCGGTCACGGATGATGGCAAACCGGTTGAGGCGAGACTGGAAAATGCTGGCAAAGGGACATATCACGGCTACCCCATGCCGCAAGGCGACCCGTTCCGGCCTGAAGTACTGAGACGCTGGAAATTGCCATGAGCTCCATGTTCAGCATTGATGTCAATTGGCTAGGCGGGGACGACGACGACCCGATCGAGCGCGCCATGTTTGGAGAGCTGTCGATTTCGGTCAATGGGCACGTTGCGACACGGGTCGAGGACACCTTCGCCAACGCATTGCGAGACCGCATTCGCGTGTCCGCCTACGATCTTGCCGTTTGGCTTGCAGCCTGCTGGTGGCGACTTCGTTGGGAGCCGCCCAGGGATGGAACTTCTTGGAAGATGAGCCACGCCCTTGGTGCAGTGGGTGGTGGATATGTCTGGCCCGACCTTTCGCTATCCGGCGACGGCGAAACAGTCACGGTGCGTTCTCGAGCGACCAAGGAATCCGACGTTCAGCCTGTGCGGTATCTCCAGAACCTCGATACGCAAATCTCCGCAAAGTCATTTGAAACGGCGATTGACCGCTTTCTTGAAACAGTCACGTCACGATTGCGGACAGAAAATGCGGGCGGCGAAGACCTCGTGAATCTCTGGGGCGAAGTTTGCGCAGAACGTCAGGATCCGCCTCTCGCTGCATGGCGCAAATTGGAAGCCATGTTGGGTTGCAACCCGGATGAAGCACCTGAGGGCCTGATCGAACGGCTTCAAGAAAAGGCGGACGTATTCGGAATGTCTGCAGTCGAGGAAGTCGCTGCCATGTCGGAACATGCTTCGCCGACGTTCCTCAATGAACTGAACGGGCTAGAGAAGCTGAAAGACCTGGCATCAACTCAGGCCATCCAGATAAGGGTTGAGGGTGCCAGTGACATTCGGTCTGGGATACGTGCCAAAGATGGTCGATCAGGCTGGTCGCCACCGTGGCGAAGAGCCGAAATTGCGGTACGTTCCGCTCGAGAGGTCTTGGGGGTCGGATCGGGCAAACCACTTGATTCCGTGAACCTGGCGAAACTGCTCGACGCCAGGGAACACGAATGGGCGATGGGTGGCGAACAGAGCTTCTGCAAGACGCACAAAATTTCTGCGGGATTTCGCAATGGCGCGGCGGACAGCATAGCAGTCTACTTTCACAGCGCGCACAAGACGAGCCGACGCTTCGCATTGGCGCGTCTCGTGGGCGACCATCTGGAAGCAGCGGATGCCACTGAATCGCTGCTGCCGGCCACGACAGCCAAGACGGCGCGCCAGAAGTTTCAGCGCGCGTTTGCACAGGAGCTCCTTTGTCCGCTGGCCGGATTGCAGGAACTTCTCGGCATCGACGAATTCGACGATGCGGATGGCATCGTTGAATTTGACGACGAAGACATCGAGCGTGCAGCCGATCACTTCGAGGTTTCGCCGCTTATGGTCCGAACTGCGCTTGTCAAAAAGAGAATGATGAACAGGGATCTCCTGGACGCGTGAATTCGACAGCCGGACACGTTCCGGCCGTGCCGGCTGCGGCAACAGGCTTCGGTCTTGCAAGCGCATGGTCGCGA
>JAJEAC010000103.1 GCA_022824315.1 Silicimonas sp.
CGGCATGCCGCTTGCCGGTTGACCGGCATGAGCGCGTCGCTTCGGGAACATGAGACCAGCGGCCCGATCCAACGCCGTCGCGGCGCCGGGGATTTCTTGCTGACGGCAAGTCACCTTTGCGGTTCCCCTGCCTTGTCGCATTACCGGGGCGATGCACCTACCTTGACGAACAGGCAGGCTGGCAGCTTCGCGCATGTCGAATGCCATCCGGGACATGTGTGCAATTTCGTAAATCGTCCAGCACCCAGGTCTGGCGCCATGCACTCGCGGTTTTCGCTTTCCCGCCGACATACTGATATCGTTGGAGCAGTAAATTGCATCTCGAATTGATGACGGGCAACGCGTTCAATTTCCGGTTTCAGGCAAGGGCGGAAATACCTAAACCCGGCGCCAAGATCTTCTTCAGTCGCGGGAAATTCCAAGTTGCGCTTCAGGTTCTGAATATGTAGCACGCATCCGGGAACAAAATGGCCAATTGCTTCATCGCAGCAAGGGAGATCCGGATGGCAACGAAAATCGACCTCGAAAAGCTCTCCGACAAAGAACTCAAGGCGCTCAAGCAACGCATCGAAAACGAGCTCAAGACCAGCAGGACACGCGCGATTGCCGCAGCGACGCAGGAATTGCAGGTCGCGGTTCAGAGAATCGCCAAGAAGCATGGCCTGACCGTCAGCGAAGTCCTGGGCAGGAAAAGAAGGCAACGTACGTCCCCTGTGCCTGCGAAGTACCGGAACCCGGACGATCCGGGCCAGACCTGGTCCGGACGTGGGCGCCAGCCAGCGTGGTTCAGGGAGGCAATCGACAGGGGCAAATCCGCCGAAAGCCTCGAAATCTAAATTCGAGGGGCGACGCTCATTTGCCCTTCATTTCACTTCCGGGCTGAAGTTCCTGCATTCTAGCCGCCCGATTCCCGCTTTCGCCAAGCCACTGCCTTGACTCCTGCCCGGGTCAAGCGGGACGAAAGGCTTGAGCACAAATTCACTCGGATCTCGTGGCATGCCTGACCCGCTCCCCTCCAAGACAAGCCTGGTTCGATCTTTGGCAGCTTGGGCCGGCACCCTGGCCCGAGCACCGTAGCGCACGACCTTGGAAATAGGGCATTTGACAGTTAGTCGCGTGTCGGTCGGTACAGCAACCTGATCAATGCGCAATCGCGCTGCTACTTTCACTGGACGGAAATTGGCCGTGTGACGTTGGGATAGGGAATTTGCGTGTCCGGATGCGAACAGGTGCCGCCCGATCTGGTCGGCGCTCTCATGCGCGCATCGTGGCCGGTTCAAGTGCACAAAGCTCGTCGATGCGGTCGGCGATACGCTGCGCAGGCTCGCGCAGCTGGTCCACCGTCCAGTCGGCGGCGTAGCCCTCCGTCACGTCCGACGGACGGGCGTGGTTCACCAGCCGCTTCGTCAGCGAGCGCGGCAGCATCAGCTCGCGTTCGGCCACCGTGATGAAGGCGTTGCGCAGCCCGTGGAACCAGAAGCGGGTCCCCGCCGCTTCGCCGATGTCCTCGTAGAACCGCGCGATGTCCGCGACATGGCCTGCCTGCGCCTTCTTCGGCGACGGGAACAGCCAGCCCGACGGCGCGGCCTGGCCGCCGCACTCCGACCGGAGCCGCTCGAAGATGGCGGCCGGTTGCCGCGTGACCGGAAGCTCGAGCGGCTCCCCCGTCTTCGTCTCCTCGACCCGCAGCATGCGCCGCTCAAGGTCGACCCGCTCCCAGCGCAGCGACACGACCTCGCCCCGGCGCATGCCGGTGTCGCATTCATAAAGGCGGAGAATGTGATTGCAGGTCGTGCCGAGCTGGAAGGGTTGCCGGGCCGCGTGTGATCGCGGCGGCTGAGAAAATAGATCCTCAGACGCTCGTAGCCGATCTCCTCAATCTAGCGAGCGGCGACATTCGGCCAGGTGATCTGCAAGCCTCGGGCCCGAAGATGGGCGACGCGTTCTGCGGCTGTGGCATGGGTTTTGTTGCAAGAACTTGGTTGCATCTGAAAATAGGAAGGGCCGCCTTTTGCACCTCATTCGAGAGTGTGGCGGCCCGGGACAAGGAGTAAATATCAATTTCGAATGACATGTTACCATTAGCCGAGCATTTCACCGATATGGCTGACATGGGACCGCTCTCCGCAAAATATGCAAATTTGTCAATAAACAGCATTCAGCCAAGACGGATCCCGTGCAGACAGAGTGCAACGGCAAAGCGATCTCGTTTCGAGAACACGGCAGCCATGAATTGACTGCGAGCTTCGACGGCGGGAGGCTTTCGCCGGACGACGGCGAGCTGCTCCTGCGGGAGGCAGACTACGTGTGCGGCGTGACCGGCCGGCTCGCGCGATGCTTCTCGGACCATCACGACCCCGAGCGCAGCGGGTCATGTTTATCGTGCTGGGATACGCGGATCCCAACGATCACGACCATCCCTGCCTCGCTGCTGTCAACGAGCACATGCCGGAGGTCCATGTCATGCGCATTGATCCTCGCCGAAAGAGTGCCCATGGCAGATGCATAGTCTGGATTGCGGGTCCGGTGCCGTTTACTGTCACCGCGAGATTCAACGCCTAAATCAAAACCGCAGGAATTCAGTTCAATGCTGCATTTTGCATCAAGCTACGTGCCGTCATCGGTTGCTGGCTTCATCAGGTTCAACCCTCCCGACATTTAGCCGTCCCAATCGTGCAGCCTGCATGTTGGAACGAAATGCCGCAGCGCCGGTTCAACACACCCCAAAATTTGTGTTGGGCCGTACCATCTAAGCGCCTTGCCCTGCTCGCACTTCTTGACGCGGTCCTGCGGGAAATTCTTGTTCAACCCGTCCCCGTGGTCACCAGCAGCCGCCGGCAGAGCTCGTCGAACTGCTCCAGGGTTCCATAGCGGACCGTCACCGCGCCCGCTTCGTCGCCTGTCACATGGTCGATGCTCACCTTCATCCCGAGCGCGGCCGCCAGGTCCCGTTCCGCGGCGCGCGTGTCGGCGTCCTTCTCAGCCCGCCGCCGGACGCGAGGCTGCGCGCGACCGCCGGCCCGGTCCTCCTGGGCCAGCGCCTCG
>JAJEAC010000173.1 GCA_022824315.1 Silicimonas sp.
ACTCGAATACTGGGCCGCCGATGCGGCCCCCGGACCGGAGGGGAGCGGGGCCGCATGGAACGGCGGGCGGTTGAGTTACCGCATCTCGGTGCGGGGCAACACGTTCGTCCAGTCGGGCGGCGACGCGGGACACGTGACCGGCACGTTCCTCGGCCCGTCGCACGAAGGCATGGGCGGCGTCGTCATTCGCGAGGACTTGAGCGCGGGTTTCGGCGGCAAGCGCTGACGCTTCGCCTTGGGAGAACACCGCAAAGTGTGGGGCAGCTGTCACTTTTAAGCCCTGCCACCATCAAGTCCGAAACTCAACTGCCCCACACTTTGCTCGCCAATATAGTGGTACTCCGACGTGGCTTGAGGCAGTTCCTGCTTCGCGATGTCGTCGATTGAACCCCAGGTTCTTGGTGCTTCCCAACTATCCCTTCGTCAATGACGTCATCAGGCAACTGGAAATCGGAAGAACCGCGTTCTATCGCCACATCCCGCCAGAAAGAAATCGAGAACCCAGGCCGCCGCACAACTGAAGAGAACGCGATCCCGGTCAAGCTCGCGCAAATCGCGAACATAGGCGAAGTTTCGGGGAATTTCGATGCTCTCAACCGCAAACAGCGGCGTTTGCATGGGCAATTGCCCGTCAGCGGCCTCTGAGAGCTCCGGTTCCTGCCGGATTCGGTCCGTTGTGGTACTTTTTGGCATCTATGTTGGGTTTGAGCCAAGAACGTGCGCAACCGTAACATCCGGAGCGCTCTCCCCTTGTGTTACTTTACGTACCATTGTTGGGTTTAGCCCGGAGACCGCGGGCGCAGAAGCGCTCCTGGGCTTCAATTGCGCACTCTGGTCGTGCGAGCGCGTGCACCGGATCCTTGACGACGCCGCGACGTGGAACGAGGACAGGTGCCGGGTCCGCAGCGGGCACGGCCCGGAGAACCTCACCTGCCTCCGAAGGCTCGCGTTCGGCCTCGTCCTCGGGCGCGGCAAGTCGGTCGCGCCGACGATCCGGGACCTGAACCCGCGCCTCGTGCGCGACTGGCTCAGGCTCAGCCGGAACACGCAGCCACGCGCGAAGTCCGCCGCGTAGCCCTCCAATCGGCCACTCCCGATCAGGTCAACAGAACCTGCCTGGCAGCGCCAGACAGGCAGATCGGCGCGCCCGGACTCACGCACAGGGCAAGGGAAGCGGGGCCAAGGTCACGGAATTGACGCCGAAACTGCCGAATCCGGAGCAGGATGAATTGCCGAACCGGAAAACGGTCTCGTCAAGGCCCGTGAAGAAAAAATCAGCCGTGGGTGCAGGGCACTTATTCCTTCCAATTGTGATTGGATCGGCATCTTGCAACTGTTCCGCGTTTTGAAAATCCGCCAATGCCGCTGGAATTGACTGTCCGCGTGTCCGAGCCAAGATCATGCAAATGCCGTTGCTCAAACTCGTTTAACAGAAACGTTCGACCCATTGAGCGTCCGGTGTCCTCCCTGACTTTCGGAGTGCTCCGTGAGAGCAGGAGGTTACTCTCCCTTTCGGAACAGGATCGTCCCGCGTTGGTTGATGAGCTGCACCTCTCCTGTGGCTGGATGGAAATAGGCCTCGACCCGCTTGCCGTCTGGCATATTGCCGTAGACTTCCCAACAGCCGCCGTCCTGTTTCATGCGGTTCACTGTCCAGCCCTCGGCAGAGAGCATTTCGGTGAGCTGTGTTTCGGTCAGCCAGTCCTCTTTCTCGACATGCTCGCATTGATGCATCCCGGTCGCATGGGCCATGGCCGGTGTCGCCAGCGCGACGGCCAGTATCAAGGTCTTCATTTCATGTCCTTTTTTCAGGCGGCCGACACGCGGGCGCGGTTGAGATTCTTAAGGATGCGGTATGTTTCAAGCCCCGCCAGCGGGACGAAATGCACCAGGGCCGGTCCGAGGTCGTTGTGCACGAAAATCCAGTGCAGGAGCGTGCCAATGGCGGCGACATATACAGAGCGCTGCAAGACCTTCCAGGCTGGCCCCATTTTGCGGACCGACCAATTGTTTGACGTGACGGCCAGCGGCACGAAGACAAAGAAAGCGAGCCAGCCGGTCCAGATGCCAAGAGCAAGCGCCTCTCCCAAGATGGCCTGCAGGCTGCCCATGTCGACGATGTAAAGCGCCGTATGAAACAATGCATAGGCGAATGCAGCAACCCCGAAATTGCGCCGCCGTTTCATCATCCAACGCCAAAAGCCCGAGCCTGGAAACAGCATCTGCATCGGAGTGAGGATCAAGGCGATGATCAGGAACCGGGCAGAGAATTCCCCGGTCGGGTGCAGGAGCATCTCGGTGACCGGCTCGCCCTCGGCGCCGGGCTGGCCGGAAAGGAGTGCAAGGACCATGGGGATTGAGGGCAGCGCCAGCAGCGCCCAGATGAAGTAACGGGAATCGAGTATCGCTTTGAACATGAGGCATTCCAGAAGGCGTTGTGTCATTCGTGTGGTTAAACGCGTCGGCAGCGGAATTCCGTCGCCGTTTTGACGAGCATTTGTTCGCCGCCCGAATTCGGTCACAGGCGTCACTTGGGTCGAGATGGAATGCGGTCCACTCCGCGAACCGTGCCTTGGCTGACGTTGGCCTCGGGTCCGGAGCCGGCTTTTTTCGCAAGCGTCATTGATGGTCGCCAAATCGGGACGAAGGTGCCGCACGAATTGCCTCCGGACACTCAAGTGCCTCGCCGGAAGCCGAAGTGACCAAGCTTTGTCCCTGTAACCCTGCAGCAGGGAACGCCACATCGGTCTGCTGAACCTGATCTGAGAGGCTAGATCCGTCCGCGAAGTTCCGGTGAGCCTTTCGCGTAATGCAGGGCACGGAACAGCCAGTTGATCTTGCCGAACCCGTCAACCTCATTGAAGTGCAGGCAGACATATTCCCTGGCAATTTCACCCTCGGGCGTCACTTCGAAAATACATCCCTTTGCGCCCTCGCAAATCAGGGTGTTGCCGCTGGCAAGGCGCTGGCATCCACCCACATGCGGCGAATGGAAGCTTTGCGGATTGTCCTTGCCCTTGTAGCGCCACACAATGTCGTTGGTTGCTGAATCGATTTCCCAAACTTGGCAATGGTGCAGGTCGGAAGCATAGGCACCGTTGGCAAACACCAGGACATTGCCGTTGTCGAGCATCTGCGCGTCGTGCTGCCCGCCCATCTCGTCGTCTTGAAAATGCCAGGCTATCTCATCGGGCTGCCGATCGAGGATGAAGACGAGGTTCAGGACCTTGCAGCTGATCAGGTATTTTCCATCCTTCAGCGGAATAATCGTGTTCGTGTGCCCCGTGGACCAGCGGTTGGCATTGCGGTGCAGCGGGAATCGACCGCTGCCGAACTCCATAAGGTGCCGTTCCCAGACGACGGTGCCGGCCTCGTCGACTTCCCGGACGGCTTCGCCACAGATGCCCGCCTCGGTTTCCGAACCTGGAACGCCCCCCTTGATCGATGCCTGAACTTCAGGATCGATTTCGGTGTATGCCAGATACGGAAGCACCAAAAACCTGGGGGTCAAGCGGCCACCTCGATTTCCTGATCCGTGTTTGCCGCATTGAAGAGCCCGGGAAACCAGGACTGGAACCTGGTCTTGAGCGTGCCGTCGAGCACGTGCCCGGCGCACGGCGGCATGAATTCCGCCATGCTGCGGATGCTGTCCTCGCCGTCGGTCAGGAACGTGATCTCCTGGTTCATCTGCAGGCCCTGTTCCTGCAGTACATCGTGCAGTCGGCGCCTGGGTTTTTCGTCAAGGCTCTGCACAAGGCCGAAGCAACGGTCTGCCCCGTCCTCCGCGACGGACTTTCCGACCACGACCTCGAAGTTCGTCAGCCGTCCCTCGCCGTCTCTCTCGCGGGCATGAAGGAATCTTCCGTCGATCCCGACAATGATCGGGCCGTCGGCCGGCGGCAGCGCGGCGTGGTCTCGTGGTGCGCCTTCGATGAAGCTGAACCGCTCGTCCCCCAGTTCCCCTTCCATGCGGTGCGCCACCTGGTGGAGGTGGTTGCGCACGTCCTCGTCGATGACATTGACTTCCCCGGCATCGATCTTCAGCCTGATCTCGATCTTCATGCCGCTCCCCCGCAACGGTTTTTCAGAATGGGCAGAGAGGAAAACCCGCGCGGCGCAGACCCCTCCATCACGGTGGATCCTGACGATGGAACGAGGCAGGCCGCAACCCGGCTTGCTTTCCGTAACGACGAATGCCAATCCGTGAACGGCTGCATCGAGCGCATTTCCGGCGAGATCACTGACATCCTGCTGCGGGACGGCATCGACCATGTCCAGACCAAGGCCGTCTTCAAGGCCGCACGCCGACAACATCGACGCGACGCGCATATATGCCGAGACAAGCATCGCGATGCTGCGGCGCAAGTTCGACCAGGTTGCGGATCCGGCCGGCCGCGGCCTTGTGGGAACCGTCAGGGCGCGCCAGGGGGATGTCGTCGGCGCGTTTGCTGCAGACCTCCTGCGCGCGGACCGACGCGATCTTGCATGATCTGCTGGTGCATGA
>JAJEAC010000208.1 GCA_022824315.1 Silicimonas sp.
GCCCGATATCTCTGGCCCGGAGGAAGCACCAAGCCCGCGCTGCACACCATTGTTCATAGCCACACGCCGATGCCGTTGCGAGACCTTCGCCGTTGAACAGCTCGTTCACAGGGACAGTCGCTGCCGCTGCGGCGCCAAGCGGGATGCTATCAAAGGAAAGGACGAGCCTCAAGCTTCGCAGCGGCACTTTGGGGCGGCAAAGGCGTGCTGCCGGTTCAAGCGGAGGCTGGCGTTGATGTGACGGAAACGCGGCATGCGGCTCGTCATCGCCAACGAGGCCTGCACCAGAAGGACGCGCTCATGGGACGGCATTGTCGACCGGAAGCTCGGCGGCGCGAAGACGGTCTCGGACGGCAGCATCGTCGTCGACCGGGACATGAACGCGCACGCGGCATCATGCTGCGCGCGCTCTACGGCAACTTGGGCCGTTTCCAGGCGGCGGGCGCGGATGTTGCGCTCGTTGCGGAATGAATCAAGTGGACTCGGTACCGAAGTTGGCGAAAAGACTGCGTGCCAGTTCGACCCCTACCCGTCCTCGGCTCGGTTGACAGGCATCGCATCGAATTCGGGAACGTCGAGACCGAGCACCAGATTTTCCGACAGATGGTGCGCCTGCTGGAGAATTGCGTCGCAAAGACCTTTTGCACTCGGTCGCGGCAAATCTCCCGCCGCTTGCACAAGCGCCTGGACGATGTCGAACACACGCATTTGTTGGGCGTTCACATAGCCGCGCGCGCCAAGAGCGCTCATGAACTCATCAAGGTCATCGCGTCCCACGTCGTCCGCCATGCGTGCCCGACCTGTGCGAAATGACATCTCGTGGGTCACTCCTGTATCCAGCAAGACCGGGTCGACATCGTAAGCAGGCGCCAAATCCGGCTTCGTGAATGTGTAAAGGAGCGCATGGTTCTTAGCGTGATTGTCGGAATTGCCGAGAATCATGTTGGCAAGCGTGATCTCGAAAAAGGCTTGGCGCGCCAGCGCCGGCACGCGCGTTGCCCTCAAGAGCCCGCCAATGGCCGTCGCCGTGAAGGCGCGCCCCTCCGCATCATTGCGTTCGTACTTCAAGGTGTGGCCGAGCCCGAGCGCCTGGCAAAAATCTTCCTGGTGCACGCGGTGCACTCGCCCCGCCGTGACTTGCCGATCAAATCGGGTGACCAGCAGCCCTTGCAGCAACCCCTCACCCAATATGCGCGTATGGGCGACCGGGTGCTTTAGCACTCGGGCCATGAGACGCGTGGCCAGGTGTTCGCTGGCGACGGAGGACATGGCACCCGCGCGCGGAACCTTGAGGACATGCGTTGTCGGCGCGCCGCTGCCAGGCTTGGGCAAACCGAGACGCCCGTTCGGCAAGACTGCCAGCGCCACCTTGCCCTGAACGCCTGCGAGCGGCGAAGGATCGTCGCAGTCAGGAGGAAGGCGCCGGTGGTCGCGAAGCGAGGCCATTATGCGGGCCACCGCACCTCCGACCGGCAAGGGCGTGATGTCAAGGTCGCTTGCGGGCACAGCCTCGGAAACCACGGGAGCGTCGTCCAATTCGTCGTAGTCGATGTCCAGACGCCCAGGCCGTTTGCCCGGTGGCGCCCCTTCCGGCACGCAACTGATCGCCCCCGGGCAGTCAGCGCCAAGGTGTGCGAGCAACCCGACTATGTCGCGCTCCGCGATACCATGGCGCTGCATGACTTGGTCACGCATCTCGTTTTCAAACAGGAGATTGGAGAAAAAGCCACGCGCTGCAACGTCGCCAAAGGGTTCGTCACGAACGGGCAACGACACGGAGATCGCGTGAGGGATCGCGTCCGTCACGTATCGGAAAGCCATGTCGCCATCGGGCTCCGAAGACAACTCGCCAATGGGCTCCGAAACCGCCTCAAGATAGACATCGAGGCGGGTCACGGTCGGCTCGCCTGTTCCGGAAACTTGAGCTCGATCGCGACCCCCAGGTCCTGGCACAACTGGAGAACCAATCCTACGTGGGCAGTCTCCTTGCCCCGTTCAACGCTCCGGATGGTCGGTCGCGAGATTCCGGTTTGCAGAGAGAGCTCTTCCTGCGTGATCTTGAGCGCCTTGCGCGTTCTGCGCAATTCAGCACCCAAGGAAGCGGCGTCGGTGATGAGAACGGACGTCATGGCGACTCCAAAAAGAAAAAGATCGTTTTCATTTTCTCTTGGATTATGCCAAGGCCTCCGAAAAGACAATGATCATTTCCTTTAGTGTCTACTCACTGCGTTCCATGGCAAGAAGGAAAAGATCGCTTCCATTTGGAAGCCAATGCCGAAGGCACGAGCAAACAACACTCGTGAAGTAGACCGGATAGCGCCAGATCCGTAATGAATGCGCAACTCGCTGACTCGATCGCCAAGGCTCTTCACGTCGCCCGTATGCCCCCGCGGCGAGACTCCCGATGCGCACGTCAATGATAGTGACGGCGCGCGCGTCCTTCAGGCCTTTGTGCCAGCACGTGAATTCGCAGGTTTGCCGAACTCCCAGCATTTGTGAATTCATGTGTGTATTTTTGTGCACACTTCGGTCCCTGTTTGGAGTGCGCCCCTGAGATTGGACAATTTGGATCTTAGGAATTCCCCCATCTGGGGCCTTCGTTTAGGAGGATCCATGAGCAAGAGACATAGACGCCACAGCACAGCCAAGAAGCGGGAAATCGTGGAAGCGTATCTGAACGGAGAAGCGCTTCACGCTCTCGGCAAGCAGCATGATGCGTGCCGCTCCTTGGTTATGTCCGGGATCCTGCCGACCACGCGCTGGCGCCGGGACGGTTCGGTGCTCAGCGTGACGGGCGTCCGTTATTTTTGTCACCTCCAGGACCGGGGCGGCGGCGCTGGCACGCGCGTTGCCCTCAAGAGCCCGCCAATGGCTACTGCCGTGAAGGCGCGCCGCTCCACACAATATGCTGGCAGAACAAAGGTGCAATATCTTCGTAGCCGATGGTCAGTTGTGTATGTAATTCCTGGAAAATTCCACGAAAATGTACTGAATTTCACTCACACGCATCCTGCACCACCGAAATGTAACTTCCCGAGGCCGGGACGCCTGGATCGTCGCCGCCACCGTAGCGGTACATCTGGACATCTTGTCCGGATGCCCGCTCATGCAGTTTCTTGATATGTGGAAAAAAGACGCTGTTTCGCTCTTCGATCTGGGAATGGGCTTCGAGATACTCTGGCATCGCCGCGCGAATTTCGGCCAGGACTGCCTGCTCATCAATCTGCGTCAAGCGGCCGTGTTCCACGACTGTCACGCCGTCAACGATCACGCGGTCGATCGAACTTCCATTCTCGCAATAGACCAGATGCTTGCAAAGGTCATTCAACGGCGTGAAGGCCAGTTCATCCATCCGCAGCATGATCAGGTCAGCGCACTTTCCCGGTTCGAGTGATCCGGTCACATCGCCGAGACCGGCCGAGCGCGCGCCGCCGATCGTTGCAGCCGTGAGGACTTCTGATGCCGTCAGCCACCGGCTGAAATCTGGCCCCGTGGCGCTTTGAACAAGCGCTGCAACGCGCATGACATCAAAGATTCGGGCGGAGTCATTCGAGCAAACTCCATCCGTGCCCAGGGCGAGCACAGCTCCTGCGTCCATCAGGCGCCGGACCGGCGCAATGCCCGCGCCAAGCTTCAAGTTCGAGATGGCGTTGTGCGCGACGGCGCATCCCGACTCTCCAATGAGATCGATGTCCGCGTCATCGACCCAGACCGCATGGGCGATCGTGACGTTTCGGGTCAGGATTCCGAGGTCGTGCATGTAACGGACCAGGCTCGTACCATGGAACTCGTGCCCGGTCACAGCTTGGGTCTTGGTTTCCAGAACATGGGTGTGGAATGGGACGTGCCGTTCGCGTGCAAGGTCGCTGCAGGCTTGCAACAGATCCGACGTACAGCGTTGTGGAGCCGACGGCGCCACCATGAAGCGCAATCTTCCGTTATCATCATGGAAGCGGGAAAACGCTTCCTCGCAATATTCGACATAGGCGTCAGCGGCAATCATCGGCCCGAAATCCAGTTGCGCCTGCACCTCGGCCGGCAGGATTTCGCGCGCATATGGCAACGCGTCCAACGGGTGGACATTCATGACCGCGCTCGCAACATTGGCGCGGATGCCAATATCCTCGTAAGCACGGAACACCATCGCCAGTCGGTCATGATCGTGACGTGGTGGATCGAAGAAGTCATCGCACATCAACGTCACACCGTTCTTCAGCGATTCCATGGCAAGCAGCAGCGACCGCAGATAGACCAGTCGAGGCGACAACAGTGGCCCCATCAGCAACGGATAGGCGTAGAGCAGCCAGAGTTCGAGTGGCAGACGCTCGTAACGCCCCCGAAAGAACGTTTCGCTGGAGTGCGTGTGTGCATTCACCAGGCCCGGCATGACCAGCTTGCCGGAACCATCAATGACGGCGGCTCCTCCCGGTGTTTCAAGGTTCGTGTCAATCGCCGAAATCCTGTTGCCCTCGATCAGAATGTCGCCGACGAAAGGGCTGTCGAACCTGCCGCCACCCATCGCCAGAATCATTGCGCCCCGAACAAGTGTCGCGTGCCTGGCGGTGTTCGACTCAGACATGACTCTGTTCTTCGGTAAGGGTCGCTGCCTTGGCTCCGCCACGCAATTTCCCGCTGATCCACACGCCCAGAATTGTCGCGAGATAGGGCAAGGTCTGAAGCAGGCCATGAGGAATATTGTCGCCGAAAGTCAACTGAACGCGAATGCCAAGAACGCCGGCAACGGCAAAGAACAACGCCGCAAATGTCGCCCAGACAGGGTGTCCCGCACCAAAGATCACGGCAGCAAACGCCATGAATCCTCGGCCTGCCGTCATATTCTGAGCGAATAACTGCAGGCTGCCGGTGGCCAATTCAGCACCGCCGGCGGCGCACAGCACACCTCCGGCAGCCAGCGCAATCAGTCGTATGCGGGATGGGTCGGCACCGACGCTTCGGGCCGCGAACGCATGTTCGCCGCATGCGGCCAACTGCAAACCGAAGCGGGTGCACTTCAACAGGACCCAGAGACCGAGCACGACGACCGGCATCAGGAGCACAAAGATCGAGAGTACGCCAAATGCGCCCAGGACCGGACCGGCCTTGGGGGCGCCAGACGAGACCGTTACCGCGACCTGACTGCCCATATAGGCCTCGACTGCAAAGGCGGTCCCTCCGAGTCCCAACCCGGTCAACCCGAGGCCCGCAATTATCTGGTTGGCCTTGAGGCGTTCGATGACGAACCAAAGCAGAACCGATGCTGCCACACAGAGGCCAACGGCCAGAAGGAATCCCTGCAGGAACGACCCTGTTATCGCGATCCCCAGAACCGTGGCGCAGGCACCGATGATCATCAGACCTTCAAGACCAAGGTTCCAGATTCCAGTCCGTTGAGCCAGGACGCCCGCCAATGTGACGTAGATCAGGGGGGTGCTGGACCGCAGGATGGCAATGATCATTTCATCCATGGTCGCGCCTCCCAACCCGAAGCAACCGATCCACGAAGGCTGATTTCGCAGTGATAAACAGCGCTATGGCCGCGTTGATGATGTCGATGGCCGAAGCCGGCAGCCCGACCATTATCGGCAGGTAGAGCGCAGCCGAGGCCAATCCACCAAAAAAGAGCGAGGCAACGGCCGTTCCAATCACCGATGTATTCGCAACCAGGGCAATCAGTATGGCGGTGAACCCGTGCGCAGGGAGAAAGCCACTGGATATCCGGCCGTTCGGTCCCATGAATTCCAGAGTCCCTGCCAGACCCGCCAATGCACCGCTGATCAGAAAACTCGCAAGGCCGAGTTGCCACTGTTTCGCACCAAGCCAACGTATCATCTGGCCGTTGCGCCCCGCGAGACCAGCAAGAACGCCGAAGGCAGAGCGATTGACCAACAGCCACATGGCCAAGCCCGTAACAAGTGCCGTAGTCACGATGACAGGTGAGACCCCGAGCGAATCCGAGATGCGATAGGAAGAATCAAGCGGACGGCTGGATGCCTGCTGTCCAGAACCCGACGGGTCCTTGAGCGGGCCCGACGTGACGTAGATCAACAACAAGCTCGCGAGAAAATTGCCCATCAAGGTGGTGATGACCTCGTCCGTTCCCGACCTTATGCGCAAGAGACCGGGCCATAGAGCCCAGAAAGCACCTCCGGCCATTCCAGCGATGAAACACGCAGGAATGACAATGATCGCTGGTGCACCTGTCAGCACTTCGGCGCAAATGGCAGCGGCTATCGAGCCGATATAGAATTGCCCTTGTGCCCCAATGTTGAAGTAACCTGCGCGAAAGCTGATGGCGACGCCGACGGCCGTGATGAACAGAGGCAGACCCCATCGCAGGCTTTGCGCGGCCGCGTTGGGTCTCAGGAATGCACCCTCGGCAATGCTGTTCAGGACCTGTACAGCCGAGAACCCGGAAGTCTGAAAAATTGCCGAGCAGAGCAGCAATGCAAAGAGCACGAAAACCAGACTGCGCAAGACTGACGTCAATTGCCCGCTCATTGGTTCGCACCGGTCATGGCCGCCCCGATGGCCTGCAAATCGTAGGGCGCAGAATACTCCCCTACGGACCTGCCGGAAAGCATCACAAGGACACGATCACTGATGTCAAACAGTTCATCGAGGTCGGAGGAGATCAACAGCACTCCACATCCACGATCCCGGGCGGAACGTAGCGCATCCCAGACAAAGGCTGTTGCACCGACGTCCAGGCCGCGGCCTGGTTGCGCGGCAACAATGAGTCGGGCCTCATCGTCAATCTCGCGCGCCAGGATCAGCTTTTGAGCATTGCCGCCCGACAGGGAACCGGCCGACTGCCGGCAATCGTGATAAAGGACATCCCAGCGCGAAAGTGTCGTGTCGCACGATGCCCGCATTTGCGCCGGTCGAACGTACCGCAACAGCGATCCTTGCAGCAGCGCACCTGAACTCCAGTTTTCCCAGAGCGAACTGGTCAGGCTCAGCCCTTCGGTATTGCGTTCGAACGGGATAATTCTCAACCCTTGGCGCCGACGCTCGGTCAGGTTTTCCCGTGTGACGTCGGCCCCTGAGAACAGTATGGTACCCGAGATCAGGTCCGCGTGGCCGGCAATCGCCCGCACAAGTGTGCGCTGACCGTTGCCCTCGACACCCGCGACTCCGAGAATTTCGCCGGGCTGCAGCGAGACATCGATCTGAGAGAGCGGCGGCCCCTCGGAATCGGGTGCTGTGGAGACCGTCCGGATTTCCAGAAGCGGCGCTGTTGTCCGGGCTGGTGTTTCAGTCACAGGCACGGCCGTACGTTCGAAAGACTCCGGTGCGCCGGCACCCGTCAACGCCTTGATGTCGCCACCCTCCCGCACCGTTGTGCCATCACCTATGATCAAGCGCGCGAGGCTTGCGCTTTCGAGTTCCGTGCACGGCAGTGGGCCGGCGACATGCTTCCCTCCCCGCAGCACCGTCACCGTATCGGCGACGGCCAGGACTTCGCGAATCTTGTGAAGGATCAAGACGACCGTTACACCCATCGATTTCAGCCTCCGAATCCGGTCGAACAAGAGCTCGATCCCTGAGGGCGAAAGCACGGCCGTCGGTTCATCGAGAATCAGGAGTTTCGACTCCGTCACCAGTGCACGGGCGATCTCGACCCCCTGCTGGATCTCGATCGGGAGGTCACGAATGCGGCTGTTCGGATCCGCGGAGATATCGAGGTCCCGAAGGTGCGACTTCCAGCGCCGAGCGAGACTCCGCGCCGAGAATATCCCACCGGGTCGCGTCGAGCCGAACTCCATCGCCTCTGCGATCGTAAAGGAAGGTGGCAGAGCGAAACTCTGGTGCACGAGCTCGACGCCGGCGGCCCGCGCCTTTGGAACGCTACCCGTCGGCAGAGGGCGCCCGTTCACGGTGATTTGCCCGTGTTCAGGTCTCACAAGACCGGCCGCCACGCGCGCAAAGGTTGTCTTTCCGGCACCGTTCTGCCCAACGACTGCGTGGATCAAGTCGGGCGCAAATTCGATCGAGAGACCTGCAATTGCGGTCACCGGACCATATCGGACAGTTACAGCGCTGCAACTCAGCGCAGGCACGGAAGATTGACGCGTCATTTTCCAACCACGATTGGTGACCAGCGGGAACCGGGCCGTTTGGACGGCCCGGTTCCGTTGTATTCAGAGTTCGGTATTGAAAGGTACCGTGAGCGAACCGTCGAGAATGGCCGCCCGCGCCGCTTGTACAGCCGGCCAGGCTGCGTCAGATCTGGCGTTGATATCGGCCGGTCCCTGGTCGGCATAGAGCGGCGAGCGAATGAACTCGATAACGCCGGTTCCGAGCCCGGTGTTGACATGGGTTCCGCCTGCCCAGGCATCGCCAAGGGCACTCGATACTTCGCTGTACAGCGATACCCCGAAATCGAGGCCAACAATGCTGATGACCGACGTTGGTCCGTGCGAATATTGAGCCGGGTCCAACGCGCTGACCATCCGTCCTTCAACTTCGTTGGCCGCAGCGATTATCCCGAAGTCGGTCGCGGCCGCGTCGGTCTGAATGTAGTCGATGCCATCGCTGAACATCTGTGTTGCGATTTCTTGGCCTTTCGCCGGGTCCTGGAACGAACCGGCGAAAGCAGCGGTGACCGTGGCGTCCGGGTTAACCGACTGCACTCCGGCCTTGAGCGCGTTGAAGTCAGCATTGAGTGGCGGAATCGAGATTCCCCCGATAAAGCCGATTTTTCCCGTCTCGCTGACCTTGGCGCCAAAGATGCCGGACAAGTAGCACCCGAGGTAGTAGTCGTAGGAGACCGTAACGACATTGGAAATTGGCGGATCCATCGGGTCACCGAAGAGCTGAACCCATTTCGTCTCCGGATAGTGTGGCGCTACGGCCTGAAAGGGTTCTGTAACCTCGTTGAATGTCGACACGACAACGCTTGCACCCGCATCTCCGAGCGTCCTGAAAATGGTCTCGTATGTTGCCGGGTCTTGAGCGTAGATGGTTCGATACTGAAAACCCTGTTCGTCCGCCAACAGTTTCAGTTTGGAAATCATCGAATCCACGGGGCCCGCATCTCCGGCAGCCTGCGTGTGGACCAACGCGACCAGACCAGAGGCCGCTCTGGCCGTGGCTGGTATCAGGCCGGATGTCAGCATGGCTGCCCCCGCGCTACCTTGCAGGAAACGGCGCCGACTTGTGGTCAACTGGACCTGCTTCGATCCATGAGCTGGTTTGATTTGCATTGTCTGTTCCTCCTGGCTGAGTTGCTGACTGACTTGTGCTCCGACCTCATCGTCGCTTCCTCCCGCGTTTCCGCGCGTTTGCTCAGCAATCGGCGGACAACTCGACACCGGGCGAATACGGGGCAGGATTCATGATCATCACGTCCTGCTTCTGGATTGCGTCCATGGACCAGATCTCCGAAATGAAGGCCTGCCAGTCGGGGTCTGCGTACATTGCGGCCCGACGCATCTCCCGATCGGCAAGGCTATCGTAGGCCCACATCAGAACGGTGGTGTGCAGACTGCCGATCTCCGAAACATAGAGCCCGACGAAACGGTTCAGGTGACGCCTCTGAACGGGCAGCCCCTTCGTCCTGTAACTTTCCAACCATTCATCGACCGTGCCCGGCCGAAACGTGTAGGTTCGGTGCTCGAGAATCATGTCGGTCCTCCGGTTCTTTGCTGCAGAATGAACTCGGCACACTTTTCGCCGATCATGATTGCAGGGGCGTTTGTGTTCCCACTGGTAATGACGGGCATGATCGAAGCATCGGCAACACGAAGTCCCGCGATGCCGTGAACCTTGAGCCTGGCATCGACCACGGCGAGGTCATCCACGCCCATCTTGCAGGTCCCGACCGGATGGAAGGTCGTCATCGCTGACGCCCGGAGCCAGTCCTCAAGCGCGCTATCGCTGGTCGTTTCCGGTCCAGGCGAGAGCTCACGGCCCCGGAACGGCGAGAATGCATGCTGGCTGACGATGGTGCGGGTCAGGCGTATGCCCCGGATCAGTGTTTGCAGGTCAACTTCGTTGAGAAGGTAATTCCCAAACACCCTTGGGGCATCCATCGGATTGGCTGAACGCAGGGTCACTTCACCGCGGCTTTCAGGTTTGACGGGACCGACCCGCAACGTGAAACCGTGGTTGGATTCGGCAGATTGCCGCTTGAACGGGTTCGGGAAATTCAGATTGGCCGTCTTTTCCAGCGCCGGCATGAAGTGCAATTGAATGTCCGGTGCGTCCAGCCCTTCACGGGATCGAAGGAATGCTCCGGCTTCGTACGGAAATGTCGTGACAACACCTGTGCCCCAAATCAGTCCCTGGGCAATCGACAGGGCCAGCTTGTCTGCGCGCAGATCACCGTAGAGTGTCACCGGTTTGGTGCATTCCCAAGACATGACGCAGTCCACATGATCCTGCAGGTTCTTCCCAACCCCTGGCAGATGGTGAACCGGCGTGATGCCATGCGGGCTGATTTCATTTGCCGGGCCTATTCCGGAAAGCATCAGGAGATGAGGTGAATTCACCGTCCCCGCGGATAGAATCACTTCGTCAATGGCATGGAATCTGCGTGACGAACCGTTTCGGGATACATCGACGCCAATGGCCCTTCCGTTTTCAACCACAATGCGTTCGGCAAAGGCGTGAGTCAGGACCGTCAGGTTGGGCCGCTTCAGTACAGGCCGAAGAAAAGCTGAAGACGCCGACCATCGTGCGCCGCGCCGGATTGTGAAGTCGTAACGCCCGACGCCGTCTTGCTCCGCATCGTTGAAATCGTCGTTGACCGGGTACCCTGCCTCTTTCCCGGCCTGACAGAATATGTCGAGCAGCACATTTTGTCCGCGTGCCCGGCAGACGGTCAGTTCCCCGTCCGAGTTGTGATAGGCACCCGCACGTTGAATGTGCCCTTCAGAGCGCAGGAACGCGGGAAGAACATCGTCATAGCTCCAGCCCGACAACCCCCTTTGTGCCCAATCGTCGTAGTCGCGCCGGTTGCCGCGCACGTAGATCATTCCATTGATCGTCGACGATCCGCCGAGAACCTTCCCGCGCGGCCAGAACAAGGAACGGCCGTTCAGTGCTCTTTCAGGCTCGGTGTGGTAGTGCCAATTGTAGATGCCCGATTGGAATAGCTTGCCCATCAGCATCGGCAGTCGGAACAGTATGTTTCGGTCCTTCCCTCCAGCCTCGATCAGAAGTACGCGCCTGTCAGGGTCTGCGGACAGCCTGTTCGCGAGAACACAACCAGCCGATCCTGCGCCGACAATTACATAGTCATGTGAATCCATTGTCGGCACGGTCACCAGTCAATGGGCGATGCGCCCATCGCCTCCAATTCGGCGTTGCAGCAGAGGAAGGGGTTGGGTTGGGCGAGAACCGCATCGGCATCGGCCGGATGGGGTCGAAGGATCGACACGGTGCTGTGTGCATACCTCGCGGATATGCCCATCGTTTCAAGCACATCAGCCGCAGCATCACCGAATCCGATGATCACGAGAGGCGATTCGCGGGCCATCAGTAATCTGACCACGGTTTCGATCAATGGCCGCCAAAGTGGCAGATGCCCATGTGTCTGATGCGGGCCTGGCTGAACGGCGAAACGGGTAAGGGTCAACGAGGCGTTGAGCAACAACACGCCCTGCGATTCGAGATAATCTGCCAACTGATCAGGAACTTCGACCGCAAGGTCCCCTTGTTCGATCGCATCAAGTGCCCTGTTCCAATCATCGAATGATCGCGCGAAAGTCATGTCTCCACTGCGGGCGGCCAAAAGCATCTGGAGATAGGCGCGCAGACTCCGGGAAAACATTTTGTCCAGCTCGCGCCAACCGGAAAGGTTGCCAGCCTCGAAAGCCCGCCCTGTTGCGAATCCCGGATCCGGATAGGGGTCCTGCCCAAGGATCACGCACCGAACATTACATGGTTCGAGGCCGTCAAAGGCCCTGAGCAGATGTGCGCCCCTTGGCATCCCCGGGAATATCTGGCCACGCCGAACCGGGAAGATTGGTTCCCATGGCTCCAAGGTCAGATCCGGCGCCACTGCATCAAAGTCAAGGTTCACACTGCCAAATTCACTGCGCCAATCGTCCGGAAGATCAGACTTCCAGCCATCGAGGAATTCCTGCATTGCTGTTCTGAGCTGGACCGGCATTCGCGCCACCCGTTCAAACAGTGTCAAGCCTTCAGAAATTGAACTTTTCGTCAACTTATTCGGCAATTTCCTGACTGTAGTGTCAAGTAAATTCTGAACGAAACGTCAGCTTTCTCTGGACGCCGTCGCCGATTTCTGGCTGATTGGGCGATGACGCGGCCCGTTTTCCGGCCTCGACCGCCTGACATCACGTTGGCTGACTGGGCCAGTGTATCGTGCCCTGAAGTTGGAGGCGTTACGGATTTGCAATGGAGAAACTGCAGGAAGAACGTATTCGTACGCGCAATGTTCGCCGCATTCTTGACGCCGCGACAGAGGTATTTGCCCGCAAGGGATTCGATGGAACGCGCATAACCGAAATCGCCGAGGCCAGTGGTCTGCCCAAGGCGAACGTCTACTATTATTTCGGATCAAAGGATGACATCTACCGGGCAGCAATCGCACGGCTCATTCAGGGATGGGACGAGGCGCTGGAGGAAATCGCCCTGGAGAAGGATCCAGCGGAAGCCTTCACGCGATACGTGACGGCCAAACTGCGACTTTCGCATCAACATCCAACTGAATCCAGGCTGTTTGCCAATGAAATCCTTCGCGGCGCGGAGTTTTTGACCGAGCAGGAACGGAAACATATACGGGACGTCACAAATTATCGGGTCGCTGTCATCGAAGCCTGGATCGCAGCCGGAAAAATCGTGCAGGTCGATGCCAGGCACCTGCTGATCATGTTGTGGGCTGCAACGCAGTTTTATGCCGACTTTCAGCCCGTTGTTCGTGACGCCCTGGGCAACCGCAATCTCGAGTCCGCCGATTTCGATGCGGCGGCGCGCTGCATCGCAGATACAATACTTGCCGGTTTGATCCCTCGGGATTCCGAGCCGACTTGAATTCTGGCGAATTGCTGGCGACGTATGTCTCGTTCCGTAACGAGGGCGGTTCGGCAACGATCCTTGCAGATCGTCCGGAGAGAGTCCCGACACGCCCGCATCGTCGCTGAAAGCCGGAAAGCGGGACCGCAGGCAAGGACCGCACTGCATTGTCACAGGCACGAAAGCGGGAAATGCAGGCGTCCTGATCTCGACAGTTGCGTTCGCAAAGTCTCATGAACCCCTTTCGCCGGGTCCGGCCCCGTCGGAGGGCAGTTCGTAGACCATGCGCCGGCCGGTTCCGAGGAAGGCCTTGCGCATCCGGTTGAACTCGTCGAGCAGCCCCGCGATGGCGAAGTCGCTCGCGCCGCTTGCGGTGCCGAGGATGCGCACCCTCAGGATGCGGTTCTCCGGTTCGGGGATGATGTCGGAGTCCGCCTGGAACAGTTCGGCGACGGGGCGCCCCTTCCGGCACGCAACTGATCACCCCGGGGGCAATAAGCGACAAGGCGTGATGGCGTCGAGCCGAATTCTTTCACCTCGTACATGGCCAATGGCTCAGATCCCGGCATCGTTGCGCCCATCAGAACTGAAATGCTCCTCCAGGAAGCTCACGAAAGTCCGGCTCGTGTTGTCAAGTTCGCGTGGAAACCGGCTGAGAATGCCAAGGCTTCGCCGCGGCGTGCGGACCTGAATGGGAACCGCCTGGATTCCGAACTGGCTGCCGATCTCGGCAACCGTGGTCTCAGGAAGCACTGTCAGGCAGTCCGAACCCTCCAGAAAACTCAGAACGCTGGCCAGCGACCCTCCTTCAAACACCACTTCAGCTTCCTGCATTTCGAGTTCCGAAAGCACCATTTCCATGTCGGCGGCGAGCGGGCTGCCTTCCGGCGGCACGATCCACCCGTAGTCGAGAAGCGCCAGCGGTCGCGGAAAAGCAAGTTTCAGGATCGGGTGCCGCGCCCGGCACGCAACGACATTGTGCGCCTCGATGAGCGGGGTGAAGGCAAGATCCTCATCGATCTCGCCCACGCCGCGCGGAAAGATCGCGAGATCCGCCCGTCCATGTCGGACAGCGTCCTTCAACTCGCGACCGTAGCCATACGAAACAGCGAAGGACACGCTTCCATGACGATCCCGAAACGTCGGCAAGAGGCGCGAAATGACTCCATCCGTGAAGAACGGCGGCCCGGCGATGCGCAGCATTCCTTTCGTGCCGGACCGGAATTCCTGAACCTCGCGGCCGGCAAGTTCCTGGGCCCGCAGGATCGCGGCACCTTGCAGCGCAAGTGACGCACCAAGCTTCGTCAACGACCATGGCCTTGCAGAGCGGTCGAAGATGGGTGCGTCAAGTCGAATCTCGAGATCGGATACCAGCCGGGAAAGGGCCGGTTGCGACGTGCCAAGTGCAAGAGCCGCGCGGGTAAGTCCCCTTTCGCGACGAATTACCTCAATTGTCGCAAGATGCTTGGCGTCCAGTTTCATATCAGGATGATATGATAACTGATAAAATGAATACTGCCATATCAATTCCAGTTAGGTATCTTTCACGCAGGGGGGAGGAAGTTGGACACACTTCAATTCGATTTGACCGGCAGCCCGGCGCGCATCGTCTTTGGGCGCGGTTCGCTCAGCAGGACTAGCGAAGCACTGGACTGGCTCGACGCCCGGCGCGCACTGGTTCTGTCCACGGACGCGCAGAAGGAACCCGCGGAGGCGCTCGCCTGCAAGCTCGGCAAGAGGTGCCTTGGCGTCTATGCCAAGGCAACGATGCATACACCCGTCCCGGTTACCGAGGCCGCGATGGACGTCATCGAAGAGCAGCGCGTGGATTGCCTGATCTCCTTTGGTGGCGGGTCCACTATCGGATTGGGAAAGGCCATTGCCTATCGCACCGATCTCCCGCAGGTCGCCATTCCGACGACCTACGCGGGCTCCGAAGCCACTCCTATCCTCGGCCAGACTGAAGATGGCAAGAAGACAACGCTTCGCAGTGAGCGCGTCCTTCCCGAAATCGTGCTCTACGATCCCGAACTGACTGGCACGCTTCCACTGTCGATGAGTGCAACCAGCGGAATCAATGCAATCGCCCACGGCGTTGAGGCGCTTTATGCGCAGGATCGCAATCCGATCTCGACCATGATGGCGGTCGAAGGCGTCCATGCGCTCTGCAAGGCATTGCCGGCTCTCTCCGGCGGCAATGGAGACGACGATGCGCGGGACCGTGCGCTCTATGGCTCATGGTTGTGCGGCACGGTGCTCGGACAGGTGGGAATGGCCCTGCATCACAAGCTGTGCCACACGGTCGGAGGCGCATTCGACCTGCCCCACGCAGAAACGCATACGGTCATCCTTCCGCACGCAACGGCCTTCAATGCAGCCGTTGCGGGCGACCTTCTGGAACCGGTTTCGGATGCCCTGGACGGAGCCGCCCCAGGGCCGGGCCTGTTCGGGCTTGCAAAGAGTCTGGGCGCGCCGACCGCGCTAAGGGATCTCGGAATGCCCGAATCCGGCATCTCTCATGCGGCAGATCTCGCTATGGCCAACCCGTACTGGAATCCCAGGCCCCTGGACAGGGATGCAATCGAGGCGCTTGTCCGCGCCGCATACGAAGGTGAGCCGCCAAGCGGTTAACCAATCACGATAGACCCTGCACTTCGGAATGCGCAGGGAGAAATGGAGCAAGCAATGAAGAACATCTCAAACACACGGCGGCAGTTTCTCAGGAATTCCGCCGCCGCAGGAGCCGTTGCAGCCTCGGGGCTATATGCACCAGCAGCACTCGCGCAGGCCCGAACAGTGAAGATCGGATACGTGACGCCGCAAACGGGCCCGCTCGCGGCCTTCGCGGAGGTCGATCAGTTCACCATAGACGGGTTCCTCCAATCCGTTTCGGGCGGAATCAAGTCCGGCGGCAGGACCTTCAATGTCGAGATCGTGGTGAAGGACAGCCAGTCCAACCCGAACCGCGCCGCAGAAGTGGCAAAGGAACTGATCGTCGATGACGAGATCGACATCATGATCGTCGCCCATACCCCGGAAACGACAAACCCGGTGACAACGATCTGCGAGATCGAGGAAATTCCCTGCGTCTCCAGCGTTGCTCCATGGCAGCCATGGTTCATCGGCCGTCAGGGCAATCCCGGCGATCCGTCGACGTGGAAACCGTTCGACTACACCCACCACTTCTTCTGGGGCCTTGAGGACATCATCGCCGTCTTCCTGAACATGTGGAACCAGCTCGATACCAACCGCAGCGTCGGCGGGCTATTTCCGAACGATGCCGACGGCAACGCGTGGGGAGATCCCAATCTCGGCATGCCGCCGGCATTTGCTGCCGCTCAGTTCAACCTGACCGACCCGGGCCGCTACGAGAACTTGCAGGACGATTTCTCGGCCCAGATATCGGCCTTCAAGGATGCCGACTGCGAGATCCTCACCGGCGTCGTCCTGCCGCCTGACTTCGCGACCTTCTGGACGCAGGCCGCGCAACAGGGATACCGTCCAAAGGCCGCATCCGTCGGCAAGGCGATCCTGTTCCCTTCGGCCGTGAACGCGATCGGTGACGCCGCCCAGAACCTCTCCTCCGAGATATGGTGGTCAAACGTCCACCCGTTCAGCTCCTCGTTGACCGGCCAGTCAGCGGCGGATGTCTGTGATGCCTACGAGAGCCTGACCGGCAAGCAGTGGACGCAGCCGCTCGGATTCGTGCATGCGCTGTTCGAGGTGGTGACCGACGTCCTGAAGCGGGTCGACAGCATCAATGACACCGAGGAAGTGTCCGCAACGGTTGCTGCGACGGATCTGCAAACCATCGTCGGTCCGGTCAGGTGGGATGGTGCGAACCTGCCGCCTTTCGCACAGAAGAACGTCTCCAAGACGCCTCTTGTGGGAGGGCAGTGGCGAAAGTCGAGCGACGGCCGGTTCCGCATCACGATCGTTGACAACCAGACCTATCCGGACATTCCCGTGGACGGCGAAATGCAACCCATCGGTTAAGCGAGCGCGCGGGCGGGCCGGTCTTTGCCAGCCCGCCCGGCAAGGACGGGATCGGTGCTGCTGGAAATTCGCAATCTTCGCCGCGCGTTTGGAGCCGTTGTCGTGGCCGACGACATTTCCCTGGACGTTGCCGAAGGCGAAGCTCTGGGCATTGTCGGCCCCAACGGCGCAGGCAAGTCGTCGCTGTTCAACCTGATCACGGGACAACTGAAACCGGACGGCGGGAACATCCTCCTTGATGGCGCCGACATCACGAATGCGCCGGTGCGCCGGAGGGTGCATGACGGCATCGGAAGGAGTTTCCAGATACCGCAGCCGTTCGAGCACATGACAACCTTCGAGAACGTCTCTGTCGCGGCCTGCTTCGGTGCCGGCGGATCGGAGGCGGAGGAGCAGGAGCACGTGATCGACGTCCTGCACCGGACGGGCCTGTTGCCAAAGGCGAACATGCCTGCCGGAAGCCTCTCGCTCCTCGAGCGCAAGCGGCTGGAAATGGCGCGGGCGCTCGCCACGAAGCCGCGCCTGCTCCTGCTCGACGAGATTGCCGGCGGGTTGACCGAAGCCGAATGCCAGTCACTGATTGCAACCATTCAGGAAATCAATTCGGGCGGCACCACGATCGTTTGGATCGAACACGTGACGCATGCGCTTCTTGCCGTGGTGTCGCGCCTGATCGCGATCGACTTCGGCAAGATCATCGGCGAGGGCAACCCGAAGGCTGTCATGGATTCCGAGGCGGTTCGGCAGATCTACCTGGGGATGGAGGCATGACCCTGCTGGCCACCCATGACCTGACGGCCTTCTACGGCGACTTCCAGGCCCTCTACGGAGTCAACGCGCATGTCGATGAGGGCGAAACCGTCGCCATCGTCGGCGCGAACGGCGCCGGAAAGTCCACCCTGCTGGCAGCGATCACCGGGCGCCGAAAGGCACCGCCGCAGATGATCGAATTCGATGGCAGGCCCATTGGCGGCATGCGCCCCGCCGAAATCATGGCCCTTGGCATCGCGCTGGTTCCGGAAGGGCGGCAACTCTTCCAGTCGCTGTCGGTCGAGGAAAACCTCCTGGTCGGCAACTACGGCAGAAAGGTGCGGGGACCCTGGACCCTGGAAAGGGTCTATTCGCTGTTCCCGATCCTCAAGGAGCGCCGTAGCCAGGATTCGAACTCGCTCTCGGGAGGGCAGCAGCAGATGGTGGCGCTCGGGCGTGCACTCATGTCGAACCCGCGCCTGCTGCTGTGCGACGAGATCAGCCTCGGCCTCGCCCCCGCTGTCATCAAGGACATCTACAAGGCGATTGCCGACATTCGGGCCGAGGGCGCAAGCGTCGTCATCGTGGAGCAGAACATCACCCAGGCCCTTGCGGTCTCCGACCGCATTCTCTGCCTTCTCGAGGGTCGTGTCACGCTCTCGGGACGGCCGGGCGAACTGACGCGTGACCAGATAGGCATGGCTTATTTCGGGGGCTAGAAAATGTTCGTTCTCGACACGTTGATCCAAGGCATCCTGCTGGGCGGGCTGTATGCGCTCTTCGCCACCGGACTCAGCCTGATCTTCGGCGTCATGCGCCTCGTGAACCTCGCCCACGGCGATTTCATGATCGTCGGCGCCTTCGCCGTGCTGGTGCTTGTCGAAGCCCTTGGCCTGCCCATCGTATTCGCCGCGGCCCTGGCCGGCATTGCCATGTTCATCCTTGGCTACGCCCTGCAGCGGCTGCTGCTGAACCGCGCCCTCGGCAAGGACATCCTGCCGCCGCTCCTCGTGACCTTCGGCCTGTCGATCATCCTGCAAAACGGGATGCTGGAGACGTTCTCCGCAGACACGAGGAGGTTGAGCTTCGGCCCGCTCAGCGAGGCATCCATTCCCCTGGGCGGCGGGCTGGCAGCCGGCGTCGTGCCCGTCCTGACGTTTGCTTCGGCCGTGTTGGTCATCCTGTTCCTGAACTGGCTGTTCTACCGCACGGAAACAGGCCGGGCCTTTCGCGCGACCTCCGACAACCCCGAGATCGCCCAGCTCATGGGCATCGACAACAACCGCATCTTCTCGCTGGCCATGGCGCTCGCCCTGGTCGTCGTGGCGATTGCCGGGCTCTACCTCGGCACTCGTGCGACCTTTGATCCGCTGATCGGTCCAAGCCGACTGATCTTCGCCTTCGAAGCCGTGATCATCGGAGGCCTGGGCAGTTTCTGGGGCACCCTGATCGGCGGCATCATCCTTGGCCTGGCGCAGACAGCCGGTGCCCAGGTGTCTCCTGAGTGGCAGACGCTGTCCGGCCATGTCGTCTTCCTGATCGTGCTCGTGCTGCGGCCGCGCGGCCTGTTTCCGAGAAGCGTCGACTGATGCCGGAGATGAGCCAATATCAGGTCGCCAAATCGACCCGTGCCAGCACCATCGCGCTGCTGGTGCTGGTTGTCGTGATCGCGACGCTGGTTTTTGCACCCGCGTTTGTCTCCCGGTCACTCCTGCAGGATCTCTTTTTCGTCCTGACGATGGTCGTGCTGGCCCAGTGCTGGAATCTCCTGGCCGGGTATGGCGGGCTCGTGAGCATCGGCCAGCAGGCCTATGTCGGCCTCGGGGCCTATGCGGGGTTCGGCTTCGCGATCCTGCTTGGCGTGAACCCGCTCGTCGCGATTCTTGCCGCGGGCGCGATCGGCGCCCTCTTGAGCGTGCCGACGGCCTACATCGTGTTCCGCCTTCAAGGCGCTTACTTTGCCATTGGCACGTGGGTCGCGGCCGAGGTCTATCGCCTGCTCTTCGCGCAATGGAAGGCGCTTGGCGGCGGCACCGGCACGTCCCTTCCCTCGGAAGTGGCGCGCAGCGTCTGGGGCGTTGGCTGGGTGCGCGAGGTGTTCGACGTCAAGTCGTCCGCCGCACGAGACATCATCTCCTACTGGGTCGCGCTTCTGCTGGCCGTCATCGTGATCGGCGCCATCTACGCCTTCCTGCGAACCCGCAACGGCCTTGCCCTCTCCGCCATTCGCGACAACCCGGATGCGGCGGAGAGCATCGGCGTCGACACGTCCCGCGCAAAGCTCGCAGTCTACATATTCGCGGCCACCGGCGCCGCCCTGGCAGGCGCTCTGATCTACTTCCAGAAGGCCTCCATCACGCCCCAGAGCGCATTTTCCGTGATCGACTGGACGGCCTTCGTCCTGTTCATTGTCGTGATTGGCGGGATTGGCACCCTTGAGGGTCCGATCATCGGTGCCCTCATCCTCTTCGCCCTCCAGAACTGGTTTGCGGACTACGGCACATGGTACCTGATGGCGCTTGGCGCACTGGCGATTGCCGTTATGCTCGTGGCTCCGAAGGGCATTTGGGGGTGGGTGCAGGCAAAATACGACTTTTCGATTTTTCCGACGCGGCGGCGGCTGATCGGGCCGGACACGCCGGTCCCGGACTACACGCAGCCCGTTCAGGAAGTGAAAGCGCCCGCGCCGGTCGGCGTGAGCGGGGCGGCACTGCCCAATGAGGTAACGACCATGTTTGACATCGAAACCGACGTGCTGATCATCGGATCGGGACCGGCCGGCGGTGCGTCGGCGGCACTCCTGTCCAGCTACGGCATCCCGAACATCATGATCGAGAAATACGGCTGGCTGGCAAACACGCCGCGCGCGCACATCACCAATCAGCGCACGATGGAAGTCCTTCGCGAACTCGGCATCGAGGAGGAGGCCAAGGAAAAGTCGGTGCCGCAGGAGTTGATGGGCAACAACGTGTTCTGCACCTCGCTCGCGGGCGAGGAGATCGGACGGCTGCTGACCTGGGGCAATCACCCGAGCCGCAAGGCGGATTATGACCTGGCATCGCCATGCCGCATCTGCGACATCCCTCAAACCCTTCTGGAGCCGATCATCGTCGGCAAGGCGATGGAGACCGGCACAGTCACCCGGTTCAAGACCGAATACGTCAGCCACATGCAGGACGCAGGTGGCGTCGTGGCCACCGTGCGGGATCGCGTGGCGGACCAGACCTATCGCATACGGGCGAAGTACATGATCGGCGCGGACGGGGCACGGTCGATCATCACGGAGCAGCTTGGCCTGCCGATGGAAGGCGAAATGGGTCTCGAGGGCTCCATGAACATCGAGTTCACGGCCGATCTGGGCAAATACGTGGCTCATCGCCCCTCTGTCCTCTACTGGATTTTCCAGCCCGGTTCGAACATCGGCGGCATCGGCGCCGGCGTGATTCGCATGGTGCGCCCATGGAACAAGTGGTTGTCGATCTACGGATACGACGTGAATGACGGTCCTCCGGACCTGACCAGCCAAGAGGCGGCAGACATCGTCCGGGGCCTCATTGGCGACCAGGACATCGACGTCTCAGTCACCAAGCTCAGCTACTGGACCGTGAACAACATGGTTGCCAGCAGCTATTCCAAGGGTCGGGTTTTCTGCATGGGCGATGCGGTGCACCGCCATCCTCCGACCAACGGCCTTGGCTCCAACACCTCGATCCAGGACGCCTACAACCTGTGCTGGAAGCTCAAGCTCGTGCTTGAGGGCAAGGCTGACGAAAGCCTCCTCGACACCTACAACGAGGAGCGCCAGCCGGTCGGTCGCCAGATCGTGACACGCGCCAACAAGTCCATTCAGGACTACGCGCCGATCTTCGAAACCCTAGGCCTCCTGCAACCCGGCAGCCCGGACGACATCAAGCGGCGCATGGACGCCCGCAAGGAACCCACGGTCGAGGCCGACGCACGCCGCAAGGCGCTGAACAAGTACTTCCGGCACAAGAGCTACGAGTTCAATTGCCACGGCGTGGAAATGGGACAGCGCTACGCGAGCCGGGCGGTCGTTCCGGACAACACGCCCGAGCCCGAGTATGCGCGCGACCGGGAACTCTACTATCACGCCACGACATGGCCCGGCGCCCGCATTCCCCACGTCTGGCTGGACGTCGATCAGGCAAAGGTTTCGACCCTTGATCTGGCCGGCCGTGGTCGCTTCGTTCTCCTGACCGGAGTGTCGGGCGCCGGATGGGTCGAGGCCGCCGCCCGGGCAAGCGCAGAGACGGAGGTGGATGTGCGCGCATACCAGATCGGACCCGGCTGCGAAGTCAACGACACGTTCGGGGACTGGGCGATGCAGTCCGAGGTTTCGGACAGCGGCTGCGTTCTGGTCCGCCCTGACGGCCATGTCGGCTGGCGGGCGCAGTCGCTGAGTGCCGAGCCGACCGTCGACCTGACACGTGTCATGCAGACCATCCTGGGGAGAAGGTGATGCCGGAACAAAGCCTGTCCGACTACGTCCGTGCGGCGAATTCGCCTCTGCTCGACCCCGAACGCAACCGCCAGGTCGGAAGCGGGTCTTCGCGATTCGAGCTCTACCACTTCGCCCTTTCCATTTGTTCGCACAAGGTGCGCACCTGCCTCTTCGAAAAGGGCGCGGCCTTCATGAGCCATGACATCCGCATCCTGCCGCCCATGCTCGAGAACTATCATCCCGACTACGTGCGTCTGCGCATGCAGGGCGGCAAGGGGCGGGAGATGGTGGACGGCTACACGGGGCGATCATCCTTGACTGGCGAGGGATTTGACCCGGCGGCCGTGCCGACGCTGGTGGATCACGAGGAAGGTCAGGTCCACGTGGACAGCGTTGCCATCTGTCAGCACGTTGATCGCGCCTGGCAGGGCGGCGCGGAGTTGATGCCGGCCAGCCTGAACCGCGAGATCGAGCGTGAGGTCGAGGTCGTGGACGGCACCCCGCATGTCGCGGTCCTGTACGGTGCGCATCCGGACGGCGACTATCGACCCGAGGCGCTCAGGACGAGCATGGCCGGCGCACATGACTACAAGATCATGAAGCTGATGGAGGGCCGCTCCCTGTCGGTAGGGCACCCGCGCCTGATCGGGGCTTATGACGCCAAGATTCGGAAAGAGGCCGCCGCCCGCCACTACGTCTCCACGCCGGACATGATGCGCGCCGCGACCAGCGAAATCCTGAAGATCGTTGCGAATCTGGAAGAGCGTCTTGCCGACGGTCGCGAGTGGGTGTGCGGCGATGCCTTCACGATGGCCGACGTCATGTGGGCCGCGAGCCTGTGGCGCATGAAATGGCTTGGAATGGGCTTTGCCTGGCAAGGCGGTCACGCGCTGAACGACACCGCGCATGACAAGGTCAGCGCCTACGCCGAGCGCCTGTTTGAGCGACCCTCGTTTCTGGAGGCCGTGATCCGATGGCCGGGGAATCCCCCGTCCGAGCATGTCATGGAGCACTACCCGGACGCCGCGCCCAAGGCATCGGAAGGCACGGCACGAACCGAGACAATCGCAGGCCACGGGCGCGACATTCGCGAGGAGAGTCTTACAGGTGCGGTCCTTGCAACGATGAAGGGCACCAACAATCCGCGCGCGCGACAGGTCCTGTCCGCACTCACGCGACATCTCCACGCATTTCTCGAAGAGGTGAAGCCTACCGAAGGGGAATGGGAATACGGCATCGAGTTTCTGACCAGGACCGGCCATCTCTCGACCGGAGGACGGCAGGAGTTCGTGCTCCTGTCCGACGTGACGGGCGCGACCGCCCGGGTTGACCTGATCAACAACCGGTTTCCAAGCGGAGCCACGGAAAATTCGGTGCTGGGCCCGTTCTTCGTCGAGGATCGCCCGACATTCGAAAACGGCGAGGACATTTCCGGCGGCATCAAGGGCAAGCCGATGTTCTTCAATGCCCGTGTCCTCGACACGGACGGGCAACCGGTCGCCGGCGCACGCGTTGACATCTGGCATTCAGATGATGACGGCCATTACGACATCATGCTGCCGGAGCAGAAGGATCCGGCGATGCGCGGGGTCTTTCGAACAGACGCGCACGGGCGGGTCTGGTTCACCTCGATCCTGCCGAAGAGCTACCCGATCCCGGGCGACGGCACCGTGGGCGACCTGCTCCGTGTCTCGAATCGTTCGATAATGCGACCGGCGCATGTGCACGTCCGCGTTGAAGCTCCCGGATTCAGGCGCCTGACCACCATGTTGTTCCTGGACGGCGACCGCCATCTTGACAGCGACCCCGTGTTCGGCGTGAAGCAGTCCCTGATCATGCCGTTTGTTGAAAAGACCGACCAGCGGGCTCCTGACGGAAAAAGGGTTCCGTCACCAGCCTATTGCGTCGAGTATGACTTCGTGTTGGCGCGGGCGTCCTGATGCCGCGTTCCGTCAATGCATCCGAACCACAGCGAAGGAGGTCTCCATGTCCGGCATTCTGACCACCGCCATAGTGCTCATTGTTGCGGCAATTCTGATCATCGTGATCCTTGCGCGGCTGTACCGAAAGGCCACCCGCGAAACCAGCCTCATCCGAACGGGTCTGGGCGGCCAGCGCGTGATCATGGCCGGGGGTGCAATCGCCCTGCCCTACTTCCACGAGGTCACCGAGGTAAACATGCGCACATTGCGCCTCGAAGTGAAGCGTTCCGGCGAGGACAGCCTGATCACGAAGGATCGGTTGCGCGTTGATATCGGGGCGAGTTTTTCCGTTGCGGTGGAAGCGGATGCAGAGGCCGTGGCCAGGGCCGCGCAAACGCTGGGCGACCGCACATTCACCGCCGAAAAGCTCCGCGAAGTCGTCGAGGGCAAGCTTGTCGACGCACTTCGTTCCGTGGCCGCGCAAATGACCCTCGACGAACTGCACGAGGGACGATCGAGCTTCGTGAAGGAGGTCCGCCAGCTGATTGCGGAGGACTTTGCCGAAAACGGGCTGCGCATCCAGTCCGTGTCCTTGACCGCCCTCGACCAGACACCATTCGCCGCGCTGGATGAAAACAACGCGTTCAACGCGGTCGGCATGCGCAAGCTGGCGGAGGTCATAGCAACGTCCAAAAAGGAACGCGCGCAGATCGATGCCGACGCAGAAGTGTCGGTCAGACTGTCGTCGATGGAGGCTACGCGCCGAAAGCTGGAGATCGAGCGCGACGAGGAACAGGCCCGGATCAGCCAGCACGAGGAGATCGAGACGCTCAAGGCCGGCCAGCAAGCCGAAATCGCGCGGCAACGTGCCGACGCAGAGCGCGAGGCGGAAGCTGCACGCATCACCAAGGAGAAAGCCGTTCGCGAAGCGGAGGTGGCCCGCGACCGCGCAATTCGCGCTGCCGAGATCGCGCGTGACCTGGAAGTCCAGGCATCCGAGATTGCCAAGGAACGGGACCTGCAGCTGAAGCAGCAGGAACGACAGATCGCGGTGGCCGAAAAGGCCACGGCGGAAAGCGCCGCGCGCTCCGCCGCCGACGCTGCCCGGGCGGAAGCCGCCAAGGCCGAAGCGTCGATCGCCACAGCGCAACGTCTGGCGGAAGCCGAGCGGGACAAGATGCTGGCGCTGATCGCGGCCCAGGAGAAGTCGGAATCGGAAGGGGCGCGGCTACGGACATTGGCCAAGGCCGAAAGGGATGCGTCCGTGGACCATGCAGCCGCCCGTCTGCATTCGGCAAAGGCGGAAGCCGACTCTGACCGTGAACGCGCAGCCGCAAAACGCGAGGCGCTGCTGGCCGAAGCCGAGGGCCAGAAAGCGCTGCACGAGGCGGAAAACGCGCTCGACGCACGCCTTGTCGAGATGAAGGAGGAGCTGGCGCGGATCGAGACCCTTCCAAAGGCCATATCGGAAATGGTCAGGCCAGCCGAAAAGATCGAAACGATCAAGATTCACAACGTCACCGGATTGGGCGGCGGAAGCTCCGGCGACGGAGGGGATGCTGGCAAGACCCCGGTCAATCAGGCACTGGAGTCGATACTCGGCATGGCCGTGCAGCTTCCCGCCCTGAAATCGCTTGGGGATGAACTGGGCCTGTCGATGGGCGGCGCACTTGAGGACGTCAAGCGGGTTTCGGACGACAAGGAGAAGAAATAGCCGCTTCGAGAGGTTTCCGCGCCGTCCGGACCAGTGTTCCTGATCGGCGGCATGTCGTCCCGCATGGCGCGGCACCATAGCCAAACCTCGTCGTCGGCAACGAAGCCTTGGCAGAATCTACGAATCCATGACGGATTGCACGGCGTGTCACGCCGCGAAACCGCGACGCTGAAGACAGCGTGCCCCGGGACACCGCAGCAATCCATGTCCCGACTACCAGCAATGATCCAATGCCATTGGTCATAGATGCACGCCGTGCCTCCGAGCGCGAGGTTCGATGCGTCAATTCCACAAGGCCGACAGCGGGACGGCGGCCATCCGCTCTCCAAAAGGAACGACGTCAGTGCCGTCATGAAGCACGACACCGAAGGTGAACCTGTTTCCGCAAGTATCCTCAAGAACCTCCAGGCCGCGGAAATCACTCGACCTTACCGTTGCGGAGGCCTTCACTTGAATGCCTGCAATCAAGCCGTCATTGCGCTCAAGGACGATGTCCACCTCGCGATTCATATGGTCGCGAAAATGGAAGAGGCTCAGCCACAAGTCCGATGCGGTCATCAGCTTCCTGATCTCCGAGTAAACGAAGCTCTCGAGCAGAGCCCCAAACAGATCGCGACTGTTCGTCACGCGTTCAATGCTGAGTCCTCGTGTTGCTGCCAACAAGCCGGAATCGAGAAAGTGCAGCTTAGGAGTCTTGACGATCCGCTTGAGCGCATTTGAATGCCAAGGCTGCAACGCCGAAACCAGGAATATCTGTTCAAGCAGCATAATGTAGCGTTTTGCGGTCTTGTGGCTGACATTTATGCCGGCAGCGATCCGGGAAAAATTTACGAGCTGTCCCGAGTGTTCCGCCAACAGCTGCACGAATCTTGGAAGCTCGGTCAACTTTTCCATGTCGGCAATGTCCCTGAGATCGCGTGTCAGAACCGATGTAAGATAGGATCGCGCCCAACTCATGCGGCGGCACTCACTCTCACGATCGAGCAATTCAGGAAATCCTCCGCTCATGGCCATGCGAACGATTTCGTCGCCAACATGGTTGTTCGGAACGCGCTGCGGCTTCCCTTCGAACAAGCGTTCCAAAAAGGATGGCACGGTGCCGGTGATTTCGGCTTGCGCCAACGGAAGCATCTGGATTGTCTCCATTCGGCCAGCCAAACTGTCGGCGACACGAGGCAATGTCAGTACATTTGCCGAGCCAGTGAGCAGGAACCTTCCAGGACGCTTGCCTTCGTCCACAGACTTCTTGATCGCCAGCAACAGATCCGGCACGCGTTGGACTTCATCAATCGTCGCCCGTTCCAGTCGCCGCACAAAGCCAATCGGATCGGATTGCGCGGCATCGAGGGTCGCCGGATCGTCAAGCGTGAAGTAAGTTCGGCTGCCTCTCTCAATGGCTTGCACCAGAGTGGTCTTGCCGGCCCGGCGCGGTCCCACCACCAAGACCACGGGCGTGTCTTGAAGGGCTTCCTCGACTTTGTGCTTGATCAATCGAACATACATGTGCCGATTCCAGATCCATGACAATCGGAAACAGCTCACATGATGATTGGAACTCAATAGAATGATAATTGGGAGTCAAGAGCCTGATTATTGGGACTCTTACAACCGATATCTTCCAATTTGCGGACACCCTGAACCTTTTGGCAGACCCAGTAGAACTTGCTCCCCTCAATCCTCGCGTCTGGCTCGTATGCTCCAATGCCGGGAAGGATCTTCACGCGAACTGCGACACACCGCGACGTCAGAACATGGGCCGATCCGGAGAGCAGCAATCTTCCGGATCGCTAGCCTACGTCCGCATCAATGCCTGTCGAGTCCGTTTCTGTTGATTCACGGCCCCATGTGGAGTCGACGCGAATTCGCCTTCGCGGACACTTCTGTGCCGACCTGCGTGCCTGCGGCTGACCAAACCGAGCAGGAAATCTCCCAAAGGCACTTTCCGTATGCACCCTGCATCGTGGTATTGGCGCCGAGCGCATATGCTGCATGGAATCGACAATTGGACGGAATGGAGCACGACGATGGCCTGCTGGCGAATCTGCTTTGACGACGCGGGCGGGCGGCTCGACGGTTTCGCTGACCAGATCAGAGCGGACATCGATGATGCACGTCAGCGCGCCGAACTGGTGATGCCGCCGGTTGCTGTCACAGTCGTCGTTCAGGCGACCTCAGATTGGGTCATCCCGGAGACGGGGTACGTCGGCCACACGCCGTCAGGAACCGAGATGCGGCTGAAATTTGATCCCGACAACGCCGCGTTGCCGAGGAACATGGGCGAGCCAATTGCACGAATGGTCGCGCACGAGCTTCACCACGTGCACCGATGGCGCGGTCCGGGTTATGGCAAGCGGCTGGGCGAAACGCTGGCATCCGAAGGTCTGGCAGGGCAATTCTGCAAGCAGCTCTACGGTTCGCCGCCGGAAATGTGGGAACGCGCTGTCACCGGATCGAAACTTGTCGAGTGTGCAAGGGCCGCACTGTCGGCCTGGGATTCTGACGCCTACGATCATGTCCGGTGGTTCTACGGCTGGAGAGACCTTCCACGATGGGCAGGCTATTCCCTGGGCTATGCGATGGTCGGGCGCCACATCGAGAGTTCCGCAGGCATCTCCGCGGCAACTCTTGCAGATGAGCCCGCCGACACGTTTCGTCATGTTCTGGAAGACATGGCGGGTTGATCGCCGCCGTCGGGCGTGTCGACATCAAGGACGCACGAGACTCCGCGCGGTCGTCCCAGGCGTATCCATGTTCTCCGGTCACATTTTGGCGTCCGAGTTCCGATCCGCCCACTTGGCCAACCAGCCTCATTGCGTTGGCCCGCAGGCCCACCACACCATAATGCTCGAACCTCCGCTTCCGGCAAGCCGCCTCATTGGTGCATTGCGCGTGAAAGGCGGTGCCTCGCACCACTCTCGGAAGGATCTGGCGCCTATGCGATCCATGTCCTAGAAGTGACGTCCGATGAGGCAGGGATCGATGGGATCGACACCGAGCAGCATGGATATCAGTCCAGCAATTTCGGCAATGCGAACCGGTGCTGCTGCAAATCGCAGCCCCAGTTTCGGCACCTGAAGTCAGAGAGAGGAACCGTGCAGTGTGCTTTAGAAGTGCAGACGAACTTGAGGCAGGCTTGCCCTGCATTCAGGCGTCACCAAAGGACGAAGGGGTGGTCGCGATGATCGTTCGCCGACCTGACACGGACAGGCGGGAAGAAGTGGACATTGGCGAACTGGACGTCGACGGGGGGCTGATCGGTGACAACTGGCGCACTCGAGGAAGCGGAATGACGAAGGACGGGTCGGCACATCCGGACATGCAACTCACCCTTATGAACTCACGGACCATATCGCTTCTTGCCGGGTCCAAAGACCGTTGGGCACTCGCAGGCGATCAGTTCTACGTTGACCTGGATCTATCGAAGGAGAATCTTCCAGCCGGGACCAGGCTTGTCATGGGTTCGGCAACAGTAGAGGTGACCGCAGTCCCGCACACCGGATGCAAGAAGTTCATGTCCCGCTTCGGAGTCGAGGCGTTGAAGTTCGTGAACTCCCGGCGCGGGAGGGAGCTTTGCCTTCGCGGCATCAATGCAAGGGTGGTGGTATCCGGTCGCTTGGAATCCGGGAGCAAAATCCAAAAGGAATTGGCGCAAACGACGTGAATGTCACCGCGCTGCCGACCGGGCATTGAAGGCGTGCCTCACACGGCCGATCTTGCCAGACCAGATCAGAAAGTGGACAGTTTGCAAGAGGCAGGTCGGTCGTCGAGGGCACTACGTGTCGCCGTCGCGACTGCGATGCGATGGATGGCACCAGCATCGAGGTGCATCACAAGCTCGTTCTTGCCGGCGAATCGGAAGTTGGTCGTGATTCGGTCAGCGAGTACCCGACAACGGATCGACTGAACGGCCAATGCCGGGTTTCGACGGATCGGGCAGGACATGGACGATGGAGTTCCGGGATCTCCACCATCCCGTCACGGTCGACCAGCATACCGACTTGACTGCCAAGGAGGTTTCGCGGATTGCCCGTCCAATCCCGTCTGCACCGCCCGTCACCAACGCGACCATGCTGACGAGTTGATTCAAATCCTGAGACCTTTCGCGTCGAACCTGTGAATGGCGTCTTGCCTTGGGGCCAGATGCACCCTGTCGCCGTGCCGGAACCCGACCTCGCCATCGGCACGAACGGTGATCGTCTCGGCGACTCCCGTATCGTGAACATGAAAGAACGTGTCGGAGCCAAGATGTTCCGAAACGCCGACGACGCCGGACCAGTCGCCCTCGCTTCCCGATACGGCAATGTGCTCTGGGCGGATGCCGATGGCATGCGCGTCGTGACGTGCGGCCTCATTTCCCTCGATCAGATTCATGCGCGGAGAGCCGATGAATCCTGCAACGAACACGTTGCGCGGTTCGCGGTAGAGCTCCAGCGGGCTTCCGACCTGCTCGATGTTCCCAAAATTGAGAACGACGATCTTGTCGGCCATCGTCATCGCCTCGACCTGATCGTGCGTCACGTAGATCATCGTGGTCCCAAGGCGCTCATGCAGTTCGCTGATCTCGAGCCGCATTCCAACCCGAAGTGCGGCGTCAAGATTCGAGAGCGGTTCGTCGAACAGGAATGCGGCCGGTTCCCTCACGATGGCGCGTCCGATCGCGACCCGCTGACGCTGACCGCCCGAAAGCTGACCCGGGCGACGGTCGAGATAGTCGGAGAGATTCAGGACGCTTGCCGCGTGTGCGACACGGCGCTCCTGTTCTTCCTTGTCGAGTCCCGCCATGCGCAACGGAAAGGCAATGTTCTTCCTGACGCTCATATGCGGATAAAGCGCGTAGGACTGAAACACCATCGCCAGGCCGCGCTTTGCCGGCGGCACGCTGGTCATGTCCTGGCCGTCAATCTCGATCTTGCCTCCGGTCACGTCCTCGAGACCCGCAATGAGGCGAAGCAGCGTTGACTTGCCACAGCCTGAAGGGCCGACAAAAACGGCAAACTCCCCGTCCTCGATTAGCAATTCCAGCGGCGGGATGACCTCAACGTCCCCGAAGCTCTTCGATACTTGGTCAATTACGATACGTCCCATGGCTCCACCCTATTTTACGGCACCGAATGTCAGGCCGCGAACAAGTTGCTTTTGGCTAAACCAGCCGAGAATGAGGATCGGTGCGATCGCCATTGTCGACGCCGCGCTGAGCTTGGCGAAGAACAGGCCTTCCGGGCTCGAGTAGCTGGCGATGAACGCGGTCAAAGGTCCGGCCTTGGCCGCCGTGAGGTTCAGCGTCCAGAACGCCTCGTTCCAAGCCAGAATCAGGCTCAGGAGAATGGTTGAGGCAATGCCGGGCACGGCCATCGGCATGAGGACGTGAAGGATCTCTCCACGCAATGTTGCGCCATCCATTCTTGCGGCTTCAAGGATATCTACGGGGATCTCCTTGAAATACGTGTACAGCATCCAGACGATGATCGGCAGGTTGATCAGCATCAGCACGATCACGAGTCCCGTGCGCGTGTCGAGCAGCCCGAGTTCGATGAACAACAGGTAGATCGGATAAAGCACGCCGACAGCCGGCAGCATCTTGGTCGAGAGCATCCAGAGCAGGATGTCCTTGGTGCGCTTCGAGGGGACGAAGGCCATTGACCACGCGGCTGGCACAGCGACAACGACGCCAAGAAGCGTCGAACCGCCCGCGATGATCACCGAATTCCAGAGGTAGCGCATGTAGTCGGAACGGTCCTGCACGACGCCGTAGTTCTCAATGGTCCAGTCAAAGAACAGGAACAGTGGCGGATCGCTTATCGCCTGCGCCTCCGACTTGAAACTGGTCAGAATCGTCCAGAGGATCGGAAAAAAGATCACCAGGCCAACGGCCCATGCGATCATCGTGTTCAGGGCCTTGCGGCGGGATGTGACGGCACGGGCCATGTCAGTTGCCTCCCCTATGTTCCGCGCCGACGTCCAACGCTCCGCGAGAGAGCGGCGCGAGAGGGATCCGCAGGGGCAGTGTCGGCATCTCAGGCATCAAGGCTCCTCCCTACGATGCGCATCAGGAACAGCGCCACGATGTTTGCGAGAATGATGGCGTAAACGCCGCCTGCAGAGCCCAGACCCACGTTCTGGCTCTCCAGCACGCGCTGGAAAATCAGGTATGTCAGTGTCTTGGTGCCGAAACTGCCTTGGGTCGTGACGAAGATCTCCGCGAAGATCGACAGAAGGAAGATCGTCTGGATCAAGATCACGACCGTGATCGCCCTGCTTAGGTGCGGCAGGATTATGAACCAGAAGCGCTTCAACGACGGCGCACCGTCCATCTCTGCTGCCTCAAGCTGCTCTCGGTCCAGCGACTGAACCGCAGTCAGGAGAATCAATGTCGCGAAGGGCAGCCATTGCCACGACACGATGAGTATGATCGATTGCATCGACGCTTGGCTCAGCCACTCGACGGGCGTTGCCCCGAAGAACTTCCAGATATGCGCCAGAATGCCATTCACGGGGTCCATGAACATGTTCTTCCAGACCAGCGCCGACACGGTCGGCATGACGAAAAACGGCGCGATGACCAGTACGCGGACCATGCCCTGTCCCCACATCGGCTGGTCCAGCAACAACGCCAGCAGGACACCCAGAATCACGGTGACGACCAGCACGCCACCGACGATTGTCAGCGTCGCCTGCACACTTGGCCAAAAGGAGCTCGAACTGACGAAACGCACGTAGTTTTCGAGACCGGCCCAGCCGAGATCTCCGCCACGCAAGGGCAGGAACTTCCGGAACGAAAACCAGAGGGTCATTGTCAGGGGCACCAGCATCCAGCCGAGGAGCAGGATCACTGCGGGTGCCATCATGATACGGGCAGCAGAACGCGAATGCCTGGTTGCCATGGACACTCTCCCCGTTTGCGGAATTACCGTCTCAGATTCCGGATCGTATTTGCTTGTGTCGTCGACCGGAGGGCGGATGCCGCCCTCCGGGAAATGTGCCTGGCTCAGTAGCCAGCAGCCTCCATCGCGTCGGCGGTCAAGGCCTGTGCCTTATCCAGCGCCTCCGCCGCGGTCTGCTGTCCGGCCAAAGCGGCAGAAAACTCCTGACCGACTTCCGTCGCGATTCCAGCGAACTCCGGAATCGCCACGAACTGGACGCCCACGTAAGGCACCGGTTCAACGGTCGGGTTGAGCGGGTCAGCCGACAGGATGCTCTCGAGAGTCATCCGCGCGAACGGAATGTCCTTGTAGTTCGGATTCTCGTAGAGCGAGGTCCTGGCTCCCGGAGGCACGTTCGCCCAGCCTTCCTTCGAAGCCACGAGCTCGATGTATTCCTTGGACGTGGCCCATTCGATGAACTCCCTTGCAGCGGATTCCTTCTGGGTTCCGGCAGGGATCGCCAGCGCCCAGGCCCAGAGCCAGTTGCTGCGCCTGCCGAGCCCGGTGTCGGGCGCCAGCGCGAATCCGACCTTGTCCGCAACGGTCGAGTCCTTCGGGTTGGTCACGAAGGATGCCGCCACCGTCGCGTCGATCCACATGCCGCACTTGCCCTGCTGGAACAGAGAGAGGTTCTCGTTGAAGCCGTTTGTGGAGGCTCCCGGAGGCCCTGCATCTCCCAAGAGGTCAAGGTAGAAGTTTAGCGTCGTGGACCAGGCATCACTGTCGAACTGCGGCGCCCAGTTCTCGTCGAACCAGCGGGCGCCAAAGGCGTTCGACGTAGCCGTGATGAACGCCATGTTCTCGCCCCAGCCAGCCTTGCCACGCAGGCAGATGCCGTAGATATCGTTGTCCTTGTCGGTCATCTTGCGTGCCGCGTCCGCAACGAATTCCCAGGTCGGCGCGTCGGGCATGGAGAGCCCGGCATTCGCCATGAGGTCCGTGCGATACATGATCATGGAGCTTTCGCCGTAGAACGGCGCCGCAAAGAGTGTGCCGTCATAGGAAAGTCCGCCACGCATCGCGGGCAGGATGTCGTCCGCATCGTAGCCAGCCGACAGGTCGTCGAGTGCCACGAGCCAGCCGTTCTTGGCCCAGATCGGCGTCTCGTACATGCCGATCGTCATGATGTCGAAAGCGCCGCCCTTCGTGCTGATGTCCGTCGTCACTCGCTGACGGAGCACGTTTTCCTCGAGCGTCACCCACTCGACCGTGTGACCGGTCTTGCTGGTGAAGTCGTCAGTCAGGCCCTGCATCCGGACCATGTCGCCGTTGTTCACGGTCGCGATGACGAGATTTTCTGCGTCAGCACTGCCAAGCGCGATCAGCGACAGCGCCGATGCCGCACCAAGTACGTTCCTTAGATACATTTGACACCTCCCTCAAATTGGATGTTGCCCGATAACGCTAACAAATAATATCCGCGCGTCAAGTCTTTTTTTTACGCGCGTAAATTTACCAAGAAATGTTCGGAAAGCAGCCCGTTAGGCGGACCCACGCATGACAAGCGAGGCGTCGTACAGGGTCGTGTCCCGCCGTTTTGCACGTTCGCCCGAATCGATCAGCCGGAACAGGGTCTCGACGCTCTTCTCGGCGATCGACGCGTAGTCCTGCGAAACCGTTGTCAGCGTCGGGCACGTATATCGCGAGAACGGGTGGTCGTCGTGCCCGGCAACCCGCAATGCGCAACCTGCTCCGTTTCCGACCCGCATGCCCATCTCGTAGGCCGCGGACAGAAACCCGATAGCAAGCCGGTCATTGCTGCAGAGGACCGTGTCCGTCGGCAGGCCGCGATTCTCGATCACGCGCATGCCCTCGCTGAAGCCGATGGCCTCGAAGTCCCATCCCTCCCCGTCCACCTGGATCAGGTGCGGCTCATGCCCAAGCCGATCCATCGTCGCCAGATATGCCGATCGGCGCTTGAACGCATTCGGGTTTGGCGGCTCCTTCATTTCGAAGAATGCCGGCGGCTCGCCGGATCGGCACAGATAGTCGATGATCAGGGCAATGCTCTGATCATTGTTCGACCCGATGAACGCCTCGCCCAGATGCTCGATATTGCTGTCGAACAAGACCGTGGGGACATCCTTGCAGAACGCCTCGACCGAGGACCGGTCCGATGTCCGCCCCAAGGGTGCCAGAAGCACTCCTGCGGGCTTGATCGATCTGAGGCTCCCGAGGTTGTCGTTCTCCTGGACCTTGGTGCCCTGCGAGTTCAGCTGAATCGGCCGGAACCCCGCGTCGATGACCAGGCTCTCCACGTTGCGTGCGATTTCCGCGAAAAACGGGTCCGACAGGTAGGGCACCACGATCCCGATGTTCTTGGTGAGGCGGCGGTTCTGGTTGATGGCGTAGATGTTTGGGCGATAGTCGTGGCGTTCCAGAGCCGCCTCGATGCGCTCCCGGGTGGATTTCCGCACGCTGGCCGGATCGTTGAAGTACTTGGAAACCGTAGGCCGGGAAATCCCGCTCACCGCAGCAAATTCCTCCATGTTCTTGATTTTCGTTTGTGACACGACATGGCCTCTTCGTACTGGAAAGCGTCGGGTGCCGAAGCATCCGAACGGTTGAAATTCACGGCCACGATAACCGAATGTACTTCGCGCGCGCAAATTTCTGCCGGTGACCGCTGAACGATGCATAGCCGCGCGCGTGCAACGTCGCGCCTGGGAACGGCGCCGAATCCCTGCCTGGCCGGCACGTTCATCACCGCGTGTGGCAAGTGACACAATGCCGACTTCGAGAAAAGTGCCATGTCGAGCGACCCCGCCCTAGTGACATGGCACCGTCCGGTGAATCAGCGATCAGACATGTGCCAATTCCCTGACTTGCCAATCCACCCGAGCGCGATATGCATGGCCGTGGCGCAGGTGCCCGATGCGAAGCAAAGTGTCATCGGGTCTGTACTTCGGTTCAGTTTGCATGGACATGCTCGGCGATCAGGTCTGCAACCGAGGGGCCGGGCCCTACCAGCTCAAGCACGTTTCTGTCGGGATCCCGGATGAAGATCGTCCTGGTGCCGCGAAACTCGCGCCGCCCAGTGATCGCAATGCCGTTCTCGGCTGCGAATGACTCCGCCGCCTCTGCATCGCTCACCTTAACGGCAAGATGCGTTATGCCCGGATACTTGAGATCTTCATCCATCAGGATGTTCTCGCCCTGTTTCGCGCTCGCCGGGCCAAGCAGGTTAATGTTGATCCCGGACGGATGCAGCATCACCAGAGGGTGCCCGTGCGCGTAGCCGCCATCGGCGATCAGCTCGAACCCAAGCAATTCGTAGAACGCCACCGATTTGTCGCGGTCGCTGATGCGTATTCCAATGTGGTCGAAATTCTTGATGTCCAACATGGCCTTTGACCTTTCCCTGCAATCGTCCGACAAATACGCTTGCATCATGAACGTCACTAGATCGCAATTGAACACAACACCTGCTCATATGGATCACAGGCCGAGCCTTGACCGGCTGCGCGAGTTCCTCGAAGTGACACGCGCGGGCAGCATTTCCGAAGCCGCACGCAGGCTAGAGCTGCCTCGCGCTACTCTCAGCCGACGGATTGCCTCGCTTGAGGCCGATCTGGGAGTCCGCCTGCTCATTCGCCGAACGACCCGTCTCGTGCTGACCCGTCCCGGCAAGGAACTCTTGAAGCGCGCACAACGCATAGTGGTCGACGCCGGTGCTGCCTGGGAGGCAGTCCGACGCCTGGACGACACGCCGCGGGGATTGTTGCGGGTTTCCGTCACCGGCCCGCACTTTCTGCGACTGTTCACGGACTTTCTGCGCGCCTTTCCCGAAGTGATCCTAGAAGTGCAGTCGACGACCCGGCACGTGGACCTGCTTGCCGAAGGTGTCGATGTCGCAATGCGGATCGGGCCAATCCGGGATCAGGACCTGATCGCCCGACAGGTGCATGTCGACAGGCTGATTGTCGTTGCATCTCCGGAGTATCTCGACCGTGCCGGGCATCCCTTGCGGGCATCGGACCTGGTGAAGCACGACTGCATTGTCGGGTTTTCGGGGGAGTGGGCCCCCAATGCGAGATGGCCCCGATGGAGCGGCAGGACCGTTCCGGTGGCCGGTCGGTTTTCGGCGAACGAGATCGAGCACATCCGGCAGGCTGCGATCGAGGGGATCGGGTGCGCCTTGATCGCTTCGGCGGTCGTGGCCGAGGACATCGGAAAGGGTCACCTGGTGCCGATCCTGGAAGACGAGGTCGGTGCAGAATTGCCTGTGAGCCTCGTCTACGCCGACCGCGAATTCATCGACCCCAAGGTGCGGGAATTCGTGGATCGTGCCGCCAAGGTGATCGCCGACGAAATGCCAAAGCCCCTGGAATTCCGGTAGCTGCCGGAATGTCTCGTTCATCTCCTTGGCGAAATGACGAAAGTTGATGCTCACGCAGGCACAGGCCCTGGCTTTGCGAATCAGTTGTGCCGTGGCCGTAATCGCATGCCAGTGAAGAGCGCAGCATTTACCGAAGTCCTCGGCGCACCGCCAGAGGCCCCGCGGCCGGCATGAGTTTCAAAATACGGCCCTCGCTGCGGTCCCCGCTGATCGCGGCAATTGAACGGCATTGGTTTTCCGCCTTGCCATCAACGCTGCCTGAAAGGTCGACCGTAACGGACGCGACTCGCACCGGCCTGGCCAAGGATGTGCAGAAGCCAAACAACTGAGGGATGGTTGGATGACCTGCCGGCGGTCCGGTCGCGTGAATCGGCGCCAATCCGGTATTGCAGGTGGGCAAACGCTGGCGTATGGTATACCACAGGAAACGACGCATCCTGGGGGACGGGCCTCGATGGCCGGCAGATTGCCACTGAAGCCGATCGCGACGAACTTCACTCTGAAGGATCACATCTACGAAACGCTTCGGGATGCGATCACGCAGATGAACATCTACGACGATGGTGCCGATTTGCGCCTGGACGAGCGTTCCATCGCGGAACAGTTCGGCATCTCCCGCACCCCGCTTCGCGAAGCCTTGGCCCGTCTCGAAAAGGACGGCCTTGTCAGCATTGCGCCCCGAAAGGGTGTCTTTGTCGTGCGCAAGTCGCTGGCCGAGATCCTCGAAATGATCGTTGCGTGGGCGGCGCTCGAGTCGATGGCGGCGCGGATGGCGGCAACCAACGCCAGCGAAAGAGAGATACGGCAGCTCCGCAAGCATGCAATGCGTCATTCCGAGAGTTCGGCGCGCGCCGACCTCGGCGAGTATTCGGACGCAAACATCCGGTTCCACCAGATGATCCTGAAAATGTCCGGATGCATGCTGCTTGCCGACATGGCCGAAGGTCTTTTCGTCCATATGCACGCCATCCGGCGCCGTGCACTTGGCGAAGACGATCGTGCAAGCCGATCGGTGGTTGACCACATGTCCATCATCGAGGCGCTCGAAGCGCGTGACCCTGATCTCGCGGAGAAGCTGGTGCGCGAACACACGATGCGCCTTCATGACCATGTCGCTCGCACCTGGGCGCGCCTGGAACCAATTGCCGAATCAGGCAGCCAACCTGGAGCATGACAGATATGGACGGATTGGACTCCAAGACGGAAGTCACGCAGGAGCTTACGGACGGCTTCCACCTGATCATTGACGCGCTCAAGCTGAACGGGATCAACAACGTCTATCATGTCCCTGGCATCCCGGTCACGGATCTCGGCCGAATGATGCAGGCCGAGGGCATGCGCGTCATTTCGTTCCGGCATGAATCGAATGCCGGCAACGCGGCGGCGATCGCCGGATACCTGACCCGGAAACCGGGCGTGTGCCTCACCGTGTCGGCACCGGGATTCCTGAACGGCCTCGTCAGCCTGGCACATGCGACAACGAATTGCTGGCCGATGATCCTGATCTCGGGAAGTTCCGAGCGCGAAATCGTGGATCTCCAGAAGGGCGACTACGAGGAGATGGACCAGCTCGCCGTCGCGAAACCTCTATGCAAGGCCGCCTACCGCATCCTCCACGCCGAAGACATCGGCATCGGAGTCGCTCGTGCCATACGCGCGGCCGTCTCAGGTCGGCCAGGCGGTGTCTATCTCGACGTCCCTGCCAGCCTGTTGGGGCAGGTCATGGATGCTGCAACAGGAGCACGGAGCCTGATCAAGGTCATCGACCCGAGCCCGGCGCAGATCCCCGCGCCGCACGCCGTCGACCGGGCGCTTGACATTCTCGAGGGTGCAAAGAAGCCGTTGCTCATCCTCGGCAAGGGCGCGGCCTACGCCCAATGCGACGCGATCGTGCGACAGTTCGTTGAAAGAACCGGCGCTCCCTACATCGCGATGTCCATGGCCAAGGGCCTCCTGCCGGACGACCATCCGCAATACGCAGGCGCTGCCCGAAGCCTCGTCCTGAAGGAAAGCGATTGCGTCATGTTGATCGGCGCGCGCCTCAACTGGCTGCTTGGCCACGGACAGGGAAAGCAGTGGGGCGAACGCTACACCAAGAAATTCATTCACATCGATGTCGACCCGAAGGAAATGGATTCGAACCAGCCGATCAGCGCTCCACTGGTCGGTGACATCGAAAGCACGCTGTCCTTGATGCTGGCGAAAATGGACAAATGGACGCACCCGCCCTCGGACTGGACCGAAACGGTCAATGCCAAGCGCGCCGTCAATGTCGAGCGCATGGCGCCCAAGCTCGCAAACAACAACGTGCCGATGGACTTCCACGGCGCGCTGGGTCGGTTGAAAAGGATATTCGCGGATCACCCGGATGCGATCCTCGTCAACGAGGGCGCGAACACGCTCGACTTTGCACGCTCGATCATCGACATGTCCAAGCCGCGCAAGAGGCTTGACGTCGGCACGTGGGGCGTAATGGGCATCGGCATGGGCACGGCCATCGCCGCTGCGGTCGAGACCGGTCATCCGGTCGTGGCGGTCGAAGGCGATTCTGCCTTCGGGTTCAGCGGCATGGAAGTGGAAACCATATGCCGATACGGGCTGCCGGTCTGTGTCGTGGTCTTCAACAATTCAGGGATCTACCGGGGCACCGATGCCGATCCCACGGGACGTGACCCCGGCACCACCGTGTTCGTACGCGAGTCCAGGTACGACCTCATGATGCAGGCGTTCGGGGGAGAAGGAGTCACGGCTCGCAGTCCGGATGACCTGGAGCGCGCCGTGCGCGATGCCATCGCCAGCGGCGAGCCAACGCTCGTCAACGCCATCATCGACCCCGAGGCCGGCACCGAATCCGGCCGCATCGGAAATCTGAACCCGCAAAGCGCAGTGAAACGAAAGTGACAGCACCCCCGGGCGGCTTCAAATATCGACGAACGCAGGTGACCCTGAACGGAGCCCGGGGTACAAAGAGAGATGATGAGATGAAGGCACTCGAAGAAATCAAGGTCCTGGACTTCACCCATGTCCAGTCCGGTCCGACCTGTACCCAGCTTCTTGCATGGTTCGGGGCGGACGTGATCAAGGTCGAGCGTCCGGGGGTGGGCGACGCGACCCGAAGGCAGCTGGTGGACGTCCCTGGAGCCGACAGCCTGTATTTCACGATGCTCAACCACAACAAGCGTTCGATCGAGCTCAACTCGAAGAACGAGACCGGCAAGGAAGTCCTGACCCGCCTCATCGAGATCTGTGACGTGATGGTCGAGAACTTTGCGCCCGGGGCGCTTGACCGCATGGGCTTTTCCTGGGAGCGAATCCAGGACATCAACCCGCGCATCATCCTCGCCTCGATCAAGGGATTCGGTCCCGGCAAGTACGAGGACTGCAAGGTCTACGAAAACGTGGCCCAATGCGCCGGCGGTTCGGCATCGACCACGGGCTTCCACGACGGTCCGCCGCTCGTGACCGGCGCCCAGGTGGGTGACAGCGGAACGGGGCTGCATCTTTGCCTCGGCATCGTGGCCGCGCTCTATCAGCGCGAGAAGACCGGACGCGGACAGAAGGTATCGGCGGCGATGCAGGACGGTGTCCTGAACCTCACGCGGGTCAAGTTGCGCGACCAGCAGCGGCTCGCCCGTGGGCCGCTCAAGGAATACAGCCAGCATGGCGAGGGCATCCCTTTCGGCGAGGCCACCCCGCGCGCCGGGAACGATTCCGGCGGCGGACAGCCAGGGCGCATCCTGAGATGCAAGGGTTGGGAAACCGATCCCGACGCGTACACCTATTTCATCACCCAGGCCGCAGCCTGGGAACAGGTCTGCGATGTCATTGGCGAGCCTGAATGGAAGACGAAGGAGGGCTATGCTACTCCACCGGAACGACTCGACAAGCTCAACGAGATCTTCGCGCGGATCGAGGAATGGACCATGACCAAGACAAAGTTCGAGGTCATGGAAATCTGCAACCCGCTCAACATCCCCGTCGGGCCCATCCTGTCGATGAAGGAGCTGATGGAGGACGAGGGCCTTCGCGCGACCGGCACCATCGTCGATGTCGAGCACCCGGAACGGGGAACGTATGTGTCCGTTGGCTGCCCGATCAAGCTGTCCGACAGCCCGGTGGACGTGATCCGCTCTCCGTTGCTCGGCGAGCATACGCAAGAGATCCTGACCGGGGACCTTGGATACAAAGGCGACGACCTGATGCGCGTGCTCGAAAGCGGCGCCGTGGGAGACGTGAACAGGGAGGCGGCCGAATGACGGCCGAGGCTGCATTCCTGCCTCCCGCCAACAGCGGATGGAGAACGCCATGAGGGTGATCGTCATGGGCCAGCAGGCGTTTGGAAAGGACTGCGTCGCCCGCATTCTCGATGAAGGCCGTGATGAGGTCGTCGCGGTGTATTGCGAACCCGACCGCGACGGAAAGCCGGTTGACCCGATCAAGGAATTGGCCCTGGAGAAGTCGCTCCCGGTGCTGCAACCAGGCGACTTCAACGATGAGGCGGCGCTGGAGGAACTCGCAGGTTTCAAGGCCGACCTCATGATCATGGCTTTCGTCAACATCTTTGTGCCGGAAGCGGCACGCGACACGCCGAGGCTCGGCTCCATCTGCTTTCATCCGTCCCTGCTCCCGCTGCATCGCGGTCCATCGGCGGTCAACTGGCCGATCATCATGGGGGCCGCCAAGTCCGGATACAGCTGGTTTTACCCCACGGACGGGCTCGACGAAGGCGACAGCCTCTTGCAATGGGAATGCGAGATCGGGCCCGACGATACGGTCATCGACCTTTATTTCAAGAAGATCTACCCGCCCGCGGTCGAGAGCGTCATCGAGGTCTGCGACCTCTTCCGTTCCGGGAACCCGCCCCGAATCGTGCCGGACGAGTCGGAAGCGACATATGAGCGACGCTGCACGAAGCGGCACAGCCGCATCGACTGGAACAAGCCCGTCGAACAGGTCCATAACCTGATCCGCGGCACCAACCCGGCACCCGGCGCCTGGACGACCCACAACGGGCAGGAACTTGGTGTCTTTGACTGTGCTCGCGCCGCTGGCGACGGAATCTCGTCGCGCGTGATGGACGTCAGCGACGAGGGAATCACCGTTCAGTGCGTTGGCGGACGCATCCTGATCAAGCGTGTCCGGCCGTCGGGGGCCGGCAAGATTCCGGCTGCCGAATGGGCAGCCGAGGCCGGCATCTCGAAGGGTGTCACGTTGGGGGAGTAGCCGTGGAACTGGCAGAGCAGGATACGACCGGGATCGGAGGCCGAACCTAGTGCCGAAATGCGCATTGCATACGATCATGTTGCCGGTTCGGGGCGACGGAAAGGGACGGAACGTCCTGGCCCATGCCACCGTCCTTGCCAGGCGATTCGGTGCGCATGTCCGGATCGTGCACTGCCATCCCACGCCGGATGACATGATGCCGTATGGCGTTGTCATGCCCAGCGTTCTGAGAAAGCAGATCGAGGAAGCCGCCAACCGGAACGCCGATGTCACGCGAGCGCAACTCACGACCGAGTTCCGGATGCTTGCTGAAGAGTTCGGGCTGCAAGTCGCAAGTCCGCGGCCGGGCACGGCAACTGCCCAATTCATCGAGTACGAGGGCAAGCAGGTCGACGCGGTCCGTCACTACGGACGTGTCGCCGATCTCATCTGCGTGCCGCAGCCCGAAGGCGCGAGGCTAGGGGCGAATACATTGAAATCAGCGCTGTTTTCGTCGGGCCGGCCGGTCATGATGTGCCCTGATACGGATTCGGCCGATGATCGCCTCGGAACCCATGTCGCAATTGCATGGAACGGCTCGATCGAGGCGTCCCGCGCGGTGGGGCTTGCCATGCCGATCATCGCGAGCGCCGCGTCCATCACGATCGTTTCGTCCGGCTCCACTGACCATCCGGCAAGTGCCGATGAGCTTCGGCACTATCTCGAATCCAAGGGCATACCCTCGACGATCCGGCGATTCGAGGCCCTCGGCTCCGTTGTCGGCGACCAGCTTCTCGCCGAGTCCCGATCTGCTGACGCCGACATGCTGGTCATGGGCGCCTATCACGAAAGCTATGAGCGCGAGTCGATCTTCGGCGGCAACAGCCAAGTGGTCGTCGCCGAGGCGGATTTACCAGTGGTTTTGGTTCATTGAGGCAAATGATGCAGGAAATCGATCGAGATCATCACTCCTTGCAGCGACCGAACAGCCGGCAAAGACCGGCATTCGGCGCAACAAGGGAAACCAAGTCATGGAAACCCAAGGGAGGAACACCATGAAGTACCTGAAGACCCTAATGGCAAGCGCACTGGCGGTTGTCGTATCCGCGCCTGTCGCACTGGCGGACTGGCAGCCCCGCAAGCCGGTGGAATTCATCATCATGGCGGGAACCGGAGGCGGCGCCGACCAGATCGCGCGTCTGCTTCAGGGCCTGATCGAACAGAAGGGCCTCAGTTCGCGCCCGTTCATTCCGATCAACAAGCCCGGCGGTTCCGGTGCCGAAGCCCTGCGCTACATGCAGGACAAGGCTGGAGACGATCACACGGTGATGATGACGCTGAACAGCTTCTATACCACCCCGATCATTCAGGAAGACCTCGGAGTCGATGTGACACAGTTCACGCCCATCGGTCTGATGGCGATGGACACGTTCCTGCTCTGGGTTCACACTGACCGCGACGACATCACCGACCTCGACTCCTATGTCGACGCGGTGAAGGGTGCGGGGCTGGACTGGAAAGTCGGCGGCACGGGCTCGGGCCAGGAAGACAGCGTCCTGACGGCAATGATGGAGGCTGCTTTCGACTACGAAGTGACCTACATTCCGTTTCCGGGAGGGGGCACCGTGGCCAAGAACCTGATCGGCAAGCAGATCGACTCGACGGTCAACAACCCCTCCGAGCAGCTTGCCTTCTACGAGGCCGGCGACTCGAAGCCTCTGGTGCAGTTCACCGGCGAGCGGATGGCCGCATTCCCGGACGTTCCAACCGCGAAGGAACTCGGTGTCAACATCGAGTACTACATGCAGCGATCGGTCAACGGTCCCCCGGGCATGTCGGCCGAAGCGGTTGAGTTCTACACGAACCTCTTCCAGACGCTGTTCGACAGCGCGGAATGGCAGGAATTCTGCGTGTCTGACGGACTCACCTGCGACGGCATGCTGAATGGTGCCGACCTGGCGAATTTCCACGCCAGCCAGGTCGAGGCGCACAAGAAGCTGATCGCACAGGTCGGCGCCGGCGCGATCACGGGCGAATAATCAAGATCGCTCCGGGCCGGCACACCGGCCCGGAGCCACATGCATTGGCAGGCATGACGAGATTCCGGATCTCGTACAGGCCAGGCCGCGCTTGGGCCGCGGCCAACGGGGAGGGACAAGATGTCGACACGATCCGCCGAGCTTCTGATGGCTGCCGGGCTTCTTCTGCTGTCCCTCGGGCTGATGTGGACCGTCCTTGCGGACGAGCTGCACATCGGCTGGGTCGAAGGCAGGGGCCCGGGCGCAGGCGTCTGGCCCTTTTGGCTGAGCGCCGGCATGGCGCTCGCATCGCTCTGGACCCTGGTCCGCTGGTTCCGGGGCGCGACCCCCGAAAGCCGGAACAAGGCGCCCTACATCGATGGCCAGAGCCTCGGGCTCGTCCTGATCTCCTTTGTGGCACTTACGGTCATGCTCGTGCTCGTGCACATCGTGGGAACCTATATCGCGACAGCGCTGTTCCTCGGATTCTACATGCGGTTCATCGGCAAGCACTCGTGGCGCACTACCGTGAACACGTGCATCGGCATGGTGCTTCTCATCTATTTTCTTTTTGAATGGCAGCTCACGAAATACCTGCCCAAGGGCGCGACGATGTTTGAGGACGGGTTTCTCTGGATCGACAATTTCCGCTGGCAGTACCTGATGTAGGCCCGAGAGCTGGGAGCAGTACATGTTGGACATCGCAACACTTCTGGGCGCGGGATTGCTCCAGGCCTTTGAGCCGCTCAACCTCATGATGATCTTTATCGGGTGCCTTGCCGGACTGTTCATCGGCGCGATGCCTGGTCTCGGTTCCGTCAACGGGGTGGCGATCCTCTTGCCGGTGACGTTTCTCGTGCCACCAACTGCGGCCATCATCTTCCTCGCCGCGCTCTACTACGGCGCCATGTATGGCGGCGCCGTCAGTTCGATAACCCTCGGCATACCCGGTGCCTCCACGGCCGTTGCCACGGTCTTTGACGGACGGCCCATGGCACAGCAGGGCAAGGCGGACCAGGCGCTCACGGCGGCCGCCGTGGCGTCCTTCATCGGCGGCACGATCTCGGTCATCCTCTTCACGCTCTTTGCGCCTCCACTCGCGGTGTTTGCCCTGAAGTTCGGCCCGCAGGAGGAATTCGCCCTGATGGTGCTCGCCTTCGCAACCTTCATCGGCCTCGGCGGTGACGACATCCCGAAAACGATCTTTTCGATCCTCCTTGGCCTCGTGATGGCTGCGGTCGGCTTCGACATCATCTCAGGCCAGCCACGATTGATCTTCTTCGATTTCGTGGAACTGCAGCGCGGAATCGGCTTCCTCGTGCTTGCCATCGGCATCTACGGCATCGGCGAAATGTTGTGGACGCTCGAGAACTCCAGGGGCAAGGTCAGGATTCATGCAGTGAGCACCACTTGGAAGAGTTTCAAGAAAAACCTCTCCCACATCCGCGAATACCTTCCCACCACCGCGCTTGGCTCGGCTCTTGGATTTTTCGTTGGCACCCTCCCCGCCGCGGGAGCCACGCCGGCCTCGCTCATGTCGTATGGCCTGGCCAAGACGTTCGCGAAGGACCCTGACAGCTTCGGAAAGGGGAACGTCTCCGGCGTCGCGGCGCCCGAGGCGGCGAACAACGCGGCCTCCACCGGTTCCATGCTTCCGATGATCACGCTCGGCATTCCAGGCTCTCCGACCACGGCGATCCTCCTTGGCGGCATGATAATCTGGGGATTGAGGCCAGGCCCCCTGCTCTTCACGGACAGGCCCGACTTCGTCTGGGGCCTGATCGGCTCGATGTATGTCGCGAATTTCGTGACCGTCGCGCTCAACCTTGCGCTTATCCCGCTCTTCGTGCGCGTCCTGGCAATGCCGTTCACGATCCTGACCCCGATCATCTTCATCCTGTGCTTCGTGGGCGTATTCGCGACGACCGACCGGATGTTCGATGTCTGGCTCATGCTGATCCTGGGCCTTGGCGGCTACCTGATGCGCAAGCTCAACTACCCGGTCGCACCGGCGGTGCTGGCCATTGTCCTCGGCCCGCTCGCGGAACAATCGCTGCGACAATCGCTGATATCGAGCCGAGGCGACGTCATGACGTTTTTTGAGCGCCCAATCTCGCTCACCTGCATGCTCCTGGCCCTGGCACTGATGATCTACCCCATATGGCTCGGCATCCGGCGCCGGCGGGCTGGCGCAGCTCGCGGGCCTGAATGAACACGGCTGTTGCCGACACGGAGCATGGTCCCTGGAATCCGGGCCTCTCCTCGACGATCAAGCCGCATCTCATGTCCCGGGTCACGATCTACGATCCGGCAAATGGCCTTGTGCCGTGGGAAGAGGCCCGCGACCTTGCGGAAGCGACAGGCCTGAAACCGCAGGAGCTGGCCACCTTTCGGCCGGAGCGTCTCCTTCTGCACCATGTGATGATCCGCGTGACTGCGGAGACACACGTCCCGGACGGCCCATCATACGCCGATCTTGGCATCAACCTCCGCAGCATGGCCGCTGACGTCTACGCCCTGGAAATCGAGCCGCGTCTCCCTGACTTGCGACGCGAATTCGAAGACGCGCGGGCTCATGCAAGGAAAGTGATCCGCGAGGAGCTGGAGCACAGGATCTTTGGATGCCTGCCTGTCGACGAGCCCAAGGGGCTCCTTGGTCGCCTGTTCGGCCGCCGAACGCCCGAGGCTCCCGCACCGTCCCGCGACGAGCGTGCACTGGCTGCCGGCGCGGCATGGGCGGACCTTGCCAGTGACGAGGCCGAACCACTTCAGGCGTCGTGTTTCAGGGCGATGTCCCGCACGGTCGGCGCCATCCTGGCGCATAGGGGATCCCTCATTCTGGCCCAGGACATCATTGAAGGCGTCGCCGTGAACATGGTGTCGAACGACCATGTCGACGTCCTGATTGCAAAGCGCGTAGCTCCTCTCTTTGACGCCGCCGCAGAGAAGCTTGGTTTCTTCCGCCTGCCGCCTCAGCCCGAACCGGTCGTTCTCAATGCAAAGGGCGCATCCGCGAGCGGCAAGAGCTCGATCCGCAGCCAGCAACGTCGCATCGCGGAGGCGCTCGGAATCGACTGGAAGAACTTTGCGATCATCAGCCCGGACTACTGGCGAAAGCTCCTGATCGACTATGATGGCCTGGGCGACGACTACAAGTACGCCGCCATGCTTACCGGCCAGGAACTGGAGATCATCGACCGGAAGCTCGACGCGCTTATGGCCGAGAAGGCGTCAGGCGGCTCGGTTCCGCACTTGCTGATCGATCGGTTTCGGTTTGACAGCTTTTTGACCGCGAAGACCGGAGCCGCCGAAAGCAGCCTGCTCACGCGCTTCGGCGCCCGCATCTACATGTTCTTCATGATTACGCCGCCTGAAGAGACCGTGGTCAGAGCTTGGCAGCGCGGGCTGGAAACCGGACGCTACAAGGCGGTGGACGATCTGCTGTTTCACAATATCGAGGCCTATTCCGGCATGCCTGGCCTGTTCTTCGCCTGGGCGCGACAGGAAGATCGATGGGTCCATTACGAGTTCCTGGACAACTCGGTTCCCCAAGGCGAGCTCCCTCGAACGATTGCATTCGGCCAGAACGGCAAGTTCTTTGTCCTGGATCTGGCGCGTCTATGCGACGTCGAGCGCTTCCGTCACGTCAACGTCGATGCGCGGACCGCCGATCAGGTCATTGGCCGCACGCTCGACTCACGTGAAGCCATGGCATTTGTTCGCAGCGCCTGCGCAGAGCTTGCGGAGGTCGCGTTCGTGGTTCCAGGGACCAATCGAGTCTTTGCCAAGTCGGCGGAGCGAAAGATCTGGGTGGACACATCCTCTCTGCCCGAAGGCATCGCGCCCTCCGATTTCGGACCTCATGAGGTCACAACCGAAAATCTCGGGACGTTTGATCCCGGGACAGCGGCTCACATAATCGGCGATCTCAGTTGCGAGCGATTGGCATGAAATGCGGCAAGTTGCGTGATGGAGTCGGGCAAATTCGCTTTGCTTGACATGAATCTTCAGACAGGTTTCGCGTTACATTTCTTCGATTCGGGGAAGACCAGAATAATCGGAATCTTCAGTTCGGCCGACTAAGCCATTCATCGAACGCTCAAGTGACGTCAGATCGTCCGCAAGCCATCTCGCACTTCTCCGGACAAGTTCGGAGTTTCTTGAAATTTTGTTCTTGGCTGGCTTCACCCACACGCGCACCCATGCTGATGCAGTTCGATCGAAAGACATAGCGCTGAAGGCAGTTGCAGACGAGCGTTTGCGGAGCCTCTGGGTGGCTGCCGAGGCCTACGCTTTCAGCCACGGCAGCATCGCCAAGATCGTCGGGGCGACGGAGATGTCCCGCAACACGATCTAAATCGGTCTCGCCATCAGGCCGCAGATCAATGTAAATGCATACCCTCTGCGAATCAGGCTTTCTGGCAAACAGAGGAACGGCCCAACTACCCGCCGTGGCGAACTCCACGGCAAGTGGAGCTACGCCCTCTTGAGCGGACAACTTTGATCAAGTTGCTTTGGCGGACGGACCTCGCATCTGCCGACAAGTCCAACTGTCAAAATCCGGGCGCGCGCTTTCTCCGAACAAGAGCAGGCGTCGGCGTGTGCCGGTTGCGCATGGTCACGTCAGCAACAGGTTGGCCCGCACCTTTATTCTTGCTGATGACATCGGACTTGCCCTTCATTTCTTTGCGATAGGGCTGAAAAGGGTGCCTATAGCACTGAAAACACCTAGTTCTCAAAGAGAGTGTGGCGTCAGCTTTGATAATGTGCTAGTATCGGTGTCATGAACACCGGAAAATCAAAAAACTTGAAGAAAGTTCTCGACGCAGTACCTTCCGGGTATCTCGTTGACGCCAACTGGCTTACCTCGCACGGCATCGCCTACGAAACCTTTCGCGACTACGTCAAGCGGGGCTGGCTTGAACGCGTTCACCGAGGTGTCTTCCGGCGCCCAATTCCCAGTCCGTCGGCATCAAACGCCATCGACTGGAAAGTCTGCCTGCTCTCCATGCAGCACATAATGCGCTATGACATCCATGTCGGCGGCACGGCTGCACTCTCTCAACAAGGCTACGATCACCATCTGCGTCTAGGCAGCAACTCCCAAGTCTGGATCTACGGCGACACTATCCCCAACTGGCTCACCAAACTGCGGCTCAACGCCTCGATTGAGACACGCAAGACAACTCTTTTTGACGACCCCGCGCTCGCCCTCGCAAAGGAAGAAACCAATTCGTCGGACGCCCTGCCCTGGGACTGGCACTTGAGAATGTCGGCACCCGAACGAGCAATCATGGAAGCCATGGATGAACTGCCGGGCCAAGAGACCTTTCACAACCTCGACATGGTTTTTGAAGGCTTGACGACATTGCGTCCGAAGACACTTACGGCACTTCTGCACGGCTGCAGGAAGATCAAGGTCAAGCGACTCTTCTTCGTGTTCGCCGATCGACACAATCACGCTTGGCGAAAGCACCTCGATCCCGATGACGTCAACCTTGGCAGTGGCGACCGCGCATTGGTCAAAGGAGGTAAGATACACCCGGACTATCGGATCATGGTGCCGAAGGAATTCGCTGAAACGGAGACAGAAATTGGCACGTGAAGCATACGAAGCGCAGGTGGCCCTCCTTGTCCGGTTGCTACCTCATATGGCAAAGGAAGAGGAATTCGCACTCAAGGGCGGAACTGTGATTAACCTGTTCTATCGCAGCCTGCCGCGCCTCTCGGTCGACATCGATTTGACCTGTCTGCCGATCAAGGAGCGTACGGAGAGCCTAGCCGAAATCAATGAAGCAATGGAATCGGATCGCCGGTGCAATCGAAGATCGTATCAATGGCGCAAGGGCGCAGCGCATCCAGGGCGGCGGAGGCGGCGCCACCCGTGTGCTTGCCCGCTTGGATGGCGTCGAGATCAAGATCGAGACATCGCCTGTCACGCGCGGTGTCGTCCATGACCCAGAAATCCGCCCGATATCTGAAGAGATCGCAGACGCTTTCGGTTTTGCGGAAATGCAAATCGTCTCTTTCGAAGACCTGTTTGGTGGCAAGCTGCATGCCGCGATGGATCGCCAGCACCCCCGCGACCTGTACGACGTAAAGCTGCTCTACGAGAACGAAGGACCGACAGACGATCTGTATCGCACGTTCCTGATCTACATTGCGTGCTCCGCGCGTCCTCCACACGAATTGCTGAGTCCCAATCCGATTGATCTCAATCAGCCCTTTGCCCGAGAGTTCGAGGGCATGACCAAGACATTTGTCGGACTTGATGAACTGCTTGCGACCCGCGAGAAGCTGGTCGCCGACATCCAATCCCGCTTCGACAAGAACACAGGACGGTTCCTGCTCAGCCTTCGTGACGGCACTCCGGATTTCGACGCGATCGAACGGCCTCGCGCAGCCGACCTACCGGCTGTCCGCTGGAAACTCATCAACCTGGAACGGCTGAACCGCGAAAATCCGAAAAAGCATGCCGAGCAGAGAGTCGAGTTAAGGGATCTTCTCAGCTGATGCTTCGACCGATTGATGGGCCGCCCCGCGTTAGGCGGACATGCGGGAAGCTCTCAACGCCGCCCGGAAATGCTACGCTCAACACTTCTGGACCCTCTTGGACCTGGACCGACTTCCGCCAGAGACTCAAGCAAGTCCAAGAGCCGCTCGAAATCGTGTTCGCCAAGCCTGTCACGAAGGTCTTCCGCAATGGCCAGAGCGGCGTCACGGTTGTTCGCCAACACCTTTCGACCTCTGGATGCTATCCCGATGATCTGCCGACGGCGATCGGTCGTTGACAATTCCCGGGTCACGAGCCCGTCGGTCACCATTGACTGCACGATCCGCGTCAGGCTCGACGCCATCAGGCCTGCCTCCCTGGACAATCGCGATGCATCCATCGGGCCGAATTCGTCCAAGACGCGCAGCACGCGCCACTGCTGCTCGGTCAGACCGGTACCCGCCAGCATCTCCCGGATCGGCGCCATGACAGCCTCCCGTGCCCGAATCAGCGCGATCGGCAGCGAGCGGCGAGTTGACGGCAGCGCGGCCCTAATCTTCGGCATCGGTTCGACCCTTGACAAGTCAGCAGCTTTTCTTTAACATATCAACTATTGATATGTCAAGGAAATGCAATGCCGCACGTACTCGTGGAATACTCGGCCAATCTTGAAGAGGCGATCGATGTCGGCGGCCTCTGCGAGCGTCTCAGGCAGGCAGCGGCCGCAATCGACGAGATCCCGATGCCGGGTGTCCGGGTCCGTGCCTATCGGGCCGATCACCACGCGATCGCAGACGGCGCTGACGAGCACGGCTTCGTTGACATCTCGGTCCGCCTTCGCGGCGGCCGCCCCGACGCCGTCAAGGACAAGATTGCGAAGCAGCTCTTCACAGCCGCACGCGAGTTCATCGATCCTTACATGAGCGGGAACTCCCTGGCTCTTTCGCTCGAGGTTCGCGACATCGATCCTGAACTCTCACCGAAGACCGGCACGATTCGCGATCACCTGAAAGGCAACCAATGACCCTTTCTGACAACCTGAAAGCGCTTGATGGACACCTTGAACGGTTCCGGGCAGGTGGGGTTCCAAACCGGATCGGCGGCAAGGACCAAGCCGGCACCGGCGGAACATTTGCCTCTGTCTCGCCAGTCGACAAGAGCAGGATCTGCGATGTTGCACTGGGAACGTCCGAGGACATAGACATCGCCGCGCACGCCGCTCATGGTGCCTTTCCAGCCTGGCGCAACTTGTCGGCAAAGGAACGCAAGGCCACTCTCATCCGGGTCGCCGAAGCGATCGAGGCACGCGCCGAGGAAATCGCGCTCTGCGAATGCTGGGACACCGGGCAGGCCTATCGGTTCATGTCAAAGGCCGCGCTCCGAGGCGCCGAGAACTTCCGCTACTTCGCCGACCAGGCCGTCTCCGCACGGGACGGATACAACCTCCCGTCGCCCGGGCTTGCGAATGTCACCACCCGCGTGCCCATTGGCCCGGTGGGGATCATCACGCCCTGGAACACGCCCTTCATGCTCTCGACCTGGAAGATCGCACCAGCCCTCGCCGCTGGCTGCACCGTGGTCCATAAGCCGGCCGAGCTGTCGCCACTCACCGCACGGTTGCTCGTCGAGATTGCCGAAGGCGCCGGCCTCCCGCCGGGCGTTCTCAACACCGTCAACGGCTATGGCGAGGAAGCAGGCAAGGCACTCTGCGAGCACCCGCTCCTGAAGGCCATCGCTTTCGTCGGAGAAAGCGCGACCGGCAAGTTGATCGTCAAGCAGGGTGCCGACACGCTCAAGCGCGTGCATCTGGAACTGGGCGGCAAGAATCCCGTGATCGTCTTCGGCGACGCGGATCTGGAACGCGCCCTCGATGCCGTGATCTTCATGATCTACTCGATCAATGGCGAACGGTGCACGTCGTCCTCGCGCCTCCTGGTGCAGGAGTCCATCCGTGAGGAGTTCGAGGCCCGGCTGATCGATCGCGTGAACAGGATCAAGGTCGGCCACCCGCTGGATCCTGCGACCGAAATCGGCCCGTTGATCGCCGACGATCATTTCCGGAAAGTCACGTCCTACTTTGACATCGCGACGAGTGAGGGCGCGGCCATCGCCGCCGGTGGCGCTGCGGGCGACGCGACGGGTTACTTTGTCCAGCCGACCTTGTTTACCGGCGCCGACAACGGCATGCGCATCGCCCAAGAGGAGATTTTCGGCCCGGTCCTGACCTCGATCAAGTTCTCGGACGAGGACGAGGCGCTGGAACTCGCCAATGACACCGACTACGGTCTAGCCGCATATGTCTGGACGAGCGACCTGACGCGCGCGCTTCGCGTTACGGACAAACTCGAAGCCGGCATGATCTGGGTGAACTCGGAAAACGTGCGCCATCTTCCGACGCCCTTTGGTGGCGCAAAGTCCAGCGGCATGGGCCGCGACGGCGGAGACTGGAGCTTCGAATTTTACATGGAACAGAAGCACATCGGCTTTGCCACCGGCGAGCACAAGATTCCACGGCTGGGAATCTGATGCGGTCCGCTGGAGTCCGTCATCCGCCATGGCACTGCCACCCAAGCATTCGCGCGCATGAACACCGTGGCACCGACAGCCCGCTGGGTCTTGGCCACCTGCCCGCCATCTGAGAAGGTTCGACCTTGCCTGTACCCGCCCCCGTCCTCGCCCCGCCCTTCAACACGGTTCGCCTCAGCCATGCCTGCCTGAACGTCGCGGACATCGAGGCATCACGGCACTTCTACGTTGACACGCTGGGACTTCAGGTCACGGACGAGACCGCCGACCACATCCATCTTCGTGCGATGGAGGAACGCGGCCATCATTGCCTGATCCTGCAGAAGTCCAGCGACCCGGGCACGGTCCAATCCCTGTCGTTCAAGGTGTTTTCGGAGGAAGATCTGGACCGGGCCGATGCTCACTTCAGGTCCGGAGGTCGCGCCACGGAATGGGTGGAGCGGGCGCATCAAGGCCGCACGCTCGCAACCACCGACAATCTCGGTACCCCGATCGAATTCTACCACCAAATTGACCGGCTGCCCTGGATCCACCAGCAATACGCGCTCTACCGGGGCGTAAAGCCGCTTCGAATCGACCATTGCAATTTCTTTTCAACCGACGTTGACGCTTCGGTCGCGTTTTACAGCGACATCGGATTCCGCGTGACCGAGTACACGGAAGACGAGGACACGGGCCGGCTCTGGGCAGCATGGATGCACCGGAAAGGGGGAGTCCACGACATTGCCTTCACCAACGGCACCGGGCCAAGGCTGCACCACATCGCGTTCTGGGTGCCGACGCCGCTGAACATCATCGACCTGCTCGATCTCATGTCGACCACCGGCTATCTCGACAACATCGAGCGGGGCCCGGGACGCCACGGGATTTCCAATGCGTTCTTCCTGTACATTCTCGACCCCGACGGGCACAGGACGGAAATCTACTGCTCCGACTACCAGACGATTGACCCGGACCATGAACCGATCCGGTGGGACTTGAAGGATCCGCAGCGGCAAACCCTTTGGGGCGCACCGGCCCCGCGCAGCTGGTTTGAGCACGGCACGTGCTTTGTCAGCGTCGAAGCCGAACCTCCGACACTCGAAGCCACACCGATCATCGCGCCATGACGGAGCGCCGCGAACCGACTTGGGACGACCTCGCCCATTGGGGCCGACGGGCGGCGGAATGGGGTGCCGACTATCACCGCACCATTCGCGAGCGCCCGGTCCGATCACAGGTTTCGCCCGGCGAGATCGCAGCCTCGCTTCCCAAGGCGCCGCCCGAGGAAGCCGAAGACATGGAGACGATCTTCAGCGACGTGGACCGTCTTGTCATGCCCGGCATCACGCATTGGCAGCATCCGAGCTTCTTCGCCTATTTCTGCTCGAATGCATCGCCGCCCTCCGTCGTCGCGGACTACATGATCGCGAACCTCGCCGTTCAGTGCATGATCTGGCAGACGTCGCCCGCCGGAACCGAACTGGAAACGCGAGTCCTTGACTGGCTTCGCCAAGCACTCGACCTGCCCGAGGCATTCCATGGCGTCATTCATGGCAGCGCCTCCGAAGCCACGCTGGCCGCCGTCCTGACCATGCGGGAACGCACGCTGCAGTGGCAGGGAAACCAGGCCGGACTGCCCGGACAGAAACCCCTTCGGATCTACGCGACGGCCGAAGTGCATACGTCGATCGACCGTGCGATCTGGGTTGCCGGAATCGGGCAGGACAACCTCGTCCGGATTCCCGCAACGGGAACGCTGAGATCCATGAACCCCTCCGCACTGGACGACGCGATCACGTCGGACCTTGCTGCGGGACACCTGCCCGCGGGCATCATCTCCTGCGTCGGCGGCACAAGCATGGGCGCCTCGGACGAGGTGGGCCGCATCGCGAAGGTTGCGAGAAAACACGGTCTTTATCTCCATGTGGATGCAGCATGGGCCGGCAACGCCATGATCTGCCCCGAGTTCCGGCACCTCTGGGCCGGCACCGGGGAGGCGGACAGCGTGGTCTTCAATCCCTACAAGTGGATGGGGGGACAATTCGACGGCTCTGTTCATTTCGTGCGCGCGCCGGAGGACCTGACCCGCACGCTGGCAATCAAGCCCGCATACCTGAAGACCCATGGCGCAGACGGATTCATCAACTACTCGGAATGGTCAATTCCCCTTGGTCGGAGGTTCCGCGCGCTCAAGCTCTGGTTCCTGATCAGGGCCTATGGACTGAATGGTCTCCGCCGCCGCATCCGAAACCATGTCGCATGGTCCGAAGAGCTGGCCGGGACTCTTCGGGATGACGACAGGTTCGAGATCGTGACCGATCCGATTCTGTCGCTTTTCACGTTCCGCCTCGCCGGGAAGGATGACGCGGGTCAGCTGGATTTCGTGAACCGCCTGAACGACGATGGGCGGCTCTACGTGACGCAGACCCAAGTCGATGATCGGACCGTGATACGCTTCCAGGTCGGACAGTTCGGCACCACGCGTGAGGACGTGCTGGCGGCCTATGACGTGATGAGGGAACTGGCATGAGGTTCGCGACTTACACTCTCGCCAACGAGCGCTTCTACGGCATGGTGACCGAGCAGGGAGTCATCCCGCTCTCGCAGGAATTCCCGGAATGGCCGACACTCAAGGAAGTCGTCGCGGCCGCCGGACTTGACGCTTTGGCCCAAGCGGCAGATGGCCGGACCGCTTCGCACCGAGGCATCTTGTTTGAACCTCCGATTCCGGATCCCAGCCGCATCATTTGCGTCGGCGTCAATTTTCCCGATCGGAATGCCGAGTACAAGGACGGCAGCGACCAGCCGAAGCACATGTCGCTCTTTCCCCGCTTCCCGTCGAGCTTCACTGGCCATGACCGGCCCCTGATCCGACCGCCCGAGAGCGAAAAACTTGACTACGAGGGCGAGGTCGCAGTCGTGATCGGCAAGGGCGGTCGCCGAATTGCGGCATCAAACGCTCACGAGCACATCGCTGCACTCACCCTCTGCAACGAGGGAACGATCCGCGACTGGGTTCGGCATGCAAAATTCAACGTCACTCAAGGCAAGAACTGGGACAGTTCCGGTGCCATGGGACCCTGGATCGTGCCCTTTGCTGACTCGGCCCAGCTTGACGACGCCCGGCTCGTCACGCGGGTCAACGGAGAGGTGCGGCAGGACGATTACCTGAAGAACATGATGTTTCCGGTGCGTGAACAGATCGCCTACATCTCGACCTTCACGACCCTCGACAGCGGCGACATCATTGTCACCGGCACCCCCACTGGCGCGGGTGCGCGTTTCGATCCGCCGCGATTCCTGCAGCCCGGCGACGTGATCGAGGTTGAGGTCGAGGGCATTGGCACGCTTCGCAACGCGGTCGAGGACGAGACGTGACGCCTGAAGAGCATGCCGCTGCCGCCGCCACCCTGCTTCAAGCCGAGGCGACAAGGACCCAGATCGGCCTGCTCAGCCTGGCGCATCCCGACATGACCATGGATGACGCATACGCGATCCAGAACGAGATTCTCTCGGCCAAGATTGCCCAGGGCCGACAGATAGCCGGATGGAAGATCGGGCTCACTTCCAAGGCCATGCAAGCCGCGCTGAACATCGACGTTCCGGACAGCGGGATCCTCTTTGACGACATGGAATTCTCCAACGGAAGCGAGGTTCCGGCAGGACGCTTCATCCAGCCTCGCATCGAGGCGGAGATAGCGTTCATCATCAAGAGCCCGATCAGCGGACAGGACGTCACGCACGAAGATGTCCTGGCCGCAACCGAATGCGTAGCACCGGTCATTGAAATCCTCGACACCCGCATACTTCGCGCCGACCCTGCAAGCGGCCAGACCCGCATCATCATGGACACGATCAGCGACAATGCGGCGAACGCGGGCTTCGTGCTTGGAGACGAGCGCCACGATGTGGACGCGCACGATCTCCGCTGGATTCCCGCCATCGTATTCAAGGACGGCGAAGTCGAGGAAACCGGCCTAGGTGCGGGCGTCCTGAACGACCCTGTCGAGAGCGTTTGCTGGCTGGCCCGTCGCATGGCATGCTATGACCAGCAGATCGAGGCCGGACAGGTGATCCTGTCGGGATCGTTCATTCGCCCCCTTGAATGTCCCCCGGGGACCCGAATACATGCCGACTACGGAGCCTTCGGCACCGTTGACATCGCTTTCGCCTGAAAGGTCATCCCCATGAGAGACTCGAACTTCCTGAAAGAACAGAACGCCCGTCTTCTTTGGCACCCGATGGCAAGCCCGACGGACTGCATCGAAAACCCGCCGATCATCGTCACGGGCGCGACGGGCACGCGCATTCGCGACATTGACGGCCACGAGGCGGTGGATGCCGTGGGCGGTCTCTGGAACGTCAACCTGGGATATTCCTGCGAACCCGTGAAACAGGCGATTGCAGACCAGCTTGGCACGCTGCCCTACTATTCGGCCTTTCGCGGAACCACGAACGACAAGATCATCGAACTGGCGCACGTGCTGGCCGAGTTCTTTGCCCCGGACGGCATGGCGCGCGCATTCTTCACCAGCGGCGGTTCGGACAGCGTCGAGACCGCACTGCGCCTCGCACGGCAATTTCACAAGATCAGGGGAGAAGCCGGCCGGGTGAAATTCCTGAGCCTGAAGAAAGGCTACCACGGCACACACATGGGCGGCGCCAGCGTCAACGGAAACGCGAACTTCCGGACGAACTACGAGCCCCTTTTGCCGGGCTGCTATCACATTCCGTCACCCTACACCTACCGCAACCCCTTCGACGAAAGCGACCCGGAAAGGCTCGCCAACCTGTGCGCTGCAGCGCTGGAAGACGAAATCGAGTTCCAGGGCGCGAGCACGATCGCCGCCTTCATCATGGAGCCGATCCTGGGTGCAGGCGGCGTGATCCCGCCGCATTCGTCGTTCATGCCGATGGTGCGCGAAATCTGCCACCGTCATGGCATTCTGCTGATCTCTGACGAGGTGATCACCGGCTACGGCCGCACGGGCGCCTGGTCCGGCGCACGGCTTTGGGGCGTCCGGCCCGACTTGATGACCACCGCCAAGGCGATCACCAACGGCTACTTTCCGTACGGCGCAGTGATGATCAGCGAAGGGATGGCCGACACTTTCGAGAACGACAAGTCACCCAACGCCTTCATCGGCCACGGCTACACGTATTCGGGCCATCCGGTCGGCGCCGCCGCGGCGCTGGCCTGCCTCGCCGAAACCAAGCGTCTCAACGTGATCGAAAACGCGGCGGCGCGAGGAACCGAACTCTTTGACGGCCTGTGCGCCCTCAAGGAAAAGCATGAACAGATTGGTGACGTCCGAGGCGGTCATGGGCTGATGCTTGCCATCGAGTGCGTGTCGGATCGAGCGACCAAGGCCGCAGACATGGCCATGCCGCTCCGGGTGCAGAAATTGGCGTACGAAAACGGCGCGATGGTTCGAGCGGCCGGACCAAACCTGTTGATGTCACCGCCCCTGGTGCTGACATCGGACGACGTGCAGACCATTCTCGCAGCACTCGACGCGGCATTCGCGGCGGCCTGAACCCGGCTGCAAGTCGCTGGAAGAGATTACGGTTCGAGATTGAACTCGCTGGCTTGACCGGGAGCTTTACAGGAAGCCCTATTCTCCGCCTGCGCTTCGGAATGGGTCGGGCGTTGCATTTCGGACTGGAGGCGGGGTTTCTTGCGAGCGCTTTGTGACGTACGCAATCAAGGAGCATAAGACTTGCCGAGCCCGTGCCGCCCCAACGTAATTCTCGCCGTTTTCGACACGCTGAGCGAAGCGGACTGCGGCAGGAAAGAGGCACAGGCCCAAATGCCTGCGCTTGCAAGGCTGCGCAGCGAAAGCGCTCTCTTCACAAACGCATACGCGCCATGCCCGGAGAGCAGCCCAGCACGGGCGAGCCTGTTTACCGGGCTGGATCCTTGCGCGCATGGAGTGTGGACAAATGGCGTTGCCCTTCCCGCGCGGGAGCGGACGTTTCCCCAAATACTCGCTCAGTTGGGTTATGCCAATTGGCTGGTCGGTCGACGGCAGCTGGCCGGTGTTGTCAAAAGTCAAGAGACCACACTACTCGAATTTCGGCCCTGTCTGTTGATCGCAATCGCTTCAAGCGGCGTCTCGCGCCGTGCCTTCAAGGCTTCAGAGGGCTACGCATTTTGCCAGGACCGCAAGAATGCTCTGATCAGGCCTTCGTCTATACCGGCAGAGATGGCAGGCGCCCTGCCTCTTTCAGCAGGCTGAATGCCCGATGGGTCGCGGCGATTCCGTCCCTTACGGATAAGGCCGGATAATCGGGAACATGCGCCCGCAGCGGCGTCTCATCCAGATCTGATGGGAATGGAAAGGGAGCTCCGCTGGCGACTACCCGGTGCCTCGGTTCGAGCCGGTCCAGCTCCGAGAGGCCCATCTCGATTGTCTCATAGCGCCCATTCAGGTCGAATGCATGGAATCCGTCTCCGTCTGCGCTGACCGAGGCAATGAAGGCGGCTGCGGCTTCTCCGGCATAGAGCCAGCTGTAAGGGCCCGTGAATGGGATGTCATACGCCTCATCAAGGACGGCAGCCTGAATGCCGATCGTATTCTTCGAACTGATACCCTGGTCTCGGGCAACTCCGTAAACGACGTTCGGACGAAGACATATTGAAGGTACCTGCCAATCGGCCCAATAGACAAAGGCAGCCTGTTCGTTGGCCACTTTGTAGGCGCCGTAGAGCGTTTCCTTGAAACCTGATCCTGCTGGAAACGCGTGGGCCGCGACCGAAGAAGCGAACACGACCCGCTCTATTCCATTGTGGCGTGCCGCCTCCAGGACATTGACCGTTCCTTCCACGTTCACGCGCGCACCGAGCGCAGGGTTCGCCGCGCAATGCGGCACCTGAAGTCCGGCAAGATGAACGATGGCCTGAACATTGCGGGTCTCGACCAACTCGGCCACAGCCAGCCCGTCGGTGACGTCGAGCGCAGACCAATCCAGCGCATTCGCCGCCGCCTCGCCCATGATCAGTGCGACGCGTCCAGGGCTTTTTTGCAGATCGGTCGGAATGACCGGAACGCCAGAACGCACAAGGATCGCTGTGGTCCATGCCCCAAGGCACCCTCCGGCGCCCGTGACCAGGACCGGACCCGAAAATCGGCCAGAATCTATCAAGAATGGGGCTGTCAAAAAGTCCATGCAGTCACCTCAGTCCCTTTCCTCGCCATCGAAAGCCTCGATCGTCCGGACCAATGCCGACGCTATTCTCGCCAGCAACTGCGGATCCACGACCTCCGGCCCGTCATCCTTGAGGTGAAAGAACCTCTGCGGCCCCATCAGGGCCATGCCGGGGTAACCGCGTTCGAGGATCCAGCGAATCTCGCCGCTCTTGCGGTCGTATGCGGCTGGTTCGAGATGAGGAAGTTCAGCGAAGGCCTTCTTTGCATGTTCGAGCAAATCCGCCGAAGAATACAGCCAGCTCTCCGGCTCGGGACCGTTTGCGATCAGCATCGGCCCCTCCTGATCGTAGCCGTAGGTGCCGATGGACGATCCGAGATGCAGCCAGCAGTCGGTCACTTCCGGGGGCGGAAGAACATCCTTCTCGAACAGGTGATGAATGCCCATATGGCCGATTTCGTGCCCCGAGTTGGACAGGAACAGGAAGCTCTGTGGCTGCGTTGATCTGGACGCCCACCGCGCCAGCTCCAGAAGGAGTGCCACACCCGCCCCACGCTCACCGGCACAACGGAACCAACCGCTCTGCGGTGTGGAGACGATGATCCAGCGCGCGCCCCGCTCCAACCTGCCAACCACGTTCATGGCTTGCGCCTGCGGCTCGTCCTGACCGGAGAGAAGGAATTCGATTTCATCCCCATGACAAACGGCGTGGTGGAACACGTGCCAGTGCTTGGGTGCGATCATGGCCACCGGTATCGGCCACGGGGACTGGTTCCTGGGTGGAATGACGTTCTGGCCGTAGATTTCTCCCGACGCATGGGGGGTGCACCCTAAGATAGCCCTAGCGCCTCGCGTGGCCAAATCGGTGATGATGCCGTCATGATCGCTCTTCGGCGTCACCATCACGTCTTCAAAGCGTGCAAGAACGATCTTTCCATCAACATCGCCCTCAGGGGGCACTGGCCTGCCTCTGAGCGGCCTGGTTCCTGCAGATACGGGATGCCACAGCGGGAAGGCATCCATGCGCTGGCCATAGGCACCGATCCAGCATTGCTCCAACTGGAACTGCCTCAGCGGCCACGGGTCTAGCGCTGCAGACACGCCGGCCGCCCTCAGTGCGTCACAAAACCATCGCGAAGTCTCGTGATCCGCAGGCGATGCGGTGCGGTGCTCGCCGAAGCCGGCAAAGCGCAGCACATCTGCATAGAGTGCTTCGGCCATTCTGCTGGTTGAGGAATCCAAGCTTCGGATCATGTTGCCCCCCAAAGCCGGGTCCGGGTCGCAAGGCCGATGCGCCCGACGACCAGAAAGGTCAGAACTAGGAAACCGATTGCCACCGGATGTTCGAAGATGCTGCCGCCCTTAAGGATTACAAGAGACTGACGCACGGCCAGTTCAAGCTGAGGTCCGATGATGAAGCCGATTATGAACGTCACGAAGGGGAACTCGAACTTCTTCAGGAAGTACCCCACCAAACCGAATGCGAGCATGACAAAGACGCCAAAGGTTTCCCCCGACTGCAGGTAGGCGCCGGTGACGCTGAAGAAGAGAACGCCAGTGAAGAGGAAGGGAAACGGGACGGCGATGACCCGGACGAAAAAACGCATCCCCAAGAGACCGATTGCCAGCATCAGCGGCGACGCGATCAGAAGCGAACCGAACAGTCCCAGCATGAAATCGGGGCTGTCACGCATGACCATGGGGCCGGGGATGATCCCGTGCATGGTGAATCCGGCGGCGAGAATTGCGGCGATGACGCTGCCTGGAATGCCCATCGCAAGAAGAGGGATCAGGCTCGACGGGATGACCGCGTTGTCGGCGCTTTCTGCCGCAGCGACGCCCTCGATGTTACCCTTGCCGAAACTTTCGGGATCCTTCGACAGCCGCCGAGCCAGACCGTAGGAGGCGAAGGAGGCGATCGCGGCCCCAAGACCCGGCAGGATGCCGACGAAGGACCCCACGGCTGTTCCGCTGGCGATGGGTCTGGCGATGCGGCGCCACTCCGCTCCACTCAGCCAACCCGACTGTTTCTGGCCGCGGTCCAATGCATCGCCTTTCCTTTTGGCTGCCAGATGCTCTTCCAACTGGATGATCATTTCAGCCACGGCAACGATACCGATGGCGATGGCGATCAGTGGCAGACCATCGAACAGCCGGACCGAGCCGAAGGTCAGGCGCTGAACGGCAGTTTCAGGCTCCAGCCCGATGGTTGCAAGGATGATGCCGACAAGTCCGGCGATGAGCCCTTTCGAGAGCGATTTGCCGGAAAGTGCTGCGATAAATGTCATTGCAAAGACAAGGATTGCCATCAGGTCCACCTTGCCAATCCGAACGGCAATGTCCGCAAGCGGCGCGGTCAGGAAGATCAGCAGCCATGTCGCGAGAAAGTCGCCGATGGTCGAGGCAACCAGCGCCACGACAAGTGCCTTGCGCCCCTTGCCCTGTCGCGCAAGCGGATAGCCGTCGAGCGCGGTCGGCACCGACGAAGGCTCCCCAGGCGTATTGATCAGTATGGCCGATACCGCATTGCCTGCGGTCGAACCTTTGGCGATGCCTACGAGAAATCCGATCGCGCTGACCGGCGCCATTGAATAGGTCAGCGGGATGGCAATCGCCGCCGCCGTTGCCTTTCCCATTCCGGGGACCGCTCCGACAATGTAGCCGATGAACAGCCCGAGCGAGACAAACGCGATGTTCGCGGGTGTCAAAGACAGTTCGATGACCGTTGAGAGCGTGTCCATTTCAGTAGGGGGCCATGATATGGAGTCCGGCCAGATCCAGAAGGAACCAGCTGGCACCCACTAGGGCCGCGGAAAACACCACGATGATCAGAGGGTTTCGCTGACCGGCGACAAGCTGAAGTGGGATCAGCGCGGCAATCAGGCTGATCCAGAACCCAAGAGAATACATGGCGTAGGTCGCCACTGCCAAGATCAGGAGCACTCCAAAAAGTCGGATATATTGCGTTCGCCTGATCAGGAAGCTGCCTTTGCCCAGGCGTAGCGTCGTGACCAGCTTATAAAGAGCGAGAACGAAAACGAGCGCGGTGCAGACCCGCGGCAGAAACGCCGGCGACATGGCAACCCAGTCGGGCTCCTCGATCTGCCAGGGAATCACAACAAAGTAGAATCCCAATGCTGCCAGAGCGAGAAGCCCATACGCGATCTGTTCGTCGCGGTACATTGCACCTAGTTCTGCCGGATCATGATCGCCTATGACAACAGGTCATTCGTCTTGCCGCACCCGAATCGACATCGATTCCTCCGGTTGGCACGACTCAGGACCCTGTCAACGCTCACGAAGAATCAGCCAGCCGCGCTAGTTCGTAAAGAGCGCCTTGAACCCGGCTTCATCGGCCAGATACTGAGATGTCGAGTCCGCAGAGTTCATGTAAGTGACCGGGTACTGGATCTTGTCCATGGTTTCGGCATAGCGGTCGCTCATCGCCGCCTTCTCGACAGCCGCTTCGAGCTTGGCCAGCACATCCGCCGCCAGTCCCTTTGGGGCCAACACGGTCATGTTGTTCGCCAATGAGACGCCATACAACTCCTGACTATTTGGAACATCCGGTGTCGCCATCAACTGCCCCGAGGCCAGCGTGCTCAGAAGCACCTGCAGTTCCCCAGACGGCAGGAACTTTGCGTGAATTCCCCCCGAAAAGCTGACATCGGCATCCCCCGCGATCAACGTCGGTGCAACGGTCGCGCCGCCCTGACCGGGAACGATGTCCATCTCGATCCCCTCGGCTTTCGCAATGGCCTGCATCACGACCACTGTTGCCTTGCCCAGAGAATACCACTTGGTGCCGGGATTGGCCTTGGCGTACGCAACAAACTCGTCCCAGCCCTCGAAGGGAGCATTGCCGGAGGCGACGAGCGCGGTCTGGAATGCACCGGTCGTACCAATGACGGCAAAGTCATCCACGCCCATGTCGAGACCTTGCGTGATCGGGTTCTGCAAGAACGACACGGAAGCGTTCATCGAGATCGTGTAGCCGTCTGGCTTCATCGCCATGAGTTGCTGCAAACCCACTGTCCCGCCAGCACCGGGCTTGTTAACAATTTTGACGGGCTGGCCCAGCTCTTCTTCCATCACGGCGACCAATGCCCGCGCCTGCGTGTCGACACCGCCGCCCGCCTTGGTGGGCACGATGACAGTGATGGACTTTTCCGGATAATCCGCAAGCGCTGGCTGGCCCGTCAATCCAGTCATTGCGAATGCTCCGGCCACAAGTACGAGTAAATTACGTAGGATTTGCATGTCTTCCTCCCTGAATGAAACTTTTGTTGTTCTTCGAACGTTGGTGGGACTTCCAACTTAAGTTGGAATTACCAACCTTGTCCATCTTATCGAGGACCAGTCAAACTTCCGAGGCTGACCATTCTCATTGAACGACGCATTTGTGAGCCACCCTCGTGTCAAGGTACCCTTCCCGACGGCCTTTGCCTCACTTCCGGGATCGCGGAGGTCCTGGTTCCGGCTTCCCGACAAGCCGATCCCGCGTGGCGGAAGATCTCCGCCACCGGTGCAAACCAGCTGCACTCTGGCGATTTTGAAGTACAAGGACGAGTCTCTCCTCAATTTGAACTGACGAGAAATCTCCAGACCGATCAGGCCCAAAGACTCGCCAAAGGCGCGGCGAGCAGCTTTTCGTCGACGGGCACGACTTGATCGTCATCGTAAAAGACAATGCCTTGCACAAAGCTATCGCCGCAGGCAGCGGCAAGCTTTCTCAAGCCTGAAAAGTCTGCACTTGACACAGTCGCTGATGCCTTGACTTCAATCCCGACGACTTCGCCTCGACGGTTCTCAACCACGAGATGGACCTCGTTGCCGTCCTTGTCGCGGAAATGGGAAAAAGAACAGCGTTCATCGCTCCAACTCGCGATCTTCAGGATCTCTCCAACAACAAATGTCTCGAGAATTGCACCGAACGCAGTTCTGTCCTTGGCAATTCGCTCGGGTGACGCGTCCTTCAGCGCGGAGAGAAGCCCAGAGTCCAGAAAATGCAGTTTCGGCGACTTGATCAGCCGCTTCAGCTTGTTCGTGAACCAAGGCTGCAATGAATGGACCAGGTACAGGCTTTCGAAGACCTTCATGTATTTTTGCGTGGTCACGTGGTTCATGCCCAGCGCTGCGCCCACTCCAGAACAGTTCACCAGTTGCCCGGCATGCTCGGCGAGAACGTTGAGCAGTTTCGGCATTTGGGCAAGCTGACCGACCTGAGCGATTTCGCGGATGTCGCGCTGGACGATGCCATCCACGTAATGCTCGTACCAGTCCTGCCTCCGCGGCCAGCTCTTGCGTTCAAGCGCTTCGGGGTAACCGCCTGCCAAGACAAGTTCGACCAATTCCGTGCCAAGGATAGGTTCACCGACGGACGGTGGCTTGCCTAAGAACGCATCGTCCAGGAAGCGCCCTTGCCCACCCCTGATTTCGGACTGGGACAATGGCAAGAGCCGAACGATCTCCATGCGGCCGGCCAGCGAGTCAGCAACTTTTGGAAGCATCATCAGGTTGGCTGAACCGGTCAGCAGGAATCGTCCAGGCCGCGTGTCCCTGTCGACCGAGGACTTGATCACCAGCAAGAGAGTCGGTGCCCGTTGAACTTCATCGATCACTGCTCGATCGATGCCTCGGAGAAAGCCGACCGGGTCGCTTGCCGCAACATCCAGCAGTGCAGGATCGTCGAGCGAGAGAAAAGGCATGTCCTTGTTCGCGATTGCCGTCGCGAGCGTTGTCTTGCCTGACTGGCGCGGTCCAGAAATTAAGACGACGCGTGTGTCCTTCAGAGCTTCCTCTATTCGCCCTCTTCCCAATCTCGGGTGCATGACCCGCTCCTTCAGCGTCAGTAAATTCCAGTGCTCCTAGCGTCCATCTGTAACCGGTCATTCGGCCAATTGAAAGAAATCTGTCGTCCAATTGAAAGAACGATGGCGAGATGCTTACGGGAATCGCCGAAATCAACACGTCGCTATCCTCCGGCAACTGCAGCTGCTCGCCTCAAGGCAGGTCAAGCAAACCGGCTATGGGCCGACGGAGTTCACTTGGTCTCAGCGTCTACATGGGACAGGCCGCAGCAACCTCTGCACACTGCAGGACGCTCAGGCACCTTGCATGCCGCATTCCGATCACGTTCGACTGATTCAGTTGCCCAAGACGCCTTCAGCCTGCCTCTGCTGATTGGCTGGCGACGAATGACATTGCGTAAGATCCGTTCAAGTCGAGAACTAGCTCACCGGCATCCGCCGCCTCCCGGATTGCCCAGGACCCCCGACATGTGCGAAGAACTCCCGACAGTCACAGGAAGGATCCCGTCATGGCCGGAAGCCAGGACTTCGCTGCCGACCCAAGGAACGAGACGGCAGAAATTTATCTGAACGGCGAATTCGTGCCCCGCGAAAAGGCGCTGGTCTCTATCTTTGACGCTGGCTGGATCCTGGGCGACGGAGTCTGGGAAGGGTTCCGGATGCATGGCGGAAGGCTTGCCTTCATGGACCTCCATCTGGATCGCCTGTTCATGAGCGCGAGCGCGGTCGACATCGACATTGGAATGACCCGTGATGACGTGCGTGCTGCTCTCGAAGCTACCCTTGAACGGAATGGAATGACGGGCCAGACCGGGGTCCATGTCCGGCTGATGATCACGCGCGGCCTGAAGAAGTCCCCGAACCAGGATCCCCGCAACACGGTGTCGGGGCCGACCGTTGCCATCGTCGCCGAATACAAGGAGCCGGATCAAAAAATCCTGAAGACTGGCCTTTCGCTTTTCACGTCTGCAATTCGCACCTGCCGGGCGGACATGTTCGACATGACGATCAACACGCATTCGCGCCTCAACTACATCATGGCACTCAACCAGGCGATCAAGGCGGGAGCCGACGAGGCCCTGATGCTTGACGACCGGGGATTTGTCGCGACCTGCAATGCAACCAACTTCTTCGCCGCAAGAAACGGGCGAGTGCTGACATCGACCGGTGCCAACTGCTTCAACGGAATCACGCGCGCCAACATCATCGAGCTTTGCGACGCTCACGGCATCCCCTGCGAGCAGAAGGACTTCACGCTTGCCGAGGTCTACGATGCGGACGAGGCATTCGTGACCGGCACGTTCGGCGGATTGACGCCCGTGCGCATGGTGGATGGCCGTCCCCTGTCCTCGGTCATGGGACCGATTTCCTCCAAGCTGCGCGAAGCCTATCTGGAATATGCCGCCTTGTAGGCGAACCTCGGGAGGCAGTCGCGGAAATTGTTCTTCGACGTACTCAGTTCGAGGCGAGCAGCTTGCACACGCTGGTGCAGATGGTGGCGGCGGGAATCGGAGTCACGTTGGCGCCGCGCCTGGCTGTCGACGCACAGATCGCCCGGGGGGCCGGGATCTCGCTCTCCCGGCTCGAAGCGCCGGGGTCCCGGCGGATCGGGCTGGCTTGGCGCAGGGCGTCGTCGAGAGCCGGGGAGTTCCGGTTGCTGGCGCGCACGTTGCGCGAGCTGACCAGTCCTGAATGAGCGAATCCGGCGGCCCGCAGCTTTCCGGCGGGGCGCCACGATCCCGCGTCGTGCCGGAGCCTCACAGCTTCCGTATCCCTTGCGTTTGGCAGAACGGCGACCAGTCGAACAATCTGACCGTCTCCACAGGATCCCAGCAGTCGATGCCGCGGCCCTCCGCCCGGCACCGGTCGCGCAGGGGCCTTCATCAATCATCGCGGCCTTTGACTTCGCCATGCGTCTTCCCTTCGGCGTTACCGGTGATTTCGGGTCGATTCCGGCGCGTATTTCTGACATTCCCGGTCCGAAACAGTCTCTCAGACTGCGCTCGTGGCCTATTGGAAACCACCAAAGTCTGCAGGGTCAATTGGCAACAATGCAGAGGACCTCATCGACTGAGGCGTTCTCCGCTCAACCAAGGCAGACCTGGGCCAAGGCCTGTCAGCGGCGAGGCCACGGAGATCTTGGTGCTCTCCGGGTTTCGCTTTGCCGTGGCGGAGCGCACAAAAAACTGTCCAGCTTGAGCTCGGAACCAGCCCGAGCTCAAACCGGACCTGCGCCGTCCGCGCGGGAGCCGCATCCTCGAGGTGCGGCGGGGGAACCTCGATCGCATGCGCCTATTTGGCCAATGTGTTCTGGATTGTCCGGCATCGCGCGTGGATCGCCTCCATCACGTCGTCGAGCACGGCGTGGGGTCCAGCCGGCATCGCCGCGACCTCGTCAGCCGTGGCGGTCAGCTCTGCCTGAACCTGACTGGCCAATTGGTCGACGCGCGCACGCGCTCGGCGCGGCGCCAGTCCACAGGCCTCGGCTTCGCGCGCCCAGTGACGGCCTTCAATATACCCGCCATCACGCTTGCCGCCGACATCGAGCGCGAGGTTGCGTATGATGCTTGCCCAGACCGCGGCGCACATCACGTCGTAGAGCGGGGCAAGCTGCACGCCGTCGGCACTCAAGAGCAGCGAGTGGTTTTTCATATGCGCGTCGGTGTTGCAGCAGAGCACGTTGAAGACCAGCATATCCCAGAGCTTCATGACCTCGGTGCCGCCGCCGACCGCGCGCAGACGGTCCATCATGCGCGCGAAACTCCCCTTCGCTGCGCGATATTGCGAGTGCTGGTATTTCGCCGCCGGCGGCAAGCCAAGCGCCTGACAGAAATCTTCCTGGTGCAACCGACGCAAGCTATCGCCGTCCTGCAGGCGATCAAAGCGCTCCACCAGCAGGTAACTCCGCGCCCCCGCGCACCCCGTTGTGACCGAGGCGGCGGGAAGCCCCACCCGTCGCGCGAGCGTCAAGCAGAAGGCCTCATTCTGCACGCTGCCGCGGAGGCGCTCGCGACTGTCGGGCTTCAGAACATGACCCGATGGTGCACCATCGATGGGGATGGCAAGCTGACCATCCTCGAGCAGTCGCACGGAGAGCTTGGATTGTACGCCCGCGAGCGACATCGACACGCCCTCTTCACCCGCCAGGAACGGCTTGGCAGGCAAGTCATTGAGAATGCGCTCGAGGTCGGCCTCCGAGGCAATCGGGAGCACTGTGCATGCCGTGGTGCCTCGTTCGGAAAAGGACAGGGCGCCAGAGACATCTCGCCCCACCTTGCCAAGCAGGGCGAGCACGTCGGTATGCGGCACATCGAGAATCCGCGCCATCATGCGGAGATCATCGTCATCCTCGGGCAGCAGATTGATCAGCCAGGGCGCGAGGATGTCCCATTCGAAGGCTCGGTTTGAGAGCGGCAGCGTTGTCGACACCGGGAAAGCGCCCGGCAGTGTAAGCCAGTCCGTCGCATAGCGAAAGACCGGGGCCGCATCCGCCGCGGTGTCGATCATACCGACGAGGTGTCGTTCGAAGAAGAGGTCCACGCCGATCACTCCTCCGGCAGCATGGAGGATGTACGGGGCCCTTCTTCGAAGAGGCTCGAGAGCCTGACGCCCAGAGCTTCGGCTGCAGCCAGTGCCGGGCCGATGTAGCTCGTGCCCTTGCCGCGTTCGAGCTCGCTGACAAAGCGGCGGTTAGTGCCGATCATCGCGGCAAGATCTTCTTGGGTCAGCCCGAGCGCCTTGCGGCGACATCGTACGCCATCTCCGAACTCCTGCGCGAGGCGCTGTTCTGCCAGTTTCAAGTCCATTGCGACGAGCACTCCTGTTGCAAGACGGTATCGCGGTCGCGGTGTTGAGATGCGTGATACCGATCTGTATCTTTTCTAGCTGTGTATCGCCAAAGTTACAAGTCTGTATCATTTTGCGCTTGCGGAGCTTGATGAGAATGATCGGTAACACCGGGTTAGGTCGTGGGTGCCGCAACCCGTGGGCGCGTCCCCAACGGGACCGGGTTCCAATCGGGAACCACCAAAATCTGCGGGGCCAAGCTGCCGGCATTGTGGAGTGCCTCCTGTAACGAGGTGCCAGATTCAGAGGTCGTGACCTCGCGCCCTACACGGATCAGCTTTCACTCATCGAGACCTGCAAGATGAAAGGCGTCGAGCCGTACGCCTGGCTCAGGGACGCGCTGGAGAGGATCGCCGCCGGCCACCCGATGTCGAGTATCCATGAGCTTCTGCCCTGGAACTTCGGCACCGGGACCGACGCCGGGAATCACTGACCTCGGCCTTCAGCCCGGATCCCGAATCCGGCCTGTCGTCAACCCGATCCCGGTATGGGATAAAAATGACTCTTACGATACAGGACCTGAAGATTCTCAAGCCCGGATTCTGCGCCAGGAACAGGTCAGCTGGCTGGTCTTTGCAGAATTCCGGAAGTCTCTCACGAACCTCGGATAAAAGGTCCTGGAAAATGCCAGGCGTGTTCGTCCATTGCCCAACGATGCCGTCCTCCAGATTTCAGGTCGGCGCATTCCCGCCCGAGGCGGTCTCGACAAGTACCCGGTCACCCGCATCGAGCACCGCGCCGCTGACGAAGCGATGGTGTTCGCGCTCGCCCGAGGCCCGCAGAATGTGCATGGAGTTCCGTCCTCCCGGCGGCAGGCCCGGCGCCGACCAGACCGGGACCCTGGCCCGGGTGTAGCCAACCGAGAGGTTTGCCGGTCCCCTGAGTTCGTATTCGAGCGTTACGCCGCGCCCCCCGGCATGAATGCCCTCCAGGCGGGGCCGTTCGCCCAGCGCCTTCTGCACGACCGTCAGGCCGTACCGCGCCTCGGCGACCTCGACCGGGCAGTTGAACGTGTCGCCGTGGCTGATCGAGAACATCGCGTCCATGCCCCCGCGCTCACCGGTGGCGCCCCAGCCCCCCATCTGCGGCTCGACCATCGTGTAGCGGCGCCCGGTGTCAGGATGCCGTCCGGCGATGACGGTGCCGAAAATCGACGAAAACGACCCGGCGGGCAGCTTGCCTGGCATGGCCTTCGCCATGCACTGGCAGAGCAGGTCGAAGAGCCGGATCCGGGTCTCGAAATAGTAGCCCTGCGGTGCAGTCGGGCCGGCATGGAAGATGGTGCCTTCTTCGGTAATGACCTCAAGCAGGGCAAAGGATCCCGCATTTGCAAAGCGATCCGGGTCGCAGAGTGCCTTGAAGATCATCTGGGACGAGATGACCGCACCATCCCGGCTGGTATTGTAGGGCGCGGCGCGCTCGGAAGGATTGCCGCGAAGATCCACCGTAAAGCGATCGCCGGTGATCAAGATGGCTGCGCGCCAGGTTGCGCCGTCATCCTGCTCTTCCTCGACCTCGAACCGCCCCTTGGGAAGCGTACGCAGACCGGCAAGCGCACGGGCACGCCCGGTCTCGAACGACCCGGCTATCGCCCTCTCGACGGCCTCACGCCCGAACTTCGCGAAGAGCGCGAGGATCTGGCTCTCCGCCGTGTTGCTGGCGGCAACCTGCGCCCAGAGATCGCCGTGCACGAATTCCGGCAGGCGCGAATTTGTCTCGATGATGTCGAAGACTGCCTGGACCGGTTGCCCGCGCTTGAAGAGCCGGACCGCGGGCAGGCGCAACCCTTCTGCGAAGATCTCGGATACATCGGTCGCCATCGATCCGGGCACCTTGCCGCCGATATCGCCCCAATGGGCTATCGAGGCCGACCAGGCAACGCGCGCACCTCCGAAGAACACCGGCTTGGCGATCACCACGTCGCTCAGGTGCGTCACGCCACCGTAGTTCGGGTCGTTGGTGACGAAGACGTCGCCTTCCTCGATGGCATCGCCGTGCCGTGCGACCAGGACCTTCACGGCCTTGTCCAGCACGCCGACAAAGGTTGGAATCCCCGCGCCCGAACTGACAAGATTGCCGGCGGCATCGGTCACGCCCGTGCCGACATCTAGCACCTCGTAGATGATCGGGCTCATCGCCGTCTTGCGAAGGACGGCAAACATCTCTTCCGCCGCATTCTCCAAGCCCGCCTGGATGACCGACAGCGTGAACGGGTCGGGCATCAGATCATCTTCGGATCACGCGGCAGTTCCGACAGGATTTCCGGCCCGTCCTCGCGCAGGATCACGATTTCCTCCAGGCGGATGCCGAAACGGCCCGGAAGGTAGATGCCGGGCTCGATGGAAAAGACCATGCCCGGCATCAGCACCGTCTCCGAAACCGAGGTCAGGTAGGGCGGCTCGTGCACCTCGACGCCCAGGCCGTGGCCGGTGCGGTGCAGGAAATCGGGACCGTATCCGGCCTCCGTGATCACTCCGCGTGCCGCCGCGTCGACATCCTTCGCCTGCACGCCGGGTCGCGCGGCCGCCATGGCGGCCTCCACCGCGGCTTCGACGATTGCGTGCACTTCGAGATAGCCCTCGGGCGGCGCACCAAGCACGGCCATGCGGGTGATGTCGCTGGCAAGACCGTCCATTCCCGCACCGATGTCCATGACCACCGCGTCCCCGGACCGCAGCGCGGCGTCGCCGGTGTGGTGATGCGGCATGGCGCCATTGCCGCCTGCGCCGACGATGGTGAAGAGCGGCGAAGCGCCAAGCTCGGAAAAGCGCGCACGAATGACTTCGGCGACATCCATTTCCGTCATGCCCGGCTTCATCGCGGCCCAGCCCGCCTGCATCGCCTGATCGGCAAGCAGCGCGTTTCGCTTGAGCACTGCGTACTCGTCATCATCCTTCTGCATGCGCAACAGGCCGACGGTGGAAGCCGTGAACTGCCGCTCCGCTCCAGGCAGCGCGTCCTGCACCAGCGCCGCAAAGTCGGCCCGCATGGTCTCGTCCAGCACGATTCGCCCTGCACCACCCACGCCCAGCTCGGCAACCAGCCTGTGGAACGCCCCTTCCGGCCCGTCGGCGTCGGACCATTCGTGGAACGGCAGATCGGTGCTGCGGCGCGACCCTTCCGCGTTGAGCTCGGGCATCAGCAGCGCAGCTTTCGACGCGCTGACACAAAGCAGGCAAGGGCGCTCGTCTGCGTGGGGCATGAATCCGAGAAGCCATTGCATGTGCGCCCCCGGCGCCAACGCGACCAGGTCGACGCCTACCCGCTTCATCCGTGCGCGAAGCGCCGAGATCCGTTCTGCCGTCTGCAACATGCCTTCCCCCTATCCTGCCGGTACCACGATGCGTCCACCGAAAGCCTCGCCTCGGTCGAAACTGCCAATGGCGGCAATCTCGGCTTCGGGCGGCGCCTCGCAGGACCAGCGACGCGCGGGGCGCCAGCCGCAATCGCGTTTCAGGAGGGCGCCGTATTCGGCCCGCTTCAGCGCAGCGATGGACGGATCGATGACCGGAACACCAAGCTTCCGCTCCAACTCCGCGAAAAACCCGACCTCCATGGTACAGCCGAGGATCAGCGCTTCGGCATAGTCCTCTTCAACCGCCCTTCGCCCAACATCGATCAGCAAGCGCTCGGTGCGGGCATGATCCTCCTGGAACTCCGTCACGCCCAGCTCGACATGGTAGAATCCGGCCAGACGGTCACGATGGCCGTGCGCATGGACGGTCGCCTGCATCTGGTCCACCCACTTTCGCCGTCCGACGATCACGCCGAAACGGTTGCACAGGCTTGCAGCGATCTCGCAGGACGCGGCACAGGGTGCAGTCACCATCATCTCGCCCGAAATCTCGCGAGCCTCGGCCAGACCGGTGTCATAGAAGCAGCCGATGGCCAAGGCATCGAAGCCCTCTTGCGCGGCCTGCCGCGTGGCCCGGATGATGCCGCCGGTGACCATTCCCTCGTAGCTCCGGTACTCGATATGACTGAAATTGCCTACATCGTCGGGAAGCGACGTGACATGAACCTCCGTTCCTTCCAGCTTGTAGTCCCGCGCCATATCGGCAAACAGTTCGTCATGCCCCGCTCTATGCGCGACGGGGCTGAGATACATGATCCGTACCATCCTTCCCTCCTTCAGATCGTTACGCCATAGACCTCTGCCGCCCTTTCGGCCGACAGCAAGCCGTTCTTGACATCCTCACGCACGCTCGCGGCATCCCGCTCTTTCGGGTCGCCGTAGCCACCGCCGCTGGCGGTCACGATGCGGATCACGTCGTCGGTGTTGACCGGCAGCCCCGACACGAAGGAGTATTTCTCCTGGCTGCCGTCGGTCTTGAGCACCTCGACATAGTTTCCCGACCCTTCCGCCCCGCCTTCGAGCGGCCAAGGCTTGATGCGCGACCGCGTATAGCCGGCCGTCAGGAAGCCGTCATTGGTGCGAATCCGGTATTCGAGCCGGAGCCCCCTGCCCCCGGTGAACTTCCCTTCGCCACCCGGTTCGGTGTTCAGTTCCATTCGGTCGACGAAGAGTCCGTTGCGGCTCTCGGAAATCTCGGCCGGCGTGTTGTAGGTCTCGCCATGAAAGCCCGAGAAGATGCACGGATTGCCGTCGCGCCCCTCCCAAGCGCCCCAACCGCCGAGCTGCGGCTCGATGATCGTGTATTGCCGCCCGGTATCGGGGTGAATGCCGCCGACAAAGGTGCCGCAGATGGAAGAGAAGTGTCCTGCCGGCAGGCGTTCAGGCACGTGCGGCGCCAGGCAGCGCCAGATCAGGTCGTAGACCCTGACCTCGGTCTCGAAATAGAACCCGATGGCGGAGGGTTCCCTTGCGTGGAACACCGAGCCTTCGCGGGTAAGTACTTTGAGCGGCCGAAACGATCCGTCGTTGGCAGGCGTGTCCGGATCCGTGAGCGACTTGAAGACCATCTGGGCGCAGACCACGGTGCCGTCGCGGCTGGTGTTGGTCGGGCCCGGGTCCTGATCGGGGTTGTCGCGCAGGTCGACAGTGAACGCGTCATCCGAGATCGAGATCTTGACGTTGAAGACCCTCCCGTCGTCCTGCTCCTCGCTGAGTTCGAACGTGCCCTTCGGGAGCTTGCCGAGTTCGGCCCTGGCGGTGGCTTCTCCGAAGGCCGCGAAACTCTCCATCGCGGCGTTGAACGTCGGCACGCCGTACTTCAAGGCCAGGTCCTCCAGCCGCCGTGCGCCGATGCGAACCGAGGCAATGGCAGCCCAAACGTCGCCCAAGAGAAAGTCGGGCATGCGCGAATTGACGGTGATGATGTCCATCACCGCCTCGTCGGTCTCGCCGCCGCTGATCAGCTTGACGCAAGGCAGCCGCAGTCCTTCCTGGAAAATCTCGGTCGCCTCGCCGCTCAGCGAACCGGGAGCCATTCCGCCGACGTCGGAATTGTGCGCGATGTTCGCGGTCCATGCGATCAGGTCGCCCCCGGCAAAGACCGGCATGGCCAGCACGAGGTCGTTCAGGTGGGTGACGCCGCCATGATAGGGATCGTTGGTGATGAACACGTCGCCCGGCTGGATGTCACCGGGCTTGTCGAATTTTCGGAGCAGTGTCTGGACGGACTTGTCGAGCACGCCGATGAAAGCAGGGATGCCGGCGCCCGACGAGGCGATGCGTCCTTCGGCATCGGTGATGCCGGTCCCCATGTCGAGCACCTCGTAGATGATGCTGGACATCGCCGTCTTGCGCATCGCCGCGAACATTTCGTCGGCGGCGGCCTGCAGCGAATTCTGGATGATCTCGAGCGTGATCGGGTCGTTTGCTTTGGTCATTGCCGTGCCCTCAGCCTTCGAGCGTGATGTGGATGTTGCGATAGGCGTCGACTTCGACTGCATTGCCTGGATGGATCACCGCGGTGGCACCACTGTCCTCGACAATGGCCGGGCCCTTGAATGTCATGCCGGCGCGCAACGCCTCGCCGTCGTAGATCGTGGCCTCGTGCTTGCCTTCCAGTGCGTAGTCGACCATGCGCCGCCCCTTGACCGCATCCGAGGCGTCGGAGCCGCCGGACTGCTCGGGGCACATCTCGAGCTTGCCGACCTCGGCCTTGGCCACGAGATGGATGCCCACCATCTCGACGGGAGCGTCCAGACGATAGGTATATTCGCGCTCGTAGGTCTTGTGGAAATCCTCGGCAATGCGCGCGAGGCTCGCGTCGGTGATCGCGCCCCCCGGGAGCAGCACCTCGGTTGTGTGCTCCTGGTTCTGGTAACGGAACTTGCCGTAGCGCAGAAAGGTGATCTGGTCCGCACCGACACTCTCTTCGGCAAAGGTTGCGAGTGCCTTGGCTTCCGTTTCGGCAAAGGTGCTCTCGATCCTGTTGCCGGCACCTTCGGCCAGTTCAACAAGATGCGTCACGAAATAGTCCCGGCGCAGGTCCGACATCATCATGCCCCAGGCCGAGAAGACGCTGGCGGCGGCAGGCACAACAACCTTCTTGACCTGCAATTCCTGGCCCAACGCCACGGCATGCATCGCGCCGCCGCCGCCGAAAGCCAGAAGCGTGAAGTCCCGCGTGTCAAAGCCCCGGTTCAGCGATACAAGCTTCAGCGCGTTGACCATGTTGTTGTTGGCAATTCGGATGATGCCTTCGGCTGCCTGATCGGGCCCGACATCGAGTCTTGCGCCAAGTGACCTGATCGACCTTTCGACGGCGGCCATGTCCGCCTGTATGTCACCACCGCAAAAGTAGTCGCGGTTGATCCGTCCGAGCCAGAGGTTGGCGTCGGTCGTCGTCGCCTCGGTTCCGCCCTTGCCGTAGGCTGCCGGACCAGGCAATGCGCCGGCCGATTGCGGCCCGACATGCAGCTTGCCGAAATCGTCAACCCAGGCGATCGAGCCACCGCCATTGCCGATCTCGACCAGGTCCACCACCGGCACCATGATCGGGTAGCCGGCTGACTTGCGGCTCCGCTCGATCCAGTAGTCCGTCATGATCCGGACCTCGCCGTTCTCGATCAGCGAGCACTTGGCGGTGGTTCCGCCGATGTCGAGTGCCAGCACGTTCGGCTCGCCGATCAGCCGGCCCAGCTCCGCCGCACCCCAGATGCCCGAGGCCGGTCCGCTCTCGACCATGGAGATCGGCGTGCGCGAGGTGGCATCGAGCGAGTCGATGCCGCAGTTCGATTGCATGATGTAGGGCCGACCGCCGAAGCCCCGCGAGGCGAGCCCTTCGTCGAGCCTGTGGAGGTAGCGCGCCGCCACGGGCTGGACATAGGCCGACAGAGCGGCCGTGTTCGTTCGCTCGTATTCCCGCCATTCGCGGGTGATCTGGTGCGAGGATACGACCGAGACCTCGGGCCAGAGACGCTGCACCTCGGCCAGCGCGGCCTCTTCGTGGGCGGTGTTTGCGTAGGAATGAAGGAAGCTGATCGCCACGGCCTCGACCCCCTCCGCACGGAATGCGTCGAGGATCGCAGGCAGGCCCGAAAGATCGAGCGGCGTGCGCTCCTCGCCGGTATAGGTCATCCTGCCCGGCAACTCCGCCCGCAAGTGCCGCGGCACGAAGGGCACGGGCTTTTCATAGTGCAGGTTGAAGAAGTCCGGCCGGTTGCCGCGCGCTATTTCCAGCGTGTCCCGAAATCCCTCAGTGGTGACGAGCCCCACCTTCACGCCCTTGCGCTCGGTCAGCGCATTGATGACGACGGTGGTGCCATGCGCCAGGAAATCGACTCCCGAAGGATCGATCCCGCCCCTTTCCAACACGTCCAGCACGCCCTTCTCGAAATCCGGTGGCGTGGTGTCGGACTTGGCCGTCACGATCCGGCTGGCGCCGGTGTCCTGATCGGTCTCGAAACAGACAAGATCGGTGAACGTGCCACCGACATCTGTGGCCACGCGGCGGGTGATCCTATCCATTGGCGCCTCCTTCTCTACGGGTGCTTTCCGCCATCAGGAAGGCCAAGGCCCCGGCGGGTTTCAGCGATTGTGCCGCTGCAACGCGGTCTGGCGTATAATGTCCCGCCTCGTGCAGGCAGTTCAACGTGCCGCGCAGCCTGCCTCGTATCACGACGGGCAGGTTCAGGCAGCTTTCGCATCCGAGTGAACGGATGAGCGCATGGTCCGCGAAGACTTCCGCGATCTCTTCGAAGCAGTTGGCGACGAAGGTCTCATGCCGGTCGACCACGACTTCGGACCAGCGGTTTTGCAAGCGAGGCTTTTCCCCCTGCAGCGGATAGGCGTCCGGCATGTTGGTGTAGCTCCGCCAGGCGACATCTCGATCATGATCGATCTCCATCAGCGTGAAGAGCTTGACGCCGATCGTCCGGTCGACCTGTCGCTCCAGTGCCCGGTAGGTCGTGCCCGGCTGGTCTTGCGTGATTGCAACGGCTTCGGCGATCTCGATCATGCGGGCAATCCTCCGGACAGCGACTCTCTCAACTTCAGCTCGTCATCGGAAATCACCGGCACCGCACCGATCAGCTGGCGGGTATAGTCCACCTTCGGATCTTCGAAGATCGCCCGGGTCTCCGCGCACTCGACCAGCTCCCCCTCCCGGAACACGGCGACGCGGTCGGCCACGTTGCGCACGACGGAGAGGTCATGCGTTATGAAGACGTAGCTGAGGCCCTTGTCGCGCCTCAGGTCCTCAAGGAGGCGAAGCACGCGCGCCTGAACAAGAACATCGAGTGCAGACGTCGGCTCGTCGAGGATCACCAGCCGGGACTGGCAGGCAAGCGCGCGGGCAATGGCGACACGCTGGCACTGGCCACCCGACAAGGCCGCGGGCGGGCGCCGCCGGAAGTCCCCCGGCAGGCCAACTTCTTCCAGCGCGTCTTCGACGAGGCGCCAGCGATCCGAACGCGTGCCGATGCCGAAGACATCAAGGCCAAGCCGGATTGACGCCCCAACGGACCGCTTGGGGTTCAGCGACGACAGCGGGTTCTGCTGGACCAGCTGGATCGCGCTGCGATGTTCCAGCGTCCGTCGGGTGGGCAGACCCTTGCCATCGAACAAGATCTCGCCCGAGGACTGGCCGAAGACGCCAAGGATCATGTTGGCGAGCGTGGTCTTGCCCGACCCGCTCTCGCCCACCACGGCCAGGCATTCCCCATGCGTCACGTCAAAGCTGACATTGCGAACGGCATCCACTGCGCGGGGTCCAGTGCCGAAGGTCTTGCTGACTTGCCTGAGCGAAAGGAGCGGGGTCATGCGTCGCCTCCTTCATGCACCACCATCGGTTCGAGGAAAGCTGTCTCGCTGTCGTTGAGATCCGGAAGGCCGCCACCGGTGATGCGCGGCACCGCCGCCATCAAGGCACGTGTATAGGCATGACCAGGGTCTTCGAAGATCGCCGGGGTGGGTCCCTGCTCGACGATGCGCCCGCGATAGATCACGAAGACCCGGTCGGCAAACTCCCGCACCACCCCCAGGTTGTGCGAAATGAAGAAGACCGCGGTGCCGCTTTGCTCGACCAGTTCGTGCATCAGTTTCAGCGTCTTTGCCTGCACGGTCACGTCGAGCGCCGTTCCGGGCTCGTCGGCAATCAGCAGCGACGGGTGGTTGGCAAGCGCCATTGCGATGACGACCCGCTGGTTCATGCCGCCAGAGAGCTGGAACGGATAGGCACCGAGCACCCGGGCGTGGTCGTGGATCGAGACCGACTGCAGAAGCGTGCCCGCCCTCTCGTCCGCAGCCTCGCGCGAGAGGCCCGGGTCGCGTCGGCGCAGCACCTCGGCGAACTGGGTCCCGATGGTGAAGACCGGGTTCAGCGACGAGGTCGGGTCCTGGAAGATCATCGAGATCGACGTTCCGCGAAGTGCTTGCCACTGGCGGCGGCTCAGCCGGTTCAGGTCCTCGCCTTCGAAGAAGAGCCCGCCCTCGACCTGCGCCGAAGGCAGTTCCTGCAGGAGACCCAGCACGATCCGCGCGGTCACCGACTTGCCCGATCCGCTCTCGCCGACCAGCGCCACCCGCTCGCCGGCGCGGATGTCGAGCGAGATGCCGTGCAGCACCTCGGACACGCCGGAATAGCCGCGAAAGCGCAGGCAAAGGTCGCGAATTGCCAGAACCTCGCTCACTGATCCGCCCCCAGGATTTCGCGCAGCGCATCGCCGATCAGGTTGAAGCCGAAGACTGCAATCAGGATCGCGAGGCCCGGGAACACCGTCAGCCACCAGCTGTCCGGCAGGTAGCGCGCGCCTTCGGCCACCATGCTGCCGAGATCGGGCGTTGGCGGCTGCACGCCCAGACCGAGGAACGACAGCGACGAGGCGATAATGATGACGAAACCCATGTCGAGCGTCATCTTGGTTATGATGGCGGGCAGGCAGTTCGGCAGTATTTCCCTGAGCGTGACGTGCAGCGTCGACGCGCCTATGACCTCCGCAGCTAGCACGTAGCCCTCTTCGCGCTCGGAGCGTGCAATGTTGTAGACAAGCCGCGCGTACCAGGGCCACCACATCGCGGTGACCGCCAGCATGGCATTCATGAGCGTCGGCTCGAGCACGCCCATCATGGCGATCGCCAGCACCAGCGGCGGAATCGACAGAAAGACATCCGTCAGGCGCATGAGCACGAACTCGGTACGGCCGCCAAGATAGCCGGCGAAGAGCCCGACCAGCGTGCCGATCGGCGGAGCGATGGCCAGCACCACCACGCCGAGGATCAGCGAGATGCGAAAGGCGTAGAGGATCCGGCTGAAGAGGTCGCGGCCCACGAGATCGGTGCCCATGAGGTTTCGAGCGGTGGGGCCCTTGTTGAAGTAGACGAAGTCGACCACAGACCCCCGATGCTCGGGAAAGGGCGCAATGTAGTCGGCCAGAACTGCCGAAAGCACGACCGCCGCCACCAGGATGGCGCCGAGCAGCGAAAGCGGGTTGCGAAGCAGGATGATGATCGTGCGTCTCATGAGGTGCCCCGCTCCGAATGACGGATGCGCGGATTGAGGAACGCGATCAGCAGGTCGACGATCAGGTTCACGATCAGGAAGGTGGCGGAGATGATCAGCACGGTCCCGATGATCGCGTTGAGGTCCTTCCTGAGGATCACGGCAACGCCATAGCGGCTGAGGCCCGGCCATGCGAAGACGGCTTCGACCAGGAAGGCATTCCCCAGCATGGCCGCGAAATCGAGCCCGATGATGGTAAGCGAGGGAATTAGCGATGGCTTGAACGCGTATTTTGCCGCGATGCGCCGCGCCGAGAAACCATAGGCCTGGGCCATCTCGACATAGGGCCTGTCGTAGGTTTCGACCATGTTCGCGCGCGTCAGCCGCGCCGCTTGCCCGATGCCGGAAACCGCCAGCGCGAAGGCAGGCAGGAAGATGTGCCAGAGGACATCGAAAAAGGCCGCGCCGTTCCTGGCGAGCAGCGTGTCTATCAGCAGGAAACCGGTAGCGCGCGTGATCTCGAAGCTGTCGGTGATCCGTCCGGCGATCGGAAAGATGGGCAGGAAGAACGCGAAGAGCAGCATCAGGATCACCGCCCAGACGAAGCTCGGCGCCGAAACGCCAAGAAGCGAGACAACGCGGATCAGATGGTCGGGCCAGCGCCCGCGGTAGCGTGCCGACCACATGCCGAGCGGCAGGCCGATGGCGACCATCAGTACCCCGGCAAAGAGCACAAGCTCCAGCGTCGCGGGCAGGAACTGCGCGATGTCCAGCGTCACCGGGCGGTTGGTGTAGAGCGAGACGCCGAGATCACCCTGCAGCAGGTCGGCCACGAAATGTCCGTATTGAACCACGACCGGGTCGTCGAGATGCAATGCCGCGCGCAGGTTGGCCACCTGTTCCTCGGTCGCGTTCGGTCCCAGCGCGATTCGCGCCGGATCGCCGGGAATCACCCGCGCGATGCCGAAGATCAGCATTGAAACGCCGACGAGCACGATCAGGGAGATGCCGAGCCGCCGCGAAAGCAGACGAAGGACAGCAGACATGGCCGCAGATCCGGAGTTTCGCCGCCGGGCCCCGAAGGGCCCGGCGGAACGGGAATGGACTCAGTCGTCGGCCACTTCCATCAGGCGGAAACTGAAGCCCATGCCGTCGAGTCCGAACGCGTGAGCCGGATCCGAAAGTGCAGGCGCCTTAACCCGGTCGCTGGCGGCAAAGACCGACTGCCGATCATAGCTGTAGATCGTCGGCGCGATCTCCATCAGGCGCGCATTCAGCATCGAATAGGCTTCCTGGCGCGCTTCGGGCGTCGGAGCGTTGCGGCCGGCTTCCAGGTGTTCGTCCACCATCGCATCGTTGAGGTATTCCGGCGACTGCCAGGTGCCGGGGGTCGACGAATGGTACATGCCGTAGAGCAGCGTGTCCGGGTCGCCCGTGACCGCGTTCACGAAGAGCTGGCTGATATGCGGCGTGTTCTCGGGCTTGCTGACCTGTTCGGCAAAAAGCGCCCAAGGCAGCTTCCGGATGTGCGATTTCACGCCGATGTCCGCGAGGTTCGATTGGAATAGCAGCGCGAACCGCTCCTCCAGCGGCACTTCGGCAATCCAGCTGACCTCGATGTCCATTCCGGCCGAATCATGGCTGCAGGCCGCGAGATACTCACGCGCCTTGTCGAGGTCCTGAGCCTGGACCATCGAGCTGTCGTTGGCCCCGAACATGCCGACCGGAATCGCGCCCGTCGAGGGGCTGCCGGCAGAGATGTCCTCGGTGATCGCGATCATGCGGATCGCGGTCTGGTAGTCGAAGGCGGCACTCAGCGCCCGCCGGCAGTTCACGTCGTCAAGCGGCGGCTTGGTCGTGTTCATCTTCAGGTAGAACGCCCCGGTTCCGCTTTCGGTGAAGAGCTGTGCGCCCTCCTTGGCAAGCGCGCCCATCACCTCGGGCGGCAGCCATTGCGACGAGATGTCGTGCTCGCCCGTCGCGATAAGCGTGCGCACTGTCGACGCCTCCAGCCCGTAGCGCAGCCGCACGGTGTCAGGCGCCGCCTCGGCAATGTCGAGGAAATAATCGCCGTTCTTCTCCATGACGGTCTCTTCCTGCGGGTTGTGCGAGACGACCCGGTAGGCCCCGGTGCCGGCACCGTTCGCCGACAGGAAGGCCTGTCCCCAGTCCTTCATCTCTCCGTCGCCCTCGCCGAGGTTCTCCATGACCAGTTTCTTGTCGACGATAGGCAGTCGCACCAGCGATGCCACGAACGGAGCATAGGAGGAGGAAAGGTTGAAGCGGACGGTCGAGGAATCGACCGCCTCGGCGCTTTCGACCACGCCTAGGAGGTAGGACAGGCCGGCGCCCAGCGCCTTCATCCGCGCGACCGAGAAGACGACGTCATCGGCGGTCAGCGGGTTGCCGCTCTGGAAGTTCACGTCGCCTCTCAGCGTGAATGTGAACGCGTTGCCGTCGCTTTCCCAGCTTTCGGCAAGGTGCGGTGCATGGCCCGGACCGCCCTGCACCGGCAGCACCAACGTGTCATAGACGTTGAACATCAGGATGCTGTCGGCGTAGTCCGACGCCTTGGCCGGGTCGAGTTCGCCGACCGCAACCTCGTCGAGCCGCAGCGTGCCTCCGGCAATTGCAGGGGCGGCCAGCGCAGTCGCTGCCAACAGTCCGGCAGCCAGGGTTGTTTTCCACAGTGTCATTCTTCGTCTCCCTTTTTTTCAGAATGGGTGCTCGTGCCTTGCGCATTGTTCTTTTGGATGGGGTCATTGGCGTCTTCGCCGAAGACATCCAAGGTGCCGCTCCAGAGAATGGAGACCGTCTGGTCGGTGTGGTTCCAGGTGGCGTGCTTCCTGCGGGACGCGAAATGCATCGAGTCCCCCTGCCGCAGGATCTTGCGCTCGCCATCGATCTCGACGGTGATTTCGCCCTGCAGCATGTAGAACAGTTCTTCACCCTCGTGGCTGATCGGCTCGCTCCGGTGTCCGGGCGGCTCGTGCAGGATGACTGCGCGCAGCGTACTGCCCGGGAAATTCGCCGACAGCCGCTCGTAGGAAATCGACCCGTCCGCGACACGATAGCTGACGCGTCGGCTCTTGCGGGTCGTACCGGTGCCGCTGCCGGGCTGCTCCAGAAACTCCGAAATCGGACGCTCCAGCACCCGCGCGATAGAACGCAGCGAAGACAGCGACGGCGCTGCCAGTCCGCGTTCCACTTGCGAAATGAACCCGACCGAAAGGCCTGCATTGTCGGCCACGTACTGCATCGTGAGCTTTGCTTCCTTGCGGCAACGCCTGAGTTGTTCTCCGAGATCGAGAGCCGTGTCTTCCGGCTGAGCTTGCGGCTGCTTTTTTAGCATAGGTAAAATTCTGGCGGCGGGATTCGGACCTGTCAAGTTCAAATGTCAGGTGACGTAGGACCGGGCACAGCACACCGTCGGCACCGTCTCACCGGCCGCCCTGGCTGGTCGCGCCCCTGTTCGGGTTCCGAATTCTCGCCTTCAGCGCTGCCGGGCCGAATGTACCGAGGTATTCGATGACCTCGTCGCCGTCATCGCTCCCGTTGAAATACCTGACACGGCGCGACGCCAGACAGTCATGGCACCATGAATTTGGTGCCGGGGTCGCGTGCGAAGAGATGATGGGATGCCCAGATCTGGTCGTTTTGGGCTGGAACTCCGAATCCCTTCAAGATGATTGCGTCTCCGTCGCCAGGCTCTCGATCATCTTGTCGCGCATCACGAATTTCTGCGGCTTTCCAGTGACCGTCATCGGCAGTTCGTCAACGACCCGGACGTGCGTCGGAACCTTGAAGTGGGCGACTTGTCCCTTCAGGGTCTCATGCAGTTCTGCTTCGGAAACTTCCGTTCCAGGCTTCGTGACAACCCACGCGCAGACTCGCTCGCCGAGTCTCTCGTCCGGAATGCCGAAGACCTGGGCGTCGCTCACTTTCGGGTGGCGGATCAGGCATTCCTCCACTTCGCGCGGATAGATGTTCTCGCCGCCCCGAATGATCATGTCCTTGACGCGGCCCACGATCGAGCAATACCCCTCCTTGTCGAGGACGGCGAGATCGCCCGAGTGCATCCAGCCGTCCAATATGCTCTCGGCTGTCTTTTCGTCTTCCTGCCAATACCCTTTCATGACGGAATAGCCGCGCGTGCAAAGCTCGCCTTGAGCGCCGACCGGAACGATCCGGCCGTCATTGTCGATGATCTTGATTTCGAGATGTGGGTGAACCCGCCCCACTGTCTCGCATCGCCTGTCCGTGGGATCGTCAACGAAGCTCTGGAAGGAGACCGGCGACGTTTCCGTCATGCCATAGGCGATCGTGACCTCTTTCATGTTCATTTCCGAGTTGACGCGTTGCATGACGTCAACCGGGCAGGGGGCGCCGGCCATGATGCCGGTTCGCAGGCGGGACACGTCGCGCGGCTCCGCTTCAAGAGCCTCCAGCATCGCGACGAACATCGTCGGGACGCCGTAGACGGCCGTGCATCGCTCCCCGGCCAGGGCATCGAGCGTCTGGCCCGCATCGAATCCTTCGCCGGGAAAGACTGCCGTGGCCCCTTTGCTGATCGCGCCTAGGACCCCCAGGACCATACCGAAGCAGTGATACAGCGGGACAGGTATGGCCAGCCTGTCGATCTCTGTCAGGTTGATCCGGTCGGTCACGAAGCGGGCGTTGTTGACGATGTTGTAGTGCGAGAGGGTCGCCCCTTTCGGGCTGCCCGTCGTGCCGGACGTGAACTGAATGTTGATCGCATCGTCGGGGCTCAGGGTCTTGTCGATCGCCGGAAGCCTGAGCTGCTGGGCGGGACCGCCAAGCTTGCGGAGCTGTTCGAAGGAATACGCACCCGCCCCGGGCCCGTCGTCCATGATCACGACGCTGCGCAGATGCGGAAACCTGGCCGACTGGAGCCGTCCCGGTTCGCAGTCTTCAAGTTCGGGGGCGAGACTTCGAATCATGCCTGAATAGTCGGAGGTCTTGAACGACTTGGCCGCAATCAGCGCCTTGCACCCAACCTTGTTCAATGCGTATTCCAGTTCCCCCGAACGATAGGCCGGGTTGATGTTCACCAGCAGAACGCCCACACGTGCGGTCGCAAACTGGGTCAGCACCCATTCGACCCGGTTCGGCGACCAGATGCCCAGCCGGTCACCCTTGTCGAGGCCCAGCGCCAGGAGGCCGGATGCGAGTTCGTCCACCGCCCGGTCAAGATCATAGTAGCTCATCCTGACACCTTGCTCGCAGAACACGGCGGCATCGCGCGGACCAAAGCGTGAAACCGCTTCGCCCAGAAGTTGCGGAATGGTGGCATAGGCCAGAGGCGGGTGCGACGGGCCACGGACGTAGGACTGGCCGTCATTCGGGGCAAGCGTCTCGGCCGGTGCATCAGGCCGTGCTTCCCAATCGGAAATCCGGCTCGCCAGGCTTTCGTTCAGGATTGACATGATGATCCCCTGTCCTACATCGTCCGCCAGTCGCCGGATTGCTCGAAGGCATGCGCGGCCTGGTAAAGCTTCATCTCTCCGAATCTCTCGCCGACAAGCATCATGCCTATGGGCAGGCCTTCGCTCAGGCCGCACGGCACGTTGATGGCGGGCAAGCCGCCGTTGAACGGTGCGGTGTTGCCGATCATTTCGAACGCGCGCTGAACGTAGAGGCTGATGGAGCAGTCCGCGGGCGGGACTTGCTGCGGCTTCATCGGCACGGTTGGCATCAACAGAAGGTCGTGCTGCGCCAGCGCGCTCGAGTAGGCCCGGTTGACCTTGCGCATCAGGTTTTGCGCCTTGCCGTAGAAGCGGCCGCGGTACTGTTCCTGGAAGAACTCGCCGAGGAACATGCAGACCTTGAGCGAATGTGTCAGTTCATCGGCCCTGCTCCGCCACTGTGCCATGTGATCCATCATGGAGGGCAGGAAGAGACCCCTGCAGTTCGTGCCGCCGGAATTTTCGTGCATCATGTGATCCTGCAAACCCTCGACCGTGATTGCGGTCCAGCAGTCAACCGCGAGATTGTGCTCCGGAATCGAGACCTCTTCGACATGCGCGCCGAGTTCTCGGAAGCGTTCGGCGGCGGCGAACACAATTTGGTCGACGTCCGCTTCGCTCTCGGCCCGATGGAACCCCTCCTTGAGAATCGCTATTCGGAGACCTTGCGCCCCGCGCCCCAGAGCCTCGGTGTAGTGAAACGTTCGCGGACAGCTTTGGCGCGGATCAAGACCATCCTCGCCGGCAAGGACTTCGAGCAGCAGGGCGTTGTCCGCCACTGTGTTCGTTACCGGCCCGACATGGTCTATCGTCCGCTCGATCGGCATGACGCCGGTGTACGGGACGAGCCCGTGCGTGGGCTTCATGCCGTAAACGCCGCAATTCGAGGAGGGGATGCGGATCGAACCTCCCTGGTCCCCGGCGATGGCCATGTCGACCTCCCCGGCGGCAACCAGTGCCGCCGATCCTCCGGACGAGCCACCCGCCATGAATCCGTGTTTCCAGGGATTGTGGATCGGGCCCTTGGAGCCCGTGTGCGATCCGGCCGAGAGGCAGAAATTCTCGCAATGCGCCTTGCCGGCGATGATTGCGCCGGCATCCAGCATCCGGGTGACGATGGTCGCGTCGATTTCCGGCGTGTAGCCTTCCATCACCGACGATCCGTTCATCATCGGCACGCCGGCCAGGCAGATCGTGTCCTTGAGTGCAACCCGCCTGCCACGCAACGGACCGTCCGGCGCGCCCCTGATCTCGGTCTTGACGTACCAGGCGTTGAGAGGGTTTTCCGAGGAATCCGGGAATCTGCCCGGCGACCGGGGGTAACGCACAGGCGGCAGGTTGTCCGGCGTTGCGTCCAGCCGGTCATAGGCCTGGATGTAGGGTTCCATGATTTCGCAGTATTCGTGCAGCTCTTCATCCGAAAGGCTCATGCCGAACCGGCTAGCCATGTCGCGCATCTGCGAAAGTGTCGGGCGTTTTACGGTCATGTTGGTCACCAGGTCTTGGACTGCAGGCTGGCTCGGAGGTGCGGCCAGCGGTTCGGATCGCTTTCGCGGCTCGGGCGTCGCTTGGTGCCGACGCCCTTGCCCTCGGGCTGAACGGGCTGTTCCGAACCCCAGGTACTGATCGACCTTGGCATGGTCCGACAGCTCGGATTTTTGCAGCTCGCCAGTGATCCGGCCCCGCTCAATGACAAGGACCCGATCCGACAGTTCGGAGATGAAGTCGAGATTCTGCTCCACCAGCAGGATGGAAAGCCCCCGACCCTCGCGAAGGCGGAGCAGCGTCTCCCCGATCTCGTCGATGATCGAGGGCTGAATGCCTTCTGTCGGTTCGTCCAGAAGGAGAAAGTCCGGATCCCCCATCAGGCATCTCGCCAAGGCTAGCAGTTGCTGTTCACCACCAGACAAAGCTGCGCCATGCCGGTCAGACAGGGCGCGAAGGCGCGGAAAGTCGGACAGGGTGGCTTCCAAGACATCGCTCTCGGAAGCGCCGGCATACTCATGCCAGGCAAAGCGCAGATTGTCGCGAACCGTCAGCTGAGGGAATATGCCCCTTCCCTGGGGAACATATCCAACGCCAAGCCCGGCGCGTTCGTGGGGCGACATCCGGGTGACGTCTTCGGAGCGAAACCTGATCGTCCCGGATCCGGCAGGCAGAAAGCCCATGATGGTCTTGAGAAGCGTGGACTTGCCCATTCCGTTATGGCCAAGAATGCCGACCACCTCGTTCTCGGAGACGGAAAAGTCGATGCCATGCAGGATCGGCACCCTGTCATATCCACCCGTGACCCCCTTGACTTCCAGCACATATGCACCGCCCTCGCTCATCTCAGGACTTCTTTCCGAGATAGACGTTGCTTACCACGGGATCGGACATGACACGGTCCACGTGGTCCTCGATCAGCACCTTGCCCTGATGAAAGACCGTCACGGTCTCCGCGATCGAACGAATGAACTGCATGTCGTGCTCGACAATGACGAGCGCAGCCTGCCTGTTCAGTTCATGGATGATTGCCGTCATCCGCTCGACTTCTTCGGCGCCCAGGCCGGCGGCAGGCTCATCGAGCAAGATGAGCCAGGGATCGCCAACGGCAACCAGCCCGAGTTCCACGCGTTGCCTCTCGCCATGTCCCAGCCGACCCAGATCGTCCCTCGCAATGCCCCCCAGGGCCAGGAGGTCGATGATCTCCAGAGTCTTGCGGTCGGCCTCCCGAGAGTCATGAAACCGCCGCGCGGCAAGCCAGATGTTCTCATGGACGCTTAGGGAGTCCATGACATTGGGCGTTTGGGTCTTCATCCCGACACCAAGCGAGGCGATCTGATGCGGCATCCAGCCGGTGGTCTCGATGCCGCGCATGTACACTTCGCCTTCGGTCGGGGACTGAAGGCCGGTGATGCACTTGAAGAAGGTGGACTTTCCGGCACCGTTCGGACCGATCAGGCATCGAAGCTCGCGGGCACGAAGCTTGAAGTCCACCCTGTTCGCCGCGATGACGCCGCCAAAGCGCATGGTGAGTCCCTGGGTTTCGAGAGCGACCTCAGCCATTCAGACGCTCCCGGTGACGCGAACGGCGCCGCTGGCGGATACGTCCGGGCGCCCTTCGCCCGAAGCTTGCTCTCCAAAGTCCCGAAAGGGCCGGCACGACGCCCTTCGGCAGGAAGAGAACGAAGAGCACCAGGATCAGGCCCGTGACGAGGGCGTTGTCGATGATGGCCTGCTGTCCAAGCAGGAACTTGAGGTAGGCGAGGCCTGCCGCGCCGAGAACCGGGCCAAGGCGGGTCCCAAGCCCTCCCACTATGCACCAGATGATGATCTCAGCCGACTGGCCCAGGGAAAACAGGTTTGGCGTGACGATCTCGGCCCAGTTCGCGAACAGCCCGCCGGCCAGGCCGGCAATGGCGGCCCCGATGGCGAACATCACGGTCTTGCGCGCCCGCACGTCGTAGCCCATCAGCGACATGCGGACCTCGTTTTCGCGGATGCCAACGGCGATGCGTCCGAAGCTTGACCGGAGCAGGACCGTCACGAGCAGGTAGACGAAGCCCAGCAAGACGGCGCAAACATAGAAGTAGCTGTCCCCCCAGATGTAGGCGTCCGGCCTGCCCGGCACGTTCAGCGTCTGAAAGCCGGGTATGCCGTTGAATCCGCCCAGGCGGGCGTTGCCGATCATGTATTGCGGGCCGGCGGTCGAATTGATGACCTTGAACAGGATCAGGGTGACAACCAGGGTGATGACGCCCAGGTAGACGTCGTTGAGGCGCCCGTAGAACATCATCGCACCCAGAAACACGGCGAAGACCGCCGGAACCAGTACAGCCAGAAACATCGGAATGGTGCTTTCGCCAATGTTGATCGCGGAAATCGCGTAGGCATATGCGCCAAGTCCGAAGAACGCCGCCTGGCCAAAGCAGAGGATGCCCCCGAAGCCCCAGATCAGGCCGAGACTCAGGCCCAGCATGCCGTAAATTGCCAGGACGGTGAGCGTGTAGGTGCCGATGACCAAGGGCAGCACCAGGATCAGGGCACCCGTGACGACGGCAATCGCGATGGCTTCCCCTTTGAGGTCGCCGGGCATCAGAGCTTGCCCTTGAAGAACGTGCCGGTGACGCCTTGCGGCAGGATCCTGAGCAAGGCGACTGCCGCGACAAGCAGTGCGACTTCGCCGACGACCGGCGAGATGGCAAACGTAAAGATCTGGTTCACCGCACCGAAGAAGCTGGCGCTCGCAAACAGCCCGGCGACAAGCGAGGGACCGCCCGCGATGACGGTAATGAACGCCTTGGCAATGTACGCGCCACCCGATGTCGGAACGAGCCCGACCAAGGGTGCAAGGACTGCGCCGGCCAGTCCGGACAACGCCGAGCCGCAAAAAAACGTTGCCATGTAGACCCGGTCAGGGCTGTAGCCCAATGCCGCCGCCATGTCCGGTCTTTGCATCGTGCCGCGGGCGACTAGACCGGCGCGCGTGCCTTTCAGCACCGCAAGCATCGCGACAAGCAGCAATGCCGAGACGACTATGATGAAGAAGTTGTAGCCATTGACCTGGTAGTCGCCGATGGCGAAGCCGGGGATCGGTGTTGAAATGCCGGTGGTCGTGTTCCCGAAAATCATCGTGGCGAGACCTATGAAGAACAGGCTCAGGCCCCAAGTCGCCAGCATCGTGTCAACCAGGCGACCGTAGAGATGGCGGATCACGAGCCGTTCAACGACAAGGCCGATCAGGCCGACGACAACCGGTGCAATCACCAGCATCGCAACGAAGACGTTCACGCCGAGATTGACTGCAGTGATCGTCGCGTATCCGCCCATCATCATGAACTCCCCATCAGGACCATTTTATTTTCGCCTCCGAGAGGCCGGCGTGACGGTGAGCGGGCATGGCCGAGGCGGTCCGAGCGGTCTTCGCACGGGTTTTGACGGTCGTAGCCTGCCGTCCTGAACTGTCTGAATTCGGTTTTCGGGGTTTG